>CAYQOG010000001.1:0-91514 GCA_964419095.1 Microcaldota archaeon
GTAGTCTAGCCTGGTAGGACTTTGCCTTGCCAAGGCAAGAACCCGGGTCCAAATCCCGGCACTCGCACTCTTTTTCAGCAAAATTAGGCTTTACACCAGCACTGTGTCAGCTCCCCTTGCAAGCAGCAACTCTGCCAGTAGCATCTTATCTATGGGCTCCTTGCGTGGCCCAAGGAACATAGCTCCTGATTCTGTCAGGACCCACACCGCTTCTCCCACAAACTGTCCGAAGTTGCTGTGTTCAGCAAGCTCCTCAACCATTTCCCCTGAGGCTATAGCGTATGCCATTGGTGGTAACTTCGGGTAGATGCTTAGCACCTTGGCGCCCACGCTGGCAATGCCGTAGTCAGCGGCACTTACGTGAACGCGATGGTGGCCGTTGGAGATTTCGTATGAAAGGCTTCCGTCCCTGAATTGGTATCCGTTCACGCGTATGGGCTCGATTCTCGTAGGCTGGAGAAGGCGCATGAACTCCCCGCGCTTGAGTCTGCGCAATGCGTCCAGCTTATATGAATTAAGGTCATGCAGTGGGAAGAGCGCATTCGGGTCAATGCTGATAGTTCCTCCTCCAGGCGCGTGCGCATCAAACACGGCGCGCGTAAGCTGCAGGTATGAGATAAATACACGCTGCTGCACAGAATCCGTAGGCCTCGATGCCCTTCGCGAGGCTTCCAGCACCGCAGACCTGAGTTCCTGCAGCGGCCTGTGCCTAGTGACCTCTCTCATCTGATGACCTTGTAGAATTATGCACTTCCTGCTTATTAAACTTATTTTCCAACAGCAAGACTTGGGTGCAGCCTTGTTATTTTGCTATGTATTTGGAATAGAAAAGTAGTCCCGCAATGGTCTTCATGTCCATGCCCTTGTTCGATTTGGCGATTTTGAGGGCCTTGGACAGGGTCATCGGGCGCAGCCTTATCTGCTCGGATATTTCCCGGTTCGCCTTTCCTTTAGTGAGTCCTGTTGCCACGAAGACATGGAGTATCTCGTTGCTTATGCCTGACGAGGTCGGTGCAGCGAATAGGGGCTTTACGCTTCGGGCAGTGTATCCGGTCTCTTCCGCGAGTTCCCTTGCTGCGCATGTTTGAGGCGATTCGCCTTTGTCGACGTGGCCTGCAGGCAGTTCGTAAAGCCATTTGTCTATCGTGTTGCGGTAAATGGATTCGAGGAGAATCCTGCCGTCATCGAGAATAGGCACCACTGCCGCCGTGTCCCCCACAATTATAGTGCTGTAGTCGAGCTTGCCCTCTGGAAATGCGAGCCTCTTTACCCCTACCTTGAATACCTTGCACTTGTAAACTATTCTGTTCCTTGGCATCTGCCCACTTCAACGCTTGCCTTTTAGGGCCTGCTGCCCTTCAGCGTATATCTCCGCGGCAAGCTTGTACCTCGAGATTGTCTGTGTTATCAGCCTGCCTTTGCCCGTGTACGTTGCGAGGAACAGGCCTACTCCGCCGAACATGGCCGTATTGATGTTGTCTACAAACCTTATTTTGTAGCTTAGGGTTCCGTCAAAGCCTGCGACGTGCGTAGGGTCTACCTCGACCGCGGTGGTTCCGTCAAGATCATGCTCTATCATATCCCCTGTCACGTGTATGTAGACGCGCCCGGGGCCCGCGAACTCCTGGAGCACGAATCCTGTTCCTCCAAACATTCCGGCCGCAAAGTTGGTTATGTGTATGTTGAATTTCACGGTTTCCTCTGCGCAGAGGAATGCGCTTCGCTCCGCAACGAATTTGTCATTTGGTCCAAGGTCTATGGGAACTATCTTGCCTGGGAAGACCCCTGCAACCTGCATATGCCCCGGGCCTTCCTTTGCCCTGAATTCGGTTAGGAAGCCGGTAGCGCCTGTGGCTTCCCTTTTCAGCAGGCCCATCAGCCCTCCCACCATCTTTGGGGTCATTATCACCGTCTCGGCCTTGCTGATCAGCGTGCCGGAATCGGCATACACGGCCTCGTTGACGCCAAGGTCTATCTTCAGCGACTGCAGATCCGCTCCTATAATCTCGTATTTCATTCTCTCACCTATTTCAACATCTCATTCAGCTCCTCTCCGTCCACGTTTAGCCTGTGCTTTGACATTATTAACCTTATTACTTCGGCTTTATTGATGTTTCCGGATGTTTTGGTTGTCTCGTCAACCAGCTTCTTGAGCGCGCTTCCGGCGAGTTTTGCCAGATCATGCTGCTTTATCAGCATAGCGACCTGGGCGTCTTTTGAAGACAATGACTTCAGAAGCTCTTCGACGGCGTTCTTTGTTATCTTCCCGGATTCGTAGGTATCGAAGACCTCGATGAGCCTCCTGCTGCTGATTGCATCTGCATTGAAATTGGATCTTCTCAGCTCAGTGAATTTTTGCAACAGCGTATTCGCAACGAATGCCTTGTCTGCCTTGCTTGCCGAAGTTATCTCGTTATAGAGCTGCAGGCGTGGCGATACAAGGAGTTGCTCCACAATCAGGTCGCTCTTTACCTCATTCTTCAGGCGCGACCTGGTCTTCTCCATATCGGGGGAGTTTGCCTCAGCTTCCTTCAGCATGTCGGCAGTTATCCCTATCGGGCTTGCGTCAGTTTCGGGATACATTCTTGATCCTCCTGGAAGAGGCCTTAGGAACCTTGTTGTGAAGAGGTTGTTGTTTATCGTTCCGCGCGTCTCCAGCTGCACGCCAACCTCAATTGCGGCTTTTGCCCGGGCTATGGCGAACTTCGCTGCGGTTGATGCGGCATTTGCCTTTCCTGCAATGAGTATGAATGCGTCTTCCTTGCCTGTCTTCAGACCCTTTCCTATCGCTTCTTTTTCTTCAGCAGCGAACCCATATCCGTCGAGATTTTCGTCGCTGTGTATTATGCCGTTGACTCCTCCCGTCTTTGCGTAATCGCTTATCTCGCTGCCGAGCCTCCTGTCGGGATTTATTTCCCTGCCTACAATTCCTTTGAATCCATGGAGTGCAAATCCGATGGCTACGCCTCCCTGACTCAATGCATTGTTTATTATTTTCACTTTTGTGCCTTTCAATGTTGCCGTGAGATCTTTTACTTCTCCAATCCTGACATCTTTCCTTGCGCCGAGTTCCTTCTTTATCTCGATCAGTTTCTGCTGCCTCATTACCTCATTCTCGATGTACTTGTCAAGGGAATCGAGGTCTTGAAGACCCTTGATTTCTACACGCGCTCCGCCTTTTATCGATACATTTACGTCCTGTCTTATGGAACCTATGCCCCTTTGCACCTTTCCGGTTAGCCTTAGTATAGTGCCGAGTTTGAGCGCCACTTCCTTTGCCTCTTTGGGCGAGGCAAGGTACGGATCCGTGTCTATCTCTATCAGGGGTATGCCTATCCTGCTTGTATCGTATATGGTCTCTGCCGACCCGCCTGCTTCTATGCCTGCGGATTCCTCTTCAAGGAACATGGAGAGTATGTTTATTTTGTGGCCGTTTGCTTCGAGGGAACCGTTCATGCCTATTTTTGTGGTCCTTTGGAATCCGCTCGGATTGCTGCCGTCAACCACCTGCTTGCGCATCGGCTGTATTTCCTGGGGCAAAGTCATGTGCAGGCTCTCCGCTATTGAAAGCGCTATTGAGAGGGCCTCACGATTCATGCCGTGCGGAGGCTCTTCGTCAAGGTCGACAAGGCATGCATGCTGCCCGTTTATCCTGTATATGAACTCCCTTTTCTTCTCTTCCTCGAACTTGGCTGCCCTGTCCACTATGCCCAATTCTCCGGCAACGGCCTTTTGATATCTCCTTACTACCGCACCCCCCCTTTCTTCGGGGCCCGGAAGAGATGCTGTGCACGAGCAGAAGAGTTTCTCCGCCGTGCCAAGTCTTTGGTGTATCTCAAGGCCGCACATAAAGCCTATTTCCTTGTACTCCTGCTCTTTCCCGGTCATGGAATAGCCTCATTCCTCTATGAAGTCGTCTTCGTACTCCGTCCTCTTGGTTATCTCTCCCGCAAGGTTCTTTGCCAGCATCTCCCTTGCCTTCTCCCTGGGATAATTTCCGAGCAGCCATCTCAGCTTTACATATGCGACTTCAGGAAGCATGTCCTCGCAATAAACCACTCCCGCCTTTGAGATCATCCTCAGAGTCCTGTATACATTTGGGTTCACTCTCCCATAGAGGCATTGCGACGTCATTCCTATTATCATCCCGTTTTCTATCGCTTCTGTTATTTCCGGAAGCCATGACTGCTCTTCTGATTCTGTGAGATTCGGGGCATGCCCCAGTCCTGTCCCTTCTATAATGATGCCTTTGTAGCCCTTGCCGCAGTAATAATCGATTATTCCAGGATCCGCCTCGGGGTATGCCTTAACCAATGCCACCCCCTTCTCGAATTTTGTCACGGCCTTGACCTTTCCGTTTCCTTCTCTCTTTTTGTATTCGCCGCTGTAGCTTATGCTTCCGTTCATGTCTACAAAAGCCATGGGCTTTGAGTCTATTGCCCTGAACGCGTCTCTCCTGGAAGTGTGCATCTTCCTTGCCTTTGTTCCCCTGATGAACGCGCACCTGCCATCCGAGCTCTTAGCATGCATGCATATGCCTACCTCCGCTATGTCGGATTTCGATGCTATGTGGGCAGAACAGATAAGATTCTGGAAGGCGTCGCTTGACCCCCTGTCGGAGCTCCTTTGCGCGCCAGTGACAACTACAGGCGCATTGAGACCCTGCAGCATGAAGCTGAGAGCCGCAGACGCATAATGCATTGTGTCTGTGCCCATGGTCACTATGACTCCTTTGGAATCGTTGTTGAGCGCCTTTGCCGCGGCATCGCCAATCTTCCCCCATATGCCTGCGCCCATATCCTCGCTGGCTATGCTCGCTATCTTCTCCGGCGATACGTCTGCTATGGATGAGAGTTCGGGAACTTCGTAAAGCAGCTCTTCGGGTTTTGTGAGTGCGTACACTCCTCCTGTCTTGTAATCGACCTTGTTGCCTATCGTGCCTCCAGTATATAGCAGCGCCACTTTTGGCAGGTTTTTGCTTGCGCTTCTTATAGGCGCTGTTGGCTCGTGCATCGGCTCGGCGGATGCGATCTTCTCTATTTTCGCGCCGCTAACCCCTATTCCGATGTTGTAGCCGTCCTTCTGCTTGAGAACCAGGATATTCGCATCCCCGGCCTCTGTCCTGGGCATTAGTATGCCTTCGTACGCTTCCTTGCCTTTTGAGATGCGGACGTTATCCCATACTTTAATCCGCTTTTCCTCAAGGAGCTTTGTTGTCTCTTCGCTGTACATTAAACCAGCTGGTGCCTTGGCACTCGATAGTACTTGAGAGCACCTCAATTAATACCTTGCGGTGGATTCACGGAGCTGTGTAACCGTTGTACCAGCTGCTCGTGTACTTGACATTTGTTGCGGCTCCGTTGAACTGGTTGCCCGATGAATCGTTGGCGTTGGTGTTGAGCGTGTACCATGCGACGAGATTCTGCAAGTCAACAGGTACGCCTCCAATACCCTCACGGTAGAGGGCTCCGATGGCATTTGCGTTCAGGGAGGCGTTGTATATCTGGACATTTGATATTGACCCGGTAAAGTAGCGCGTGTTTGCATATCCTATGTAGAGCGGTGGGTTCCTTGATAAAGGCAGGCCGGACTCTGCCACTCCTACTCCGGTCTGTGCTGCTCCGTCCACGTATATTAGGGAATTGGCTATGTCGTTTTGGCCATAACCGGTTACTACGAATGCTATTTGGTGCCACGCGCCGTTTGTCACCGTAGGCGTGGAGAAATAGCGGTAGTTGCTGCCTCCAAGGTAGATCAGACTCTCGCCTGAAGACCATGGTACGTCGAGAGATGGCTCCTGATTGCCGCTGAATGATATGAGTGGCGAAAGGCCTGCCGCGTTGCCAGTATACATTATCCACGCCGTGATTGTAAACGCATTTGATTGGAGATTAAGGCTGTTGAACATTATGTCGCTGCCTGACCCGCTTAGTTGGGCTACGAATTGTGGTATGTCGTTGTTGCATGCGCCTTGCAGCGCCATGTATGCAGTGGTGTTTGGGCCGTATGGTCTTGAGATGATGCATGAGCCGGGGGTTGCCTTCGCGACGAAGTTGTAGGGGTTGAATACCCCTAGGGAATAAAGCACAGCGACTACTAACGCTATGATGAGTATGGCCCAGCCATAGGTAGTAAGATACTCCATCGCAGCCTGGAGCCTTTGCGCTTCCATTTTCTCACGAGTATAGGTTTCTTGCAGGAATATAAACCTAGGCTGCGTCAGGCGACTTACCTGGAGGGTAGGGTTAAAACCTTTCCTCTTGCAAAACCATCATGGGAAGCGACTCGCGACATGTTCTCTACGCAGAGGGCGATGGGATAGGTCCGGAGATTGTGTCCGCTGCGATGAAGGTATTGAACGCGGGGGTAAAACGGGCTTATGGACCCAGGAAAGAGATAGTCTGGGAGGAGATTTTCCTTGGCAGCAAGGCGCTGAGCAAATTCGGAAACAGGATTCCTGAGACGGCAATACGGAAGATAAAGGATGCCGGAATCCTTTTCAAAGGCCCGTTGGAGACCCCTGTGGGCAGCGGGTTCAGGTCTATAAACGTATTCTTGAGGAGCACTCTTGACCTTTATGCCAACATACGCCCGGTAAAGCACCTCGGCGGCGTGCCGAGCCCGTTGAAAAATCCCGAGAGGGTTGACATGGTCATATTCAGGGAGAACACTGACGACCTTTACACAGGGGTTGAATGGTCTTACAGGAGTTCAGGCGCGATAAAGCTGCGAAGACTTGTAAAGAAGGAGCTTGATGTTGAATTGGAAGAGGATGCGGGATTGGGAATAAAACAGATAAGCAAGGCAAAGACCGTGAGGATCACAAAGGCTGCGCTTGACTATGCCATTGCAGAAAAAAGGAAATCGGTCACGATAATGCACAAGGGAAACATAATGAAGTATACGGAAGGCGCATTCCGCGATTGGGCATATGAGACTGCATTATATGATTACAGAAGCGAGGTTGTCACAGAAGAGGAAGTGAACAGGAAGCACAACGGCAAGGTTCCCAAAGGCAAGATACTTGTCAATGACAGGATAGCAGACAACATGTTCCAGCAGATAATAACAAGGCCTGAAGCTTATGACGTCATACTTGCGCCTAACCTGAATGGGGATTATATATCGGATGCGGCAGGAGCGCTGGTCGGGAATGTTGGCGTGCTTGGAAGCGCGGATGTGGGGGAGGGAAGGGCGATCTTCGAGCCGGTTCACGGCACGGCCCCCAAATATGCAGGCATGAATGTTGCAAACCCCATGGGCCAGGTACATGCAGGCTGCCTTATGCTCCGGTACATCGGATGGGATGCTGCTGCGGACAGGGTGTGCGGGGCCTTGGCAAAGGCAATAAGGATGGAGAAGGTAACAAAGGACCTTGCCGGCTCCTTGAAAGTAAAGCCTTTAGGCACTTCCGAATTCGCAGACGCCGTTGTAGAATCGATGCGCTAGTCACTGTCGCTGGTCCATAGGAACGTAGGGCACGTCCAGAGGACCGGTATACTCTTCAAGCGGTCTGATGATTCGGTTGTCCTTCCAATACTCAATGAGATGGGCGCACCACCCGCTCATCCTGCTTGCCGCGAAGATAGGAGTGAATATCTCGATGGGTATGCCTATGGAAGTGTAGACCGGACCTGCGAAGAAATCTATGTTGGGCCATATTCCCTTTGATTCGCCCAACTTTTCTATCATCAGCTTCTCAGCTCTAAGCGCAATCTGCGACAGCCTTCCGAGCTCCTCTATGTCGCTTGCCTGGAGCCCCTCGAGGTATTTCCTGACTATCCTTGCGCGGGGGTCATAGGTTTTGTAGACCCGGTGCCCGAACCCCATTATCTTCTGCTTGCCGGCAAGCGCCTCTTGTATGTACTTCTCTGTGTTGTCGGGCGTTGCTATATTGCGCATCATGCGCAACGCGGCCTCGTCTGCGCCGCCATGCAGAGGCCCTTTCAGCACCGCGATGCCGGCCGTTACGGATGCGTACATGTCGGAAAGCGTGGAGCCTGCTACAAGGGCCCCGAATGTAGAGGCATTTGAGCTGTGTTCCGCATGGAGTATGAACATCGTGTCGAGTATGTTTGTCTCTTCCTCGGTTGGCTTCTTTCCCGTAAGCATGTAGAGGAAATTCTCTATATGGCCGAGCTTTGGGTCAGGGCTTATGTACCCGCCGCCGCTTCTTATCCTGCCAGTAGCGGCGACTATGCTGGCACTCTTGGCTATGAGCCTGATGCTCTTCCTCAGATTTGCTCCGGGGGAGCTGTCATATGCCTCTGTATCGAATGAGGAGAGCATTGATACGGCCGTCCTCAAGGTATCCATGGGGTGCGCCTTTTCCGCAATCTTGGATATCAATTCGACTGCGGCAGGAGGCAGTTCGCGCTCGTCTGACAGTGTTTTCAGGAAAGTCGTGAATTCCTTCTGGGTTGGCAGCTTTCCGTATATCAGAAGGTACGAGACCTCCTCATAGGAAGAGTTCTGGCACAACGCCTCAATTGGATAGCCCCTGTAGTAGAGCTTGCCTGCCTGGCCGTCCACCTTGCATATTGCAGACTCGGCAAAATATACCCCTTCAAGGCCTCTGTTTATGACAGGCTGCTCTCCGGTCACTTTTTCACCACGCAACATATTCTCGCCTCCTTTTAATAAATGTTCTCCGGGCTGGCTGTTGTGTCTAAGGGTAGGCATAGTTAACGTACCATGTCCCGGAATATATGATCGCGTTTGCGGTGCCGTTGTAGCCGTTGCCGCTATAGTCGTATGGGTTGCCGTTGAGTGGCCACCACCCCACGAGATGCTGGAGGTTTTGCGGGTCTCCTCCTATCCCTTCTGAATATAGGGCCGCTACCTCGTTCGCCGAGAGCGACGTGTTGTATATCTGCACATTCGATTCGGATCCGTAAAGGTAGTATGCAGGAGGCGTGGTTTCTGTTGCTCCTGCGCCTATTCGCAGCGGGGC
This sequence comes from Microcaldota archaeon, assembly GCA_964419095.1. GTDB lineage: Archaea > Micrarchaeota > Micrarchaeia > Micrarchaeales > CABMGC01 > JAKAVK01. The sequence continues at coordinate 8,954 of CAYQOG010000001.1, forward strand.
ATTTGAGTTCGGGTAATATGAAACTCCGCCAGACGCTGCTAGCTGGCCGTTTATGTATAGGTTGAGCATGGCTCCGTTGTATGTTGCGGTTACCATAGTCCAATTATCCAATGTTATCTGATTGTTCGTGGTTATGGTGTCCCATCCTCCTAACGCGCCCGTCGATGTTGACCATTGGTTTGAAGATGTCGCGTATATTATGTAGCCGTACGTATTGCCTGAGAGTAACGCTCTTGAAGTGATGGGGCTCCTATAGTTCCCGTTTCCCCCGGTCACATAAATCCACGCTGACGCGCTGTATTGGGCCGGGTTCAGGCTTGGGGAGTAGGGAACCTGGACATAGCTGCTCTGGCCGTTGAATTCTGCAACAAATTCCGGAATCTGGTTGTTGCACGCCCCCTGAAAGTTGACGAATGTGCTCGTGCCTGCGCCATTTGGTCTGTAGACCTGGCATGCTCCAGGCGGGGCCTTTGCAGCGAATGTAATCGGATTGAAGATGCCGAAGTAGTATAGCACGCCTACGACTATCGCTATCACAACTATTGCCCAGCTGTAGGTCATCAGGTATTCCATTGCGCTTTGCGCTTTCATTCCAAGCATGCTCACCGAATATAGACTCGCTGCAAGAATTTAAAAGTTAAAGGTTCTTTGGAAGCCCATGCGGTAGAAAGTGTTATATGCTTCAATTCAGGTATTCGGGTTATGAAAGGCATGCATGCACCAATCAACGACCACTTTGGCATATTGCGCGAGTTTGCCATCCCCTCCGGAATGAAATTTGCATTTTTCTCGCTTGATGCGCTTGAGAAGAAGGGGTTTGGGAGAATCCAGAGGCTTCCTTTCTCCATAAGGATAGTTCTTGAATCTCTGGCAAGGAATTTTGACGGGAAATCCGTAACGGAGGATGACGTGCGCGCGCTTGCGGGCTGGAAGGCCAAAAGCCCAGAGGATAGAGAGGTGCCTTTCAAGGTATCGAGAATTCTGATGCAGGACTTTACCGGCGTTCCGGCCCTGGTGGACATGGCCGCGATGCGCGATTATGTCTTCAGAAGGGGAAAATCGCCTGAGAGGGTAGAGCCCGTCATACCTGTTGACCTAGTTATAGATCATTCTGTGCAGGTAGACTCTTTCAATTCGCCAAAGGCTCTTGAGATAAACCAGAAAATGGAGATGGAGCGCAACACGGAGAGGTATAAGCTGCTGAAATGGGGGCATCACGCCTTCAGGTTCTTCCGCGTCTTTCCTCCTTCTGCAGGAATATGCCACCAGGTGAACTTGGAGCACATAGCAAAATGCGTTGTACTGAAGACCCATGGCGACAAGACGCTTGCCTTTCCTGATACCCTGGTTGGAACCGACTCCCATACAACCATGATAGACGCAATAGGCATTGTAGGTTTTGGCGTGGGGGGCATTGAGGCGGAGGCGGCACTGCTAGGAGAGCCCGTGCCGCTCACAATGCCAAAGGTCCTGGGTGTTAGGCTGAATGGAAAGTTGCGCGAGGGAGCCACTGCCACGGACTTCGCCCTAACCATGACAAGGTTGCTGAGAGAGAAGGGGGTTGTCAACATGTTTGTCGAGTTCTTCGGCGAAGGCGTGAAGGAGCTCTCGGTTCCCGACAGGGCCACTCTCTCCAATATGTGCCCAGAGTATGGAGCCACCATTGCGATATTCCCTGTGGATGAGGAAACGTTGAAGTACCTTAAGGCCACCGGAAGGGATTCGGAGCACGTGGCTCTGGTAAAGGCGTATTTCAAGGCCCAGAAGATGTTTGGCATAGATTATAACGGAGTGGACTTCAGCGATGTGGTCGATGTTGACCTTGCTTCTATCGAACCGTGCGTTTCAGGACCGAGCCAGCCGAAGCAGGAAGTGCCCCTAAGCAAGATACGCGAGGACTTTGTATCGTCATTCCTGCTTGGCGAAATGCATGGAGAGAGCAGGATGAGTATAAAGGATTACACGCGATGGTCTTCGGAAGGATTCGCAGCGCATGAGGGCATCAGGAAGGGGCATAGGAAAAATGGGGAGGTAAATTCGGTAAAACTAGCCTACAGCGACGGATATGAAACGACGCTGAGTGACGGAGACGTTGTGATATCCTCCATAACAAGTTGCACAAATACTAGCAATCCTTCGGTAATGATAGGTGCGGGCATACTTGCAAGGAAGGCGGTGGAGAAGGGACTTAAGGTGGACACAAGAAAGGTGAAGACGAGCTTTGGCCCTGGTTCGAGAGTAGTTGTTGACTATTTGAAGAAAGCGGGGCTGATGAAGCCGCTTGAAGAGCTCGGCTACGGGCTTGTTGGGTTCGGGTGCATAACCTGCATAGGAAACAGCGGTCCGCTCATAGAGAAGCAGAGCGATGCGATAAACAAGAATAACCTTGACGTTGTTGCGGTGCTGTCAGGCAATAGGAACTACGAGGCGCGCATACACCGCGATGTGCGCGCCAATTACCTTATGTCGCCACCCCTTCTCATAGCCTTTGCGATTGCAGGGACAGTGCTTAGGGACCTTACCAGGGAGCCGTTGGGCAAAGGCAGTGACGGCAGGGATGTCTTCCTCAAGGACATATGGCCCTCCAACGCGGAGATAGAGGAGATCGGGGCGAAAGCCATAGACAGGGGCATGTTCGTCAAGAATTACGGCACTGAGATACACGAGGTCAATCCTTACTGGAACAAGGTCTCTGGTTTCGAAGGCGAACTTTTCAGCTGGAACACGAAGAGCACGTATATCAACCTGCCTCCATTCTTCGAGGAACGCGGCTATGACGAGTTAGGGCCCATTGAAAACGCGAGGGTCTTGGCCGCTTTCGGCGATTCGGTTTCAACAGACCACATCTCCCCCGCAGGAGCTATTGGGGTAGACAGCCCCGCAGGGAGGTATCTGATAAGCGAGGGCGTGAAGCCGTATGACTTTAACAGTTACGGCGCAAGAAGAGGCAGCCATGAAGTAATGGTGAGGGGCACTTTTGCGAATAACAGATTGGAGAACCTCATGGTGAAAGGCAAAGAGGGCGGATTCACGACGCATTATCCTGATGGGAAGATTATGAGCATATTTGATGCGGCAATGAAATATAAGGGGGAGAATGTGCCGCTGATTGTCATCGCAGGAAAAGAATACGGATCTGGAAGCTCGAGGGACTGGGCTGCCAAAGGGCCGCGGCTGCTTGGGGTAAGGGCAGTGGTGGCGGAGAGCTATGAGAGGATACACAGGAGCAATCTGGTCGGCATGGGAATACTGCCGCTGCAGTTCTCAAACGGCGATAACGCGGATAGGTTGCATCTTGACCTTTCAAAACCATTGGGCATAGCGGTCGGAAGGGGCTTACGGCCCGGAGGCAGTGTTACGATGACTTTTATATCAGCAAAAACAGGCAGGGAGGAGCATGCCCCGCTTAAAGTAAGAATTGATACCGCGGTTGAACTTGAGTATTATAAAGCTGGAGGGATATTAAAGTATGTCGCGAGTAAGATGATCGGATAATGGATGGGCTCATGCGCAAAGTATCAATCGTCGGGGCAGGGAGGGTCGGTTCAACTCTCGCGCAACTTCTTGCATATAAGAATTCATGCGATGTCGTGCTCTGGAACAGGACTGGAGACACGGCAAAAGGAATTGCGCTTGATTTGATGGAGAGCGCGCCTGTAGAGGGCTTCGATGCGAAGATTGTAGGAACGGGGGATTATCATGATATTGCAGGGAGCGAGATTGTTGTGATAACGGCGGGGGCGCAGAGGAAGGAGGGCATGTCAAGAGACGATCTGCTCAATACTAATGCTGCAATAGTAAAGTCTGCAGCCGAGGCCGTAAAACAGTACGCGCCAAGCGCCATAATAATAGTGCTTACCAATCCCCTTGATCCTATGGCTTATGTGGCCATGAAGGCGAGCGGATTCCCAAAACAGAGGGTGGTTGGCCAGGCGGGCATACTTGACTCGTCGCGGTTCAGGGCATTCATAGCAATGCATCTTGATGTGCCGCCTGAAACGGTGGAGTCGGTGGTCCTGGGAAGCCACGGGGACCTGATGGTCCCTTTGATAGGGCACACGAAGGTTGGCGATGAACCGGTAGATAGCCTGGTAAAGGATACAGACCTCGACAAACTCATTGAAAGAACAAGGAATGCGGGTGCGGAGATAATAAAGCTGGAAAAGTCAAGCGCTTTTTATGCGCCTGCTTCTGCGCTGGAACAGATGGTATCGGCAATTCTGGCTGATACCAAGGAGGTCTTGCCGTGTTCCGCGTATCTCGAAGGCGAATACGGGATTAGTGATGTTTTCATAGGTGTGCCTGTCATTCTTGGCAAAGGAGGCGTGGAGAAGGTAGCCGAAGTTGAGACGTCCAGTTCGGAGCTTGCGGCACTCAGAATATCTGCAGACAAGACAAAGGACCTTGTCCGCGTTCTGAAGATGTAGTTGATAGCCCAGCCGCTATTTTGATATTTAGTGATGCGCCAGCCGGGATTTGAACCCGGGCATCGAGCTTTTTCCGGTTTTGGGAAGCTCGTATCCTGACCAGGCTAGATGACTGGCGCGCAGGATTCTCTACCTTATGTAAGAAAGCGGCTGGCTAGGCAGTGGCGGCTGCTGGTCCCCTGGAGCTCCGCCAGCCTTCTCCATCTCCCTGAGCAGCGTCTCGGTCTCGGCCTTTATCTTGTCTATGCTTGAGAGGTCCACGTCAAGTTTTAATATGTCCTTAAGCTTCTCGAGCACCGCCTTTGCTGCATTTGCGTCAATCTCCAGCATTCCCGTCTCACCCATCAAGCATGCGGCATGTATCTTGTGCTTCTTTGAAAATGCGACTATGAGTCCTGCGGACCCCCAGACCGCTCCTGCCGCCTGCCCCATCACTACTCCGCTCTTTGCAAGTGATTCCCTGGTTTCCTTGTCTGTGGCGACTCCAAATACACGTGGCTTCGTTACATATTGGTTGCTTATGTTGTACCCTCCCACCGTGTATATCGTCTTTCCTCCCAGGGCCTGGAAGAAGTTGACTATCCTGTCGTTTATCTCATATTGGCCTTCTGGCGTTCCTGCCTGCATGTCGCCTACGAGTATGATTATGTCCTGCTTGGTCTTCTCGTTCCTGCATAGATAGAATCGGTTGCTAACAAGCCTCACTCCCCCATTCTTCATCATTATTGCCTGGTGAAGAAAATGGGGCGAATAGAGGGTTGCAAGACGCTTTGCCTTGAGAGTATTTCTAAGGTGCTCGCCTACCAGGCTGCCCACAGTGCCTATTCCGGGAAGACCCACAACCATTATCGGGTTCTTCGGCCTCGACTTGCTATTGAAATATATTTTTGTCTTGTCCACTTACTCCCCCTTATTGCTCTTTATCTCGAAGAACACCTTCCTGCCGTGCTTTTCGAGTATTACCTGGGCTTGTTTTATCCTGCCTTCCGCTTTTGGATAGCTTTTGTCCTCTGCAAGAAGTCTGTAGTGCGGAGCCCCCAGGTAGAGCACATCGACTCCCTGCTTCTCGACTTCCCCGAGAACCTCCTTTATCAGCGATATGCCTCCCTTCGTGTCCGCGGTTGTCATGTTGAGTGTGTATGATACGGTGTACCTCTTCGGCTTCACGACCTTGAATACCATTTCGTAGAGAGCCGTCTTGAATTCGGTCGATTTGATGCCTGCCAATGGGTCCTTGTTCTCGAATATGTCATTAATGAGGTCGTTGTATGTCTGTTCCTTCTTTGCGACTTCCTGGATTATTTCATCTCGCTTTGATTCCATCTTCGCTGCGGACAACGCCTTTGCGAATATGCCTTCCGCCCTTTTCTCGAGGTTGTATTCGGTCAGCGTGCTCTTCTTTTCTCCGGCCCTGACTTTCTTGAAAGATATGTCTATTGCGCGCTTGTCCTTGTCAACGAATATTACCTTGGCAACATCCTTCTGCCCTTCTTTTATGAATTCGTGTATGTTCTTGATCCATCCTGACGCAATTTCAGAAATAGGCAGATACGCATCGGTGTTGTACTCTTGGATGGTGCAGTACGCTCCGTGTGGCATTATCTTGTTTACCTTGGCTATGACCAGCTCTCCCGTATCGGGCAGCGGTTTTTTTATTATCATTTAATCAGCGCTTGATTTCTATCTTCTTCTTCGTCCTGAGGCCGAAGACCCGGTCCGTTACCTTCTTGCACTCGACGCATGTAAGCATTACCTTCTGCTTCTTTCCGAGCTTCTTTGGGTGTATCTTAGGTTCTACGCTTCCCACGTACCCCCTGATTGCCCTGTTGTGGCGCCTTGTTCCTATGCTGAGTCCTGAAGTCTGCTTTTTAGCGTAAATCTTAACAGTGTGCTTTGTATGCTTGTTGCAGAACTTGCAATATGCCATTATCTCCTTTTCTATTTTCATGCCATCACTGATCCTGAATCTCTCCTATTTTGTTGTTTATCAGAAATTCGGCGTCGTCCGGGTCTTCTATCTGCAGGATCTCTCCTTGCTCGTACGGGCCTATCCTCTTTCCTTTATTAGTTATGATTTCTGGTATTTTTATAAGTATCTTTATCCTGGCTGTCTTGCTGGGGGTTACTTCTTTGTTGAGTGCCTTCAATATTGTGTAGTAAAGTGATTCCTCCTCTTTCGGCATCTGGTTTGGTAATGTTTTGCCGTAGGCTATGTACACAAGTATCTTCTGTGTCCTTTTGGCTTTAAGCGCGCTGAGCGTTGCTATTCTGTTCTGTAGCTCGGCCGGCGTGCTTGTTTTTTCCGCCTTCTTTATGCTTTCTTCGGCGTTTGTGTAGAAGGTCTTGTTTAAAGGCACCAGCTCGCCTGTTTTCCTTTCTTCCGACAGCGCCGCGTAGATGACTTCCGTTTGTACTTCTGCTTCCATAAAAAAACCGACGAACACCACATTTCCACTAATGGAAAATGGGTTTTTCTCTTTTTTAATTTAATTATAAGGTGTAGTTAAGGTATATAATATACAATAAAAAAACGAATAGTGGAACTGTGGGGCCATAGCGGGAGATGGATTTGAACCATCGATCTCCGGGTTATGAGCCCGGCGGGCACTCCATGCTACCCTACCCCGCTATTTTTACAGAATATCCTTTCACTTCTTTTAATATAAAGCTTCTTGCCTGCGTTATGGACGCGTTGCGCTCATGCGGTCTTCTCCGAAACAAAAAGGGCGCTGGCCTGCTCCTTATTGAGCACTCCGAATATCTTGCCGCAGTTCTCACATTTGAAGTTTAGCTCGTATGCGGAATCGAAAGGAAGTATGAGCCTCTGGTCCTTGTAGCATGACTGGCAGTAGTAGAAGTCATTGCAGCCTTCCTGCAGGTTGACCTTCTGGCTGTTGTGCTTCTCCGCAAGCGCCTCATAGAATGTTGATATCTTCTCCCTGTCCAAATACCATCTGAAGGTGAGCCATCCCTTGCTGTCCTTGTTGATGTCGTATTTGGTTATTCCATAGCCATTAAGCACGTTGAGCATCCTTCTCACCTCATTGACCTTGGTTTCCATCCTTGCGGCGAGCTTGTCGTCCGTGTGAGGTGCAGAATTGAGTATCTTCACCACATCGGCTCCCTGCTTGCCTACGTTCTTGGTTACGAATTCCGTGAAAAGGGCGTCAGAGACAATCTTCTCAGTAGCAATGATCCTGGTATTCTCGACAGCAAGCGCGGCCTCCTCCGCCTGCTTCTTCAATAGCTCCCCTTTCCTGGGCTTGGCTGCAAGCTTTGCCTTGACTTTCGGGGCAGCTGCTGCCCTTTTTGCGGCCTTCCTGCGCACTGCCGGAGCTGCCTTCTTGGTCTTCCTCAAATTAGGCTTTGCCTTTTTGACTGCCTTCTTGTTGTGTCTTTTCTGCATAATGATCGCGATAGAGCCTTGCTCAGGTGTATATTATATACGGATATGGATTGGGTCAGCTGCCGTTACAAGTATATTACGCGGAACTATTATATATAGCTCTGCTTTGCATACAAACTAACAACATATATTTGTTAATTTGTAACTTATAAACGCCTAGTCCCTCGACAAAGCTATGACACCATTCATCCCCAGAGTGTCTTTTCTCAGAGGGTACTCCCCGTTGAAGCACGCGGTGCAGAAGTCCTTCCTCCCTATCGCCTCGATGACCTCTTCCAGCCTTGCATATTCGAGGGAATCCGCGCCAAGCATCCTTGCCATCTCTTTTGGCGTGGCGTTGCGGGCGAGCAGTTCTGCAGAGGTAGGATAATCGACACCCATGAAGCACGGCCAGAGTATCGGCGGAGACCCTATCCTCACATGAACCTCTCTCGCGCCAGCTTCGCGCAGGGCAGCAATGACCACGCCCAGGGTGTTTCCCCTAACAACGGAATCATCAAAAAGCACTATGCGCTTGCCCTCCACAACATCCTTGTCCACCGCAAGCTTGCCCTTCGCTATGTCTATGCGCACGTCATCGTTAGGCGCTATGAATGATCTGCCTTCATGGTCGAGGAGCACAAGCCCCTTCGCTATCGGTATCCCGGTAACGCTGGCATATCCTCGGGCAAAGCGCACCGCGGTCTTCGGTATCGGCACCACTATATCTGCCTCTACACCGTCATGATGCCTTCCCACGCTCCTTCCTATGGCAAGCCTTGCGTCCCCCACATTTACCCCATCTATAACTGTCTTGTCCTTCGAAAGGTAGATCACTTCCATTAGACAAGTTGTTTTGGTCCTCTTGTTGTATACCAAAGGGGAGTGTACCGTCATTATCTGATTGGCATCTATCGTCACGATCTCTCCTGGCGCGACGTCGTGCATCACTTTGCCCGCGAGTTTCGTTATTCCTGCACTTTCCGAAGCAACAACGATGTTATCGCCGATCCTGCCTATCACAAGCGGCTTGTATCCGTTGTGGTCCCTCGCTGCCACGACGGTATTCCCATCAAGCACGACCATCGAGCAGGCACCGTCTATTTCTGCCAGAAGCGACGAAACGGCGCCAACAGTAGTCATGCCTGCCGCCTTCCTCTCGTTGATGTATCTTGGAAGGACTTCCGTGTCAGTGCTTGTTATCAACGGGCTTACCAGAGTTCTCAGGAACTCGAAATTTGAAAGGTTCCCATTGAAGCCCACCGCCACATCCCCCACCTGCATCGGCTGAGCCTCAGACATGAGCCTCTCAGTTTCCAGCGCCTCATCAAGACCGGAATCCTTCCTCCCGCCGCTTGTCGAATATCTTACCTGGCCGATAGCAATGCCAGAACCTGAAGGCAGGTTTTTGATATTCACCGCCTCGCGCACGCGACCAGGGCCCCTTTCCATAGATATGCCGTCAGCCGAAGGCCAGGCGAGCCCTGCGGACTCCTGACCGCGGCTCTGCTGTTCCTTCAATAGCTTGTAGGTCAGGCTGCCTGCATTCGGCCCTATGACTGCCGCAACGCCGCATTCATCCCTTGCAGAGGAGCCGTTCCTGCGCGTAGCTGAGATTAAATTAACGGGCACTGGTATCGGTTGCTCTCGTTGTCTGAAAGCCAGCCTGGAAGGATTTGAGCTCATATCATATTCGGACATTTGTTATATAAATATTTCCATGCCTTGCAGTGTTTACCTGTCAAAGGCGGCGTTGACTCCAATAAAAGAGAAAACCACGTGGGCCCGGGGGGATTTGAACCCTCGGCTTGCTGGTTAAGAGCCAGCCACTCTGACCAAACTGAGTTACGAGCCCAAATAATAAGCAAGAATTATTTGTGCGACCAGCTTATTAATATTATCTGAATCGCAGTCAAAAGCTATTTCTTCAGGGCCTTTTCCGCGAACTTTGCGACGGCATCGTCAAGGTACCTGCCTTTCGGGCTGAGCTCGTAGGAAACCTGTACTATTGGCTTGTTGGCGTTTATCACATGCCTAAGGTCTGTCGGTGTCGCGGAGAGCACAACATCACAATCAGCCGCGTTGACGGTCGCCTCAAGGTCGCGCACCTGTTTCGGGCTGTACCCTACGGCAGGCAGTTCGTCAGACAAGAAGCTATACTTCTCGAATATGTCCTTCAAAGTTCCCACTGCGTACTTCTTCGCATTTACCACTTTTCCTGCACCAAACTGCCTTGCTGCAACAGAGCCTGCCCCAAACAGCATCCCCCCATGCGTTATTGTAGGCCCGTCCTCAACAATCAACACACGCTTTCCCTTAACGCCGTTTGGATTGTCGACGCCTATTACCGAGTCGGCATACACTATTCTTGCCATAGGGTTGATTTCTTCAAGGTCTTTCACAACTCTCTGGACATCAATCTTCTTTGCGCTGTTTACCTTGTTTATGATAAGTATGTCGGCCATCCGCGCAACAGTCTCTCCAGGATAATAAGTAAGCTCGTTGCCTGCTCTGAGCGGGTCCGCAACCACTATTGACAAATCGGCCTTGAAGAAAGAGGCATCATTATTCCCGCCGTCCCACAGAACAACATCTGCTTCAGATTCTGCCTTCCTGAGTATCTTCTCATAATCCACTCCGGAGTAGACAACGAATCCGTTCTTTATGTGGGGCTCGTAGTCCTCCCGTTCCTCCACAGTTGTCTTGTACTTGTCAAGATCCTTTAGCGTAGCAAATCTCTCTACAATTTCATCCTTTAGTATTCCATAAGGCATCGGATGCCTCACCACTGCGACTTTGAGGCCCAATTTCCTAAGGGCAAGGGCTACATATCTTGAGGTCTGGCTTTTTCCAACGCCAGTGCGCACTCCGCATACAGAAACCACAGGTTTCGTTGACTTGAGCATCGTGTGTTCCGGCGCAAGTATCCAGAAATCAGCCCCGTTCGCATTGACAAGGCTCGCCTTCTCCATCACGTCCTGGTATCTCAGATCGCTATAGGCAATTATGCAAATATCAACGTCAAATTTGCGTATAAGTTCTGGCAGTTCCGATTCATCGTATATCTTTATGCCTGAAGGGTAGAGTTTCCCGCTAAGTTCCTTTGGGTACGGCCTGCCTGATATGAAAGGTATCTGGTTTGCGGTAAATGCAACTACATTGTAATCAGGATTATCCCTGAAAAGCACGTTGAAGCAGTGGAAATCCTTCCCGGCAGCCCCTATTATGATCACCTTCTTGACCGATTTTTGCATGATTGAAACATGGGATTGTTACTTTAAAAATGCATCGCATAAAACACAGGTTTTATATCTGAAATTAACTGCAAAATAAATCTTCAAAAGCTTTATATTCTTTCGAATGCAATGAATAAGTGTTCTAATCTTTTACAAAATCAGCTGATATTATGCCTGCCGAGAACCAAGAGTATGACGCATCAAAAATCGTCGTACTGGAAGGTGCCCAAGGCATAAGAAAAAGACCCGCAATGTACATCGGTTCCACAGGAACTGCAGGAGTTCTACACCTGCTTTATGAGGTTGTAGACAACTCTGTTGACGAAACTCTGGCTGGTTACGCGAAGAACATAACGATTCGCCTTTTCATGGACAACGAGACCAACGTCGCTGAAGTCAGCGACGACGGGAGAGGCATACCTGTAGACATAATGCCGAAATACAACAAAGGCGCGCTCGAAGTTATAATGACCACGCTCCATAAGGGTGGAAAGTTCGGAGGCGACGCGTACAAGGTATCTGGAGGCCTACACGGCGTGGGGCTCACTGTTGTCAATGCGCTTTCGGAATACACGGAAGTGACAGTGAAGAAGAACGGCCATCTCTACAGGCAGACATTCAGCAGGGGCACTCCAACCTCAGAACTCGCCCAGATAGGCGACACTACAGAAAGAGGCACAACAATAAAGTTTAAGCCAGACAGAGAGATCTTCCCATCAACCACATTTGACTCTGCAATACTGAAGGACAGGCTTCTATACACAAGCTTCCTGAACCCCGAAGTCACGATCACGCTTACTGACGAAAGGTTTGAGCCTCACGAGACACAGACATACAATTCCAAGGAAGGCATAATCGACTTCATCAGATTCATAAACAACGAGAAGACAACACTCACCAACGTCATACGCTCAAAGCAGCAGAAGGACGACGTCGTCGTGGAATACGCGCTGCAGTACAACAACACATATGACGAAAGGCTTGAGTCATTCGTCAACAACATAAGGACCCCGGAAGGAGGTACGCACGTCATAGGCTTTCACAGTGGCCTTACAAGGGCAATACTTAACTACATTGCCAAGAACAAGGCCATAAAAACTGAAATAAAAGTAACCGGAGAGGACATACGCGAAGGCCTCTCTGCAGTTCTCAGCGTTTTGATGCAGAATCCCGAGTTTGAAGGCCAGACAAAGGAGAAGCTAGGGAATACGAAGGTCAAAAACATACTCGAGGTAGACGTGTATGACAACATGTCCAGGTACCTTGAAGAACATCCGGCAGACGCAAAGGCAATAGTCGAAAAGGCTATAGTGGCTGCAACGGCCAGGGAAAGCTCAAGAAAGGCAAGGGAGCTGGCAAGGAAGAAGAGCATATTCGACAGCTCTGTTCTCCCGGGCAAGCTCTCAGACTGCATTTTCGACGATCCTGCAAAAACAGAAATCTTCCTGGTAGAGGGAGAAAGTGCAGGAGGTTCAAGCAAGAGCGGCAGGGACAAGAACACGCAAGCCATACTCCCACTCAGGGGAAAGATACTCAACGTCGAAAAGGCAAATTACGAGAAGATATTCGACAACAATGAGATAAAGGCCATGATCACTGCTTTCGGGGCAGGGATAAACGAAACTTTCAATATCGAGGGGCTCAGGTACCACAAGATAATTCTGATGAGCGACGCAGACGTGGACGGAAGCCACATCAGGACGCTGCTGCTCACATTCTTCTACAGGTTCATGAAAAAGATAATCGAAGCCGGTAATGTCTACATAGCGCAGCCTCCCCTTTACAAGATAACCAAAGGAAAGGAAGTTTCATACTGCTACAGCGAGGAAGAGCTGCTGGTCAAAAGAAAGGAACTGGGAGACAAGATCGACCTCCAGAGGTATAAGGGACTTGGAGAGATGAACCCGGACCAGCTCTGGGAAACCACAATGAATCCAGAAACCAGGCTTCTCAAGAGGGTGACAATAGCCGATGCCATGAGGACGGACCAGCTCTTCACCATACTCATGGGAGTCGATGTGCCAAAGAGAAGGAAATTCCTGCAGGAGCATGCCGAAGAGGTCAGAGTACTTGACATATAAGTGATAAATTGAGAGAGCCAAAGAACGCGCCATTGGATGACGAGCTGCAAACCAGCTACATCGACTACGCAATGAGCGTGATAATAGGCAGGGCAATACCCGACGCCAGGGACGGCCTCAAGCCCGTGCAGAGAAGGGTTCTCTACACCATGTACGGATTAAAGAACTTCCACAACCTGCCTACGAAAAAGAGTGCAAGGATAGTCGGAGACTGCATAGGAAAACTGCACCCCCACGGAGACATAGCGGTGTACGATGCGCTGGTCAGGATGGCGCAGGATTTCTCCATGCACCACAGGCTTGTCGAGGGTCAGGGCAACATGGGAAGCGTTGACGGCGATCCTCCCGCTGCAATGCGTTACACTGAAGTGAGGCTTACCAAGATTGCAGAGGAGATGCTGAACGACCTGGACAAGGAGACCGTTGCCTTCACGCCGAATTTCGACAACACTGAAACCGAGCCGGTTACTCTTCCGTCAAGGATACCAAACCTTCTGGTAAACGGGTCATCAGGAATAGCAGTAGGGGTTGCAACAAGCATACCTCCTCACAACCTCAACGAAGTGTGCGAAGCTATCGTCCACGTCCTCGACCACAAAGAGTCTACCATAGAGGACGTGCTTGGAATAATAAAGGGGCCCGATTTCCCTACTGGAGGAATAGCCATAATGTCCCAGAACGCATACGCCGGTTACAGGCACGGCCGCGGCCAGACAACCATAAGGGCGAAGGCTGAGATAGACGAAAAGAAGAGGAAGATAGTCATAAACGAGATACCATACAACGTAAACAAGGCAATCCTGATACAGACTATAGCTGAATTTGTACGAGAGAAAAGGATAACCGGAATAAGGGATCTGAGAGACGAAAGCGACAAGAGCGGCCTGCGAATAACCATAGACCTGAAAGATGACGCAAATCCTGAACAGGTGCTCAACATGCTTTACAAGCACACGCAGCTGGAGGTGACATTCCCGATAATCAACCTTGCTGTAGTCGGAAAGAGGCTGATGAGCCTCAACATCCTCAGCATGATTACCACATTCATCGACTACAGAAGGGAAATCGTACTCAAGAGAAGCCAGTATGAATTGAGAGTTGCAGCGGACAGGCTCCACATAGTCGAAGGCCTCATCCTTGCAATAGACAGAATAGACGAAATAATAAAGGACATAAAGGAAAGCGGAGAACTTGCACAGGCAAGAGCCACCCTAATGAAAAGTTACGCGTTGTCAGAGAAGCAGGCAAACGCTATACTTGACATGAAGCTCAGCAGGCTTACGCATCTTGAGAACACGTCGCTGAACAATGAGAAGAAAGAGCTCATAGCTAGCGTCTCCCATTACAAGGCGATAACAGAGCAGCCGGAGAAAGTTGACCAGATAATAAAAGAGGAGACCCATGATGTGAAGAAGCAATTCGGCAAGCCAAGGAAAACAGAAATACTCAACATAGACCAGCCGCTCGACATAACTGATGAGGACATGATAAGCAACGAGCGTGTCACGGTCATAATGACCAACAAAGGGTATGTCAAGAGGCAGAACATAACCACTTTCAAGGAGCAGGGAAGGGGCGGCAGGGGAGTCATAGCGATAAACCTGACTGAAGGAGACTACGTCAAGGAGATTCTTACATGCAACAACAAGGACTTCCTCCTCTGCATATCCAATACGGGCAGGGCCTACTGGATCAAGGCGTACAACATCCCTGAAAGCAGCAGGTACGGGGCAGGAAAAGCAATAGTCAACCTGCTAAACCTCACGAGTGACGAGAAGATAGTGGTCATGCTCGACATGAAGAACACAGAGAAATCAAACATAGCATTCCTTACCGCGAAAGGAGTGGTCAAGAAGACCGACGCTGTGCTCTTCTCCAGGCCAAGGTCGAATGGCGTCAGGGCAATACACCTGCGCGAAGGAGACGAGATATCAGACGTCATAATCTATTCTAACTCCAAGTACCTCACAATACTCACCAAAGCCGGCAAGTCGATAAAGTTCGAGGAAGAGGAGCTGAGGCAGATAGGAAGGACGGCATCAGGAGTAAGGGGAATAAGGCTGCATGAAAAGGACTTCGCGAAGAATATAATATCCGCAAACGATTCAGGAAGCATATTGACTGTTACGGAGAAAGGCTACGGAAAGATCACTGATATATCGCTTTACAGGACCCAGGGCAGAGGAGGAAGCGGTGTTATAAACATAAAGACGAACGAGAAGACAGGGCCTGTGTCAAAGGCACTGTTCATAAGCGGAGAGCAGCACCTGATGCTGATTAATTCGAGCGGAATAAGCATAACCATACCGATAGACTCGATAAGGATAACAGGAAGAGCCGCAAGCGGAGTAAGGCTCATGAAACTTGAAGATGGGGCAAAGGTAGTCGACGCTAGGGTCATAAGGGGCGATGACGCAATGCCTCTGCCGCCTGCTGTTCCTAAACAGCAACCTCCGCCGCAGGCCTGAATCCCTAGAAAACCATTAATAACCCCAACAGCCAGCTCCTAAATGAATCCGGTGGTAAATTGGCAGTTCCAAGGCAACGCGTGGCAACCCCTGTCGAAATCACTCAGACACCGGCAGGAATGACAAGAAACATACGGTCAAGATTACAGGAGATGCTAAGACGGGAGATAGATTTCGATAATATCGGCAGACGAGAAGAAAACGTCCTTGCCAAAACAAAGTTCTTCAAGGACCTATTTTTCGGAGTAGGTACATTCGCAATAGTGAACCACGCGAAAGCCCAAGCCGTATTGGACCGTATGCTAAGTGAAGGAGAGATAACTCCGCGCGAGTATGATATGGGGGTGGACCTGATACTCGAATCGCTGCGCGGTTCAATTAAGCCTTGATGAAGCGCCCTTCCAGAACCTTTTCGTCCGCGCGAATGTCTTCTGCGCCTCAATCAAGTCGGCGAAAAACCTTGGAAAGTCGCTTCTCATGTATTTCAACACCCTTACGGCTGTGGAAAGGCCAACACCATAAGTCTCAAGGGCTATAACGGCCCTGTTTCCATATGCGCTTACCAGCCCAGCCTCCTTTATTGCGTTTTCATAAGCGGCCATGTCCTGTTTTCCCAACCTCTTCCCCCCGATTCTCCTCAGCACTGCCTCTTCATAACCTTCATTATAGGCGCAAAGCATTGGGCTCTTGCACGAGTGGCAGAAGTATTTGACGTCTTTATTCAGATTGACTTCCTCCTCAGATATGAAACCGCAAAAAGTGCAAAGGAGCTTCACCGTTCTGCCCTGCAGTGAAGACTTGAATGTAGCTATGTCGCGTTCGTTAGGCAGGTTAGGCATCAGGAGCTCCTTGTAGTGGTATGCGGATCTGAGAATCTCATTCGAGAGCGGAGAGCCCGGAGATCTTACAAGCTCCACAGAAATCCTCCCCTGCCTAAAGTCCCTGATGAATGACAAAACGTCATCCGCATCGAAATAATTTTTGTTGAGGTCCCGCAATGCCTCGTCAAAAACCACGGAATTTCTGTAAAAGTCCATGAGCCGCGTTGCAGCGGCCTTCGTAAGCGCGACTTTCTTCTCCACCACGCCGAAAAGCTTGGCGACCTGGACGAACTTGTACCTGAAAAGATCAGACCCAGAGGCGATCACCGACACCCTGTCATGGGATATGCCCTCTTTGAGCAAGGAAAAGACGAGGTGCATGTCGGGTTTCCTTCCCAGGTCTCCAAATTCTATGACAATGGCATAGGGAGTTGCACGCAATGTGCAGCCTGGGTGCCTCTGCAAGAGTATGGAACCAATCACACGCGAGAGGAATTCGTTTGCGAGTCTCCCCAGACCCACATATACGACAGCATAGCTCTCAAGCTCCTCTATGAATACCTTCTGGCTTGTCGGTGTGAAGTGCTTCCTCTGCCTTGATATGAAATCCAGAGATGATTTAAGCACCTCGTCATCCATACTCGATGCACCGCTCGCAAGACCTTTCTCAAAAACCGAGTATACTCCTGCGGCTACCTGGTGCGATACAGGTATGTCCTCGCCTTCCCAGTCGGGCACCGCAGCTTCTATGTCGGAGCTCGGCTCGACAAGTATTACGCCTTCCTCAAGGCTTACAACGCGCCAGGGAATGCCCTTGCTTATGAAAGAGGCGCCTTCATCGAGATAATTGTAGACAAAATGCTCGTCAAGCGATGATATTATCTTATTGCTTATGACATCCTTCACCGCAAATCTCACATTATCAGGTATCACGCTTATGTTGCTGAAGAAGTAATCCATGCCCCGTCTTCCTATGCTTGCAAAGCCCTCGGAATAGCGTATCAGGTTCAGCTCGCTTGCAAATTTAATGAGCCTGTCAAAGGTCCCTCTCTCCATGGCGCTGTACGGCGCGGCTGCTGATATCGTCTCATAGATCTTCGATGCCTCTATCCTCTTGTGCTCAAGAGTCATCGCGCATATCTGGTTTACCGCAACGTCAAGGGCATTCCTCTCTATCGAATGCACCTCCAGCTTTGCATCAAGGACATTGCCGATTATCACTGAAGACTCAAGCGCATCCATCACCTCTGCGACAAGGATTTTTCCCTTTGCCGCCTTTTTTTCAGTATGCCCGGCCCTGCCGACTCTCTGGATCAGCCTCACCGCCTGCTTCGGCGAGCCGTACTGCACAACAAGGTCAACCCTGCCCACGTCTATGCCTAATTCAAGCGAACTAGTGGCGACTATCCCTTTTATCTTGGCCTCCTTGAAGGCGTTCTCGACCTTGACACGCTCGTCCTTGTCCAATGAGCTGTGGTGCACTGCAACGCCTCCGAAATCACGCTCCTTGTTAAGATAGAGCAACTTGCTCCCAAGAGACTCGGCAACCTGCCTTGTATTTGTAAAGACAATCGTCGCTGCAGAGCTCCTGATCAACGCCGCGACTCTCTCTATGCGTGCAGTAGACTGCTTGTCCAATCCAAAGGTCTCGGAGAACGTTGCGCTGCCTGCATCAGGCACCTTTGGCATCTCTATCCCTATCTCAAACTGCTTTGCAAGAGGAGATTTCACAACGGTGTGCTCCCTGTTTCCGAAGAGGAAGAGGGAAACCTCCTTCGACTCGCCTATGGTCGCGCTTATCCCTATTCTCTGGAACTCTCCTGAAATGTTCCTCAGCCTCTCCAGCGCTATCGAGAGCTGCGCCCCTCTTTTTGTGTAGTAAAGTTCATGGACTTCGTCCACGAGTACGCATCCGACATTCTTCAAAGCCGATTTAAGCCTTCCGGAAAGAAATATGTTCTGCATGCTTTCAGGAGTCGTTATCAGCAAGGCCGGGGGGCTCTCCACCTGCTTCTTCCTTTCTTTCTGCGATGTGTCGCCGTGCCTTACCGAGACCGTTATCCCTGCTTCTTTGCATATGCCCTCGATTCTTTTTATGAGGTCCCTGTTGAGCGCGCGAAGCGGTGTGATATAGACTGCCTGTATCCCTTTTTCGCCACCGCTCTTGTAGATCTTGTTGAGCACGGGGATGAGAGCAGCTTCGGTCTTCCCGCTCCCTGTAGGCGCTGTTATCAGGCAGTTCTTTCCCGAAGAAACGGCGCTTAGGGAGAGTTGCTGTATCTCCGTGAAAGTACCGAATGACCTTAGGAATATCTCATATGGACTGGGCATCCTCTCACCCTTAAAGATAAGCCGGAACTATCCTAAAACATATACTGTTCCCGTGGCATTGTGTATGGTGTTGCCGTTAGTGTAGTTCATCCTCAAACCAAAGACATAGCCGTAAGGGAGGCTCTGGGCAAGCTGCCCTTCGTTGTAGCATTGCGTAGTGATGTTCACTATCCCGAGTCCCGGCAGGGTCTTGTTGAGCAGCGTGTATTTAGGGACGCCGTTCAGCACGCATCCGATAGAGCCCAACCTTACTGAAGTAATGTTCGCGTTGAGCAGCCTGAAAGAGAGGGTGCCGTTATTGTAGCTCGCATTCTGGCATCCGAAGCCGGTTATTCCGCAGGAAGGCTTGACCCCGTTCACGAATTGGACGGACTGCCCTGAAAGGTTCGAGACCTTTAGAATGTCTATGCTTAGCGGCACCTGCTGCAATGCCTTCGAGGTGTTCACAACTGCCAGAGCGGTAGCATTGAGCCCTCCAATCGCCGCCGTTGTCCTTATCAGCGAGGTAGGCCCTACGATCTGGTTTGTCGAGAAGATATAGCTGCTGCAGTAGCTTATGCCGTTCGCCGTATCTATGATCCCGTAGCAGGAGCCGCTCTCCGCGCTGTTTGTAGCGACTCCGGAATAGACGAGCGACTGGTTACCTATCAATACCGTGTAACCAGTGCTGAGGCTGTTCCCTTCAACAAACGAGTCGTTGGCTATTATCACGCCTATGCTGAGCGCAGGAACGTTGACCTTGGGTATTGTCTGAGGCGCAAATTCCGAATAGTTGTTCTGTATGTACCCAAGGCAGGCTGTGTTTCCCTGAGCAGTAACGGTCTTGATCCATCCGTTCGAGTACCAGCTGCACAACGATTCGTTGTCCTTTAGATGCACCAGAGTTACCTGGCTTCCTCCCACGGTAGAGTTCTGCGTCGTGAGGTTCCTTCCCTGAGCTCCAACTGCCATTATGTCAGGGAGAACGTATCCGCGCAGCCATATCGAGTAAACCACATTCCCGTTTGCATATTTGGCATGGGCAACGCTCATGTTTTCCACGTATCCGCCAACCACATCGATAAGCGGGGTAAGGAAGTCATTAAGGCCCGGCATTCCGGTTATGTTGAACTGCGTTATGTTGTATCCCGCGCTGAGGTATGAATAATAAAGGAATCCTACTGTATTCAGGTTCACGTTTCCATGGGAAACCGCACTGCCTGGAGGAAGGAGCGAGTACGCCTGCGGTTTCTGCGGATTATTTATCGTTAGCTCCAGCGAGGCAGCTGCATTATTCCTATCCCCTATGTTATAGCGTTTTGCCGGATCCACTATGATGCTGATATTATATCGGCCGCCTTGCGTCGGTGTGTAGTTTATGGGTATTGTTGCAGTCTTGTCAGGAGGAACAGTGACCCCGTAGACGTTTATCACATTTCCGTTTATCAGCTCCTCAACGCCTATGTCGCTTATCATGCCGCTTCCAGTATTGTTTATGTAGGCGTCAAGCACTAATCTCTGATAAGGATAAACATTCTGATAGGAACTCGAATTATGCGCGAAAGCCGTGACCACGCTGATCTGGCCTTCCGAATAGAAGCGTATGTAGAGGGCAACTGCCAACACCACGAGAAACATGCCTATCCATATGAAAACTTCTCTTTTCATAAAATCATCTCGCCCCTTCCTTTATCTTCTTTATCACATCCCCTATCTTCTTCGATATGTCCCTGTAATCCGATTCGAAGAGGCTGGCAGACCAGTTCGCAGCATCGAACCTGTCTCCCATGCCTGGCTTCCTGAAATAGAATTTTCCCTGCTCATTCTCAACAAGGCCCATCTTCTTCATGCGGAGCAGGTGGTACCTGAGTGTTTTCTCGTTTATCACTTCCCAGTTCGTGTTTATGTAGTCTATCATCGACCTTACATCCGGGTCGCTATTCTTTATGAACTGGAAGTGGACCAGCGCATCCAGCACGGCAAGCGAGCTGAGTCGCGACTCGCCAGGGTTGATGACCCCCAAGGAGAGCGCAAGCCATCTTATAGAAGAGCGGCGCGTCTCAAGGACCTCTCCGGTAAGCCTCATGTTCCTGAGGGTTATCTCCTTCTCTATGAGTTCGGACTCGTTGAGCTCCATCAGTGCACCTAAATGAATAGCTAGTTCTTAGTAACAAAAGTATATATTAGACAACTGTTATTATACTATCAACAACAACGAATAAAAGCTGATATTATGGCAACGACGAATCCTCCTTCACCGAGTGAACAGGACATAGAGAAGATGGTAAGGGACTACCAGATGCTGCAGGAGCAGCTTAGGAACTCCGCCATGCAGCTTGACCAGCTTCAGGGCGCAAAGGCAGACCTTGATCGCGCGAAGGAGGAAATAGAGAAGGCCGCCGGCAAGGTCTACATCACTGTAGGAGGGGTAATCGTCGAGACCACGAAGGAGAAGGCCCTATCTGACATAAAGGAAAGGTCAGAGCTGACTGAAGTTAGGCTGCAGTCTGCGAACAAGCAGTACACGGAGCTCAAGAACAGGGAGAAGCAGCTCGGAGAGAAGCTCACGAGCATGTATCAACAGGGCAGGCAAGCCGGACCATCCTAAACAAATTCTATTAACCGCGGAGACAGAGATGAAATACTTCGACATTGCCGATATGAAGGAAGGAGCGGATCCCGGGCTCGTAAAAAGACTCGGACTCGCCAGGGTATTCTCAATCGGCAAAGAGATCGCGGTGACTGCAAGGCACACGCAGAATCTCAAGAATCAGATCGTCTGCTCAAGGGACACCGGCACGCTGATGAAGGCGATAAAGGACCAGGACGTGATAGGAATCTCTTTTGAGGACAACGAGATAGTGGGCAAGGCAATAGCGGCGGCAAAAGACGCAGGGAAGCCCGTAATGGTAAACATCTCATGCATATTCGCGATGCAGACGCACGAAAGGTATAGGAACATAGGCAGGATACGGGGGCTGATCAAGGCCGCGGCAGCTGCAAAAGCAGAGCTGATCATCTATTCGGGAGCCCGCAATCCAAATTACCTGCTTTCCATAAGCCAAATCACTGAAGTGGCAAAGTTTCTGGGCCAGTCCGAGGCAAAGTCAAAGGAATCAATGGCAAAGATCGGTGAATATATTGATAGCTAGAAGAAAGTCGAGATACCTTCTCGTCGAATCCTCAAGGCAGCTCAACCTCGAATCGAAAGAGGAGCAGAGAAGCCTCGCAGAGGGCATAGCAAAAGTCATAGGAGAATCCGGATACATGAACGCAAGCCCAAAGGTAATGAGGCAAGTCGGCCCAAAAGTTTTCATAATCAGGACAAGCAGGGGAGAAGAGCCGTCAGTGATACTGGCACTCTCCTTCATAAAACAGATGAACAATGCCGAAATAGGATTCTACACGATAAGGAATTCGGGAAGCATAAGCAAGCTTGAAGAAGTGGCAGGCAGGCTCTATTAACCTCTCCTTCTCACCGCCCGTTCCCGATCCGCTGATTTTCTCACCGCAGCCTTGAAGTCATCTAACTTTGCGCCCAGAAGCTCCCGCGCTATCACAACACCCTTCTTCGTGTGGCCGTATAATGAATCAGGATAATCAGCCATATTGCGCAAGCTGCGTGTTCCACCGTGGCGGAGCTGATATCTAAGTTCAGAAGTTGCGTTGAAAACTTTCAACCCCTGCGAGATCCTGCGCACACTCCATATCGCAGCGTCAACTATTTCCTGGGGCGTAAGCCTCCCAGTGGCAGAGGAATCCCTACCACAAGCGACGCGCCTTGGCCTTTCCATAGGAAAATCATATCAGCCTAAACTATATAAGTTTTCTCCTTCCGACGACATATCTGCTTTTAAGGAATACCGGCACAGTCACCGACGGTTTAATATATCTATATCTAATAATATTCTCTACTACTTAAGGTGAATGTGTGAAGATAAGTGAATTGAAAGCAGGCGCGAGCAGCGTCGAAATAGAAGCGACAGTAGTCGAAAAATCAGAGCCCAGAGAGGTAGTCACGAAGTACGGAAAGAGGCTCAACGTGGCAAAGGCAACGCTAAAGGACGACAGTGGAAGCATCTCAATCTCCCTCTGGGAGAAGGATATCGACTCGATAAGCCTTGGAGACAAGATAAAGATAACAAACGGCTATGTGAGCGAGTACAAGGGAACGCCGCAGCTATCGACAGGGAAGTACGGAAAGATAGAGGTTCTCGAGAAGGGCTCAGGAGAGGTATCTGACGCAGAAGCCCCAACCAGCGACGATTTCAACGAGTAATCAGAAGTCCAGCTGCAGTCTATCTCCTATGCGCGGAGCATGTGCATCAAAACCCTCCAGCTTCAGCTCCTCAGCCATCGTCCTGGAGTTCTCATGATCGCCATGGACGCAGATGACAGTCTCAGGTCCTGCCTTTCGTATGTATTCGAACAGGTCGCTCCTTCCTGCATGGGCCGAGAAATCGTAAAATGCGAAAGGCGTTTTTATCCTTACGCTCCTGTTGTCTATCTCAAGAGGCTTGCCCTCCATCAGATTCCTTCCGTTTGTGCGTTCGACCTGATAACCTGTAAGAAAGATCTTTGAATTTTTGTTCAGTCTCGTTATATAATTGAGCACCGGCCCTCCTGTAAGCATTCCTGCAGTAGTGAGAATGATGCTTCCGCCGGTGAGCGCCCTCTGCCTTGAGCGTGGGTTATCAACCCAACCGACATTGCGTATCGCCTTTGCCAGCGTATCAGGGTTGTCGATGAACGCATGGTAATTCATGACTATCTCGGTGGCCGCCTTCGCCATGCCGTCTATGAATGCCTTGCCGGCTAGCCCTTCCTCCTGGAGCATTGCAAGCATCTCCTGCGCCCTTCCGACTGCGAAGACCGGAAGTAGAGCTATGCCATCAGCATCTAGAACAGCCTTTACATCGTCGATGAACTGCTTTCTCAGCACGTCCCTATCCGGGTGGTCCTTTGTGGCGTAGGTGGACTCTGTAATCAGGATATCGCACTTCACCGTATCCGCACCGCGATGCAGCACCTGCGGCGTAGGCTTGAAGTCTCCCGTGTACATCAGCTTCTTGCCGTTCCTGCCTTCTATGACCGACAACGCGCTTCCTGTTATGTGCCCCGCATTGCGCAGGGTTATCGAATATTCGCCAACCTCCGCGGTGTCTCCGTATTTGTACGGGACGTAGCTGTTGAGGAACGACTTGAGCTCCCGCTTGAAGAATTTCTGGGGTCCTTTCTGCAGCCTGTTTATCTTTATAGAATCCTCTATAAGAAGCTCCGAAAGGTCTCTAGTGGGGGCGGTGCCTATCGCGACAGGAAAAGAGGCATCGTAAAGTGCAGGGGAATAGCCGCTGTGGTCAAGGTGCGCATGGCTCAGGACGAACGCGTCGACTCTCCCTGGCTCCGCAGGGTACTCCGTCTTATGGTCGAGCTTTATACCGTAGTCAAGGAGAATGTTCTTGCTCCCCTCAATGAGGAAGCCCGAGCGGCCTACCTCTCCCGCTCCGCCAAGAAATCTGATATTCAATAAATCACAATGCCCACAGTAAGATATGCAAGTCTTTTTAACTATTGTCAGGTAAAGCTATTTAGATTTGATGGCTGAAGAGATCAACTTCCTCGAGCTCGCGTGCCTTCTCAAAGTTACGCAGAACACGGTCCTTGAGCGCTTCGGCAGCGCCATAAACGCAAGCATATTCGACGCATCCAACATCGCAGGCTCTCTGAAGCAGCACGGCCTGATAGACTTCACCGCTTATTATCCTGGCCCGAATGAAATAATGGTTACCGAGGAAGGCAAGAAGCTGATAGCGGAGGCAGAGGCGAAGAGCGCAGAGCCGTACGACAAGCTCGACGAGGCCGTGCTCGAGCATCTCTCCGGAGGAAAGCGCATTCCCGCAGAGCTGCAGAATACGCTCAACCTGAGGCCGCGCGACCTTGCACTCAGGCTATACAAGCTCAACAAGCAGGGATTTCTGATCTACGAGCTCAAGAGCGGGAGAGTGGATCTTATGCTTACCGAATCCGGGTTCCTCAAGGTCGGAGGAACGCATCCTGTACAGAAGCCAAGGACCACGACACCGGAGGCCGGGCAGCCCGAGCAGGCACCGCGGCAGCAGACCGCCGCGCAGCAGGAAACAAGGCAAATGGCAGAGGGGCAGCCGGCCAGCCCTACAGGGCCCGCTGCAGAACCGCAGCTCCATGGAAAGCCTTTCATGAAATCCGCAGGAAGGCCGTTAATTGCGGCAATAGTCGTAATAATAATCATAGTGCTTATCCTGCATTTCTATCTGCACGCGATATGAGTGAGCCGATGACGCTACTCGACTACATGGAAGCAAAGCGCCTCCTCGACAAATATGGGATAGAAAGCATAGAGAGCAGATATGTGGCAAGCGCCAAGGAGGCCGTGTCATTCGCCAAAGGAAGCAGGATAGTCATGAAAGTTCTATCGGACAAGCAGCTCCACAAATCAAAGGCCGGCCTTGTGAAGCTGGATCTTGAAACTGAAAAGGAGATATCTTCCGCATACAATGAGCTTTACAAGAAGGCCCAGGCCGTTAAGCCTTACAAAATAATAGCGCAGAAGATGGCATCGGAGGGCAATGAGATAATAATCGGAGGAAGGACCGATCCGCAATTCGGCAAGGTAGTCCTAATAGGCCTTGGCGGGATATACGTTGAGGTCTTCAAGGACTTCGCGCTAAGAGTCGCGCCAATAACGAGAAGAGATGCGGATGAAATGCTCAACCAGCTCAAATCGCAAAGGATAGTGACCCACGAAGGCAAGCACACGAAGCTCATAGTGAGCCTGCTGCTCAAGATCGCAAAGCTGATGCAGGAAAACGATTCGGTAAGCGAATTGGATCTCAATCCAGTCATAGTCACGGACAAGGGATACGAGATAGTCGACATAAGGATATTGAAGTAGTGGTATTATGGCAAAAGAAAAGGATCTAAGACCGATGCTCAAGCCCAGGAGCGTTGCCATAATAGGCGCATCAAGGGATCCTGATAAGGTTGGCCATGTCATACTCCAGAATTATCTCAACGAAGGATACGGCGGGAAGATATATCCGGTGAACAAGAACGCCGACGAGATACTCGGATTGAAGACCTACAAAAGCGTGCTTGACATAAAGGACCATATAGACCTCGCAGTGATAGCAGTGCCCGCAATGATAGTCCCTTCAGTGATGGAGGAATGCGGAAAGGCAAAGGTCAAGACGGCAATTGTAGTAAGCGGCGGATTCGCAGAGATAGGAAATGTTGACCTGCAAAAACAGCTGAGAGACATAGCCGACAAATACGGCATAGTCACACTCGGGCCGAACTGCCTTGGAGTAATGGACCCGAGGTCGAGAGTTGACACGCTCTTCCTTCCCACATACAAGCTGAGCAAGGCGGAGATAGGCGGAGTGAGCTTCATGGCCCAGAGCGGCGCAGTCGGAAGCACGATACTAGACCTGATCGGAGGGGAGGGGTTCGGACTCTCCAAGTTCATATCATACGGAAATGCCGCGCAGGTCGACGAAGTGGACATACTGAACTACCTGATGAACGACGAAGAGACAAAGGTCATCATTATGTACATAGAGGGGATAAAGCGCGGCAAGGAGTTCATAGAGGTAGCCAAGAAAGCCGGAGCCAAGAAACCAGTGATAGTACTCAAGGCAGGGAAGACTGCCGCAGGGACAAAGGCGGCGCATTCGCACACTGCGGCGCTCGCCGGAGATTATGAAGTGCAGGAATCTATATTCAGGCAGGCAGGATTCATAATCGCCGAAGACCTGAGCGACCTTCTCTACTGCGCAAAGATATTCGCTTCTGAACCAGCTCCTAAAGGCCAGAACGTCGCGATTGTCACAAACGGAGGAGGCGCGGGAGTGCTTACCACCGACGCAATAGCTTCATCTGCAGTGCTCAACATAGCAGAATTTACCGATGAGTCAAAAGAGGCCCTTAGGAAGGTGATGCCGCCTCTTGTCAACATTACGAATCCGCTGGACCTTGCCGGCGACGCAGGCGAGAAGCGCTACGGAGACGCGATGGAGATACTTGAGAAAGACGAGAACATCGACATGATAATAGTAATAATGCTATTCCAGACTCCCGGCGCAGATTCGGCATCCGCAGCGAAGATGATCGAATTCAAGGACAGGAGCGATAAGCCGATGATAGCGATAAGCATAGGGTCGGAGTACACGCAGATGCATAAGCGCATGATGGAGAGTGCAGGCCTCCCAGTCTACGATTCTCCGGCAGACGCGGCAGAGGCGCTTGCCGCACTCTACAAATACACCATGTTCAGAAAGAGAAAGGCATGATGTTCACTCAAGGAGCTGGCCAATTGCCTTCTTGACGATCTTTTCCTTGCCCTCATCAGAGCTCAATGTATCAAACAGCTCCTTTGGATTCCTGTCAAGCGCATACTTGTTCTCCCGCAGTCTCTCGGCAAAGATGCCGAGGCCGTAATCCTTTATCGATACGCCTTCCGCCAATCCGCTTCCCAGCCCTTCCGACTTCTTGGAAGCGGCCGCCTCGATGCCGCTCCTTCCCAGCTCCACAATCGCCGAGTCGCTGTATCTCTTGATTATCTCCTGCGTCTCAATCTGCATGTTCTTGAAGCCGTCCTTGACCTTCCCTGAGAGCTCTATCCTAAGTATCGGTCTGTCGTCCCCGCAATTCTTCTCGATGAGGGTCCCTATCTCCCGCTCTATCGTTGCAGGGTCCTTGCCGTCAACAGTAATTTTCAGCAATATAAAACGCCTTGATCTTATTTGGTGGAACGCGTAGTCTCCTTTCTCCGTATCGTAGACGAAGAAGCCTTTCCGCTCCTGCTCCCCCGCCTTCAGCTGCGTAAGCACAGTGCTTCCTGATATCAGGAATGGCTTGCCATGGGCCGTGGTTTCCACCTTCGCATGTATGTGCCCATTAACATACAGGTCATACCCTTTCGGCAGCTCATCGAGGGTTATGTATTCCTTGTCAAAAGGGAGAAGCTCATAGACCGACTGGTGGAAGAAGAGCACATTGAACATTCCATCGACCGGCTTGGGATTCTCCCGCGCTACAATTTCCCTGAATCTGTCATCGGCTATCCCCCCAAGCCCTCGGACGGCAATCTTCTCGCCCTCCTTGCCTACTATTACCGTTGCGTTTGTCGCATCCACCAGGAGCCCGGCAAGCCCGAGCAGATCGACCGCATCCTCGACTCCCTCGGCCTTCCTTTCATGCGTTCCGGGTATCGCTATTATCGGAATTGAGGTGAAGTTCCTGCCCTCCCCACTAAAATCAACCACTCCCGCCTTCCACTTCCTCTTGGAGAGTTCCCTGAAGAGGGTTATCGCCTCTGCAAGGACCTCTGGGCTCGGCTGCCTGTTGTCGAATATGTCTCCAGGGATAAGAAGCACGTCTGCGCTCTCCGCCGCAAGTGCGAGAGCCTCCTCAGCCTGCCTGTACGCGTCCTCGCGGAATCTCTCATAGCCTAGATGGAAATCAGAGAGCAATGCGATTCTCATACAATCACGGATAGTATTGCCAAGGAAAATAGAAATACCTATGCGCGGCGCCATCTTTCCCTAAAGATATCCATAACTTCTTCTAACGAGACGAAAATTTAATAATCTTTAATGCATTTTTTAATTATGGCATTCAAGCGTCATGAAAAAACCGGAGTCATTATCCCCGAGAGATTCTGGACAGTCCATTACAATGGCAAATGCATACCGAATGACGATCATGATCTATCCAAAGGGGCCAACTGCCAGCGTTTTGCGTATGCACTTCTAGCAGAGAATGGGCTTGCCCTGCCGCCCTTGCGCTCAAGCGACCTCTGGAATGACACAGAGCATACCAAACGTGTTTTAGAACTAGAGCCTCTTGACATGCTTCTATTCCATAGGGTAGAGGATGCTTATGGCGCACATATGGCAGTTTACATAGGTGAAGACCGCGCCATACACCTTTCAAAAAGGATGGAAATCCCAGAAATTCGCGAATTGGAAAGATTTGCATCGGATCCGCAATATCGTTTTTTCATAGGCGCTAAAAGAGCACTACTTCCTCAACCGCGCAGATCAGCTCTTTGCCCTTGAAACAAGATGCTTTATCAGGATCTCAGCAAGGTCTATCTTTGTAGCCTTCCTGAACCCCTGCCATGACATTGTCGGATTGACCTCCAGGATGAAATATCCGTCCTTGGTCTGGGCTATGTCCACCCCTGCATACTCGAGCTTCAGCCTCTCTGCAGCCTTGATGGCGATCTCGCGCATCTCCTTGTCAGGTTTCGCTGCCGAGGGGACTCCTCCCTGGGCTACATTGCTCTTCCAATCCGCGCCCTTTCTGTATTCCGCTCCTATCACATTCCCACCAACCACAACAACCCTGAAATCCCCACCCTCCTTCTTCTTCAGGTACTCCTGGATGTATATCGGCTTGTTCATGTTCGAGAAGTAGTTAAAGACGTTCATCGCCATGTCCGGGTCGTCCACCTTGAATACGCCGAAACCCATGGCCCCCCTCAGCGGCTTTATCACTTTCTCATGCATTTGCTTGGATGCGTTGTAAGCAGCATACGTGTCTTCAGAAACGAAGGTCTTAGGTACCGGCAGCCCTGCCTTTGCCAGCTCTGCAAGCGCCGCGAACTTGTCGCTTGCGATCAGCCAACTATTGAGCGAGTTCATCACGAAGACGCCTTTCTGCTCTATCGCCCTGACTGACCAGAGCCTGCTTCCGAACTGCTCGTAGTCCTTTATCATGCCCAGGTGCCTCAGAAAAGCAGCATCGATTTCCACCCTGTCGAGCTTGTTCTTCTCCACTATCTGAGAAATATCTATCCTGCCCGTTTCAAGGGTGATCCCGAGCTTGTCAACGTATACATTCACGGCCCTGTGCCCCAATGCCTTTATCGCGTGCTCCAGGTCCTCTATGTCCTGAGGGTTATAGTCTATCTCAAATGGTCTTACCAAACCAATCTTTATCGAATCACCAATCTCCTGCTGCCATATCCCCATCTAAACGCGCAACAGCTCATGCTGTAGAAGTCTCGCTCTCCCTGAAGAGAGTCTTTTCTATCGTGCTCTTGATTT
Source organism: Microcaldota archaeon (assembly GCA_964419095.1). Taxonomy (GTDB): domain Archaea; phylum Micrarchaeota; class Micrarchaeia; order Micrarchaeales; family CABMGC01; genus JAKAVK01. The sequence continues at coordinate 38,772 of CAYQOG010000001.1, forward strand.
TCTCAGGAGGATATGCAAGCTTTATCAGTTTAGTATGGCCGCGTATTCCTTTCCCCGATTCGTATGTCTGAATCAGCCCCTGCATCTCCAGGTCTGAGATGTACTTCCTGTACCATCGCGATGACTTGGCCTCCTTATGCATCGATTCGCTTATGCCTGAATACTTGCTGTAGACCTCTCCGCTGAATATGTATGTGTCGCTGCCTTCCGTGAGCTTCTTGTACCTGCTCCCCTGTACCGAGAGCAGCGCTATCGCGTATACGATCAGCTTCTGGTGCTCCGGCAGAGTGTTCACCAATTCATAGGCAAGCTCCTCCTCCGCATTCTTCGCAGCCTCCCTAACGGCATCGGTAGTCACCATCTGAGATCCTTTCTCGTCAGCGTACTCGCCTGCCTTGGTTATTATCATCAGTGCAAGCCTCGCATCCCCGCTTTCGTTAGCCGCCATAGCGGCAGCAAGATTTATCGCTGCAGGGTCAACCTTGTCCTTCCTGAACCCCTTCTCCGCCCTCTCCTTAAGTATTGTCGCGAGTTCCGAGGAATTGTAGGGAGGGAAGACAAGCTCCTTTTCATATAGCGTTGACCTGCTCCTGGGGTCAAGGTCCTCCTTGAACGAGATCCTGTTGGATATCCCTATTATCGCAATGCCTCCCGACTTTATGTCGCTGTTCGCCCTAGTCAGCGTGTAGACAAGGTCATCAAGGTCCTTGACTACGTCAATCTCGTCCAATACTACGATGAGTATCTTCCCATCCTCGTCTATCCAGTTTATTATCCTCTCATAGATGTCTATTATCCCGTATCCGCGCTTCGCGTAAAGGGGCATGTGGTCGCTCGTTATCTTGTTCAGTACCCTGTACCTGGAATTGTAGATCTTGCAGTTGATGTAACTTATCCGCGCCTTCACGGTCGGCAATTCCTTTATTTTCGATATCACGTGCTTTATGCACGAAGTCTTTCCCGTTCCTGTCTTACCATATATGAACAGATTCCTTCCCCTCTCCCCTCTCAATGTCGGGGTTATCGCCTTTACGATCTCGTTTATCTGCGAGTCCCTGAAGAGGAGGCGGTTCGGTATGTAGTGCGGAGAGAGTACTTCGCGGTCCGCGAAGATCTTTGACTCCTTGAATATGCCTGCAAAAGGTTCATCCTCCACATAAACACCTCATAAACCGAGCTTCTTTACAATGCTCTCGAACTGCGCCTTCAGCGCAACATCCGTGAGCACCGGCACGATGCCGCTATCACTTAGTGCGCTAAACTTATTATCATGATTTATTGTGCCCAGCACTTCGCATCCAAGGGCGTCGGCAACCTCCTGTGCCCCTGCCAATTTCCCGTCGGACATGTTCTCCACCACTCCTAATATCGATATGCCCATCCTCTTTATCATGCGGCCCGAGCGTATGGTATTCAGCGCAGCGGTATGCTGCGGGGTCGTGACAAGTATGAATCCATCCATGTCAAGGAGCTGCATTATCGAGAGCGGGGCGTCAGATGTTCCAGGCGCAAGGTCGAGTATCAGGTAGTCGAGCGCGCCCCAGTCGGTGTTGTCGAAGAACTCGGCTATCATCTTCGCTACCATTGGACCCCTCCATATTATCGGCTTCGTTGACTCGTCGATGAACATGGCCGTTGAGAGAACCTTCACCCCGTGCCTGTCCACGGGCTTGAGCGGGTAAACCGCTTCCTTGACACCGGTCATCCCAAGGAACATGGCTACATTGGGCGTGTCTATATCCGCATCAAGAAGCCCCACCCCGAAACCCATCGCCATAAGCGTATAGGCGAGATTCACCGCAACTGTCGTCTTTCCCACTCCGCCCTTTGCGCTATATATGCCGATCTTGTGCTTTATATTCGAGAGCTTCTCCTTTATCTGCTGCTTCTGATTGATTATCCTTGCAAACGACGGATGGAATGCCTGCGTTTTAGTAGAATCCGCTGTTTGCTCCTCCATATGCATCAACCAAGGAAATAGGCACCATGCACCTATACTTAGAATGCGATAAATATATATCTGCATTAACGGGGAAAAGAACGTTAATTAATTTAATCCTGTGCCGCAATGGCAATATCCCGCTATAACGAAAGTTTTATATTCTAAAAGCAATCTATATAGGGTGTAATAGAATACGAGAATAACAGGATTTCAGGCTACATGGCTTGATTTTTCATATTCTAACGGTGTAATTATGTATCCAAACGTACAAGCATATGATAGGGGAGTGATGTTCAATCCTGACGGGAGGCTCTTTCAGGTAGAGTACGCCAAGGAGGCAGTAAGGAAAGGCGCAACATCGATAGGCATGATAGCGCAGGACGCAGTCATATTCGTGGCTCACAAGAACATAGTGGAGCCGCTTGCGGTGCCTACCACGATCCAAAAGGTCTTCAGGGTGGACAGCCACATAGGTGCGACATACAGCGGCATGGTTGCAGACGGATTGCACATAATAGACATGGCAAGGCAGTCATCGCAGAACCACAAGCTCATATACGACGACATAAAGTCGGTGGAGGCCCTCGCTAAGACCATTTCGTCCTACATGATGCAGCCTACCCTATACGGAGGCATGAGGCCCTATGCCGTTTCAATGCTCCTCGGAGGAGTGGACTCGGAACCAAGGCTCTTCGAGATAGAGCCTGGCGCGTCGTTCCTCGGATACCAGGCAGATGCCATTGGAATGGGCAAGAAGGTCGCAACTGAGATATTAGTCAAGGAGTACAAGAAGAATATGGGCGTAGACGACGCAATAGGATTGAGCATAAGGATCCTCAAGAAGATTAGCGAGGAAAAGCTAACGATGGACAACATAGACATAGGCTATGTAAAGTCCGGAAATGAATTTGTCCTGCTCAGCCCTGACAAGCTGGCGGACTACCTCTGACAGTCGTGAGGAAATGTCGAAGACGGTAATAGCGAAATACACGGTGAATGGGGAAAAGTTCGAGATTTTCGTCGACGCAGATGCTGCCTTCGAGTACATAACAGGAAAGAAGGCAAACCCTATGGCCGCGCTCCAGGCTGAAGAAGTCTTCGAGGACGCAAACAAGGGAAAGCGGCAGAGCCAGGAGAAGATAAGGAAGGCTTTCAACACCGAGGACATCGCCAAGGTAACAGAGATCATACTGAAGCGCGGAAACGTGCCCATAACAACCGAACAGAAGGCAAAGATGGCAGAGGACAAGAGGAAGCAGATCGTGAACATCATAGCAAGGAACTCCGTTGACCCAAGGACAAATGCCCCGCACCCGGAGCAGAGGATAGAGAACGCCATGCACGAAGCCAAGATCACCATTGACCCGTTCAAGAACGCGAACGAGCAGATAGAGGAGATACTGAAGAAGATAAACATGATACTCCCAATAAAGTTCGCAACGGCAAAGATAGAGGTCGTCATACCTGTCGCATACGCGAACAGGTGCTACGGCCTTCTCAAGCAATATGGAATGAAATCGGAATCATGGCAGAGCGACGGATCCCTCAAGGCCACTGTAGAGTTCCCCGCAGGGCTGAAGACCGAGTTCTTCGACAAGCTCAACAACCTGACAAAAGGCTCTGCGACAACGACAGCAATGTGAAAAGGTGAAATAATGCAAAGAATAGTAGTACCTGGAGAAAAACTGGAAGACAAGCCATTGAGAATAGACGAGGCGTTCATAGACGACGGCAAGACATACTCCACGATAATGAGCATGTACGATGACGAGAAGAAGATACTCATTCCATTGGAAGGGTTGTGGTATCCGCGCGCCGGAGACAATGTCGTAGGCGTTGTGCAGGAGGACAAATTCAACGTGCTGATAATAGACCTTGATTCCCCCTTCAGAGGGCTCATCTTCGCAAAGGATGCGAACGAAGACCTCGCCGCAGGGGACATAATCGAGGCGAGCTGCAAGGAACTGGACAAGACAAAGACGGTCATACTGGGAAGGCCGCGAAAACTCGCGGGGGGAATGATAATCTACGTAAAGCCTTCGAAGGTTGGCAGGATTCTCGGCAAGGGCAACTCGATGATAAGACAGCTCACACAGGATACAGGCACCCAGATAACCGTCGGAATGAACGGGCTGATCTGGCTCAAGGGCGGGAAGATAGACCTCTGCACCGAAGCTATACTCATGATACAGCAGGAAGCGCACACGAGCGGACTCACCGACAGGATAAAGGGACTGCTCGAGATGGGCAAGTAATTAAGTGATGAAATGGGAGGAGGAAAAGACAAACCGGAATTGATAATAAACGGAAAGAGGACCGACGGCAGGATGCCCGATGAACTGCGCAAGATAAAGATAGAGGCGGGAATACTGAAGAACGCTGCAGGTTCTGCGTACATAGAATGGGGCAACAACAGGATAATAGCCGCAGTCTACGGCCCGAGCGAGGCGCTGCCAAAGCACACCCAGGATCCTGAGAGGGCCGTGGTAAAGTGCAGATACCAGATGGCGCCTTTCTCATCCCTTGAGGAGCACGGAAGGACAGGGCCTAACAGGCGCGCAATAGAGATATCGAAGGTAACGAAGGAGGTATTCGAGAACGTCATAATAAGGGAGAATTTTCCGGGCAGCGAGATAAGCATATATGTGGAAGTGCTCCAATCCGACGGCGGCACAAGGGCCGCGGGAATAACCGCAGCGGCAGTTGCGCTTGCATGCTCCGGAATACCAATCACTGACATACCTTATGCGGTATCGATAGGGAAGGTAGGAGAGCAGCTGGTCATCGACCTCAACAAGCTCGAGGACAACTACTCCGATTCAGACGTTCCTATAGCCATGAGCCCGAGGAACGACAAGATACTCCTGCTCCAAATGGACGGCACGATGTCAAAGGAGGAGATGTCCAAGGCCATGAAGATGGCAAAGGATGCGGGAGCAATAATATCAAAGCTCCAGTCCGACGCACTGAGGACGCCATATCTCAAAATAAGCGAGAAATACAAGGGCGGGACTGGAATAGAGGCATGATTTCATGAAGACAACGATAACGGGAGAATACATCAAGGAACTGCTTGGAAAGGATTTCAGGGAGGATGGACGTAAGCTTTTCGAGTACAGGCCGATAAGCATAATCCGTGGCAACCTGCCCCAGGCAGAGGGCTCCTCAGAAGTGAACATAGGCAACACGAAGGTAATATGCGGAGTGAAGATCTCTGCAGGAACTCCAATGCCGGACAAGCCCGGCGAGGGAAATCTCATCACGGGAGCAGAGCTGCTTCCCCTGGCAGCTGAGGAATTTGATGTCGGCCCTCCTACGCCCGAGGCGATAGAGCTCGCAAGGGTGACAGACAGGGGCATCAGGGCTGCAGGAGTAATAGACCTTCCGAAGCTCTTCATAAATGAGGAGAAAGTATGGGACGTCTTCGTGGATATCTACGTGCTTAATTACGACGGCAATCTCTTCGATGCAAGCACTCTTGCTGCGATGACAGCGCTCAAGAGTGCAAGGATGCCGAAGTATGAGGACGAGAAGGTCATAAGGGAAGGCAACCTCGGAAAGCTCCCCACTGCAAACATGGTGACATCGAGCACGTTCGCGACGATATCCAACAAGCTCGCGCTCGATCCGAGCGGGAACGAGGAGCTCTTCATGGACGCAAGGATCACCATAGCAACCGACGAGAGCAACGTAAGGGCGATGCAGAAGGGCCGCAGCGGCGGATTCACGATAAAGGAAGTAGACCAGCTAATTGAGGCATCACTCGATAAGGGCAAGACGCTTAGGCAACTGGTCAACAAGGCGCTGGGTGAATGATATGTCAAACGGAACGATACGATACGGAGTAGGATTGAGGAAAAGGTTCGCGGCAGTCTCGCAGGAGAAGAAGGCCAGATACAAGTGCGACGTCTGCGGAAAGACGGCCGTCAAGAGAATAAGCACGGGGATATGGAACTGCAGGTACTGCAATGCCACATTCGCAGGAGGCGCCTATTCGCTCAAGACGGCAGCCGGAGAGACGGTCAGCATGATACTCAACAGGAGAAACGAGTCCAGGTAGATCAATTGGTAAGGATAACCTACGAGCCGACCAACGAGGTCGTCATACACGACGTCATAGCGGTAGAGGTGGACACGCTGCTCAGGGGAAGGGTCACGCCTGCGGGAACAATGCCACTCTACTGGTGCAACGGCATACTCTTCACGTTCTCATCGCTTCCGCTCACGGACGAGGTAGTCAAGGACTACATGCGCGGAAAGATCCATTGGCTCGAAGTGCAGTTTGCCAAGATGCCCGCGTACAAGCCAATACTCACCTTAAACGAGGAGGAATACAAGGGCTCGATGAACATAAGGATAATAGACACTACAGCCAGCCCCATACACAGCGAGCTCGCGAAGTGGCTCAAAACCGGGATAAAGCAGCCTTAATAATCATTAGGAAATAAATGTGATACCATGCCATACGTTTGCCTGCATTGCGGAAAAGAAGTGAAGAGCCTTGAGAAGTTCATCAGGTGCCCATACTGCGGTTACAGGGTTCTCGCAAAGAAGAGATCATCGCTTGCAAAGACTGTTTCTACAGACTGAAAGCCGATTAAGGAGTAGACTACTGCGGCGCGGCCCTGACCACTATGCCCTCTCCTATCTTCGTTACACGGTCGAAGGTTATGCTGTTCTTCATGAAGTCGCTGCGCACATTCCCGCTCCTTGCCAGTTGCTCAAGCTTATTCAGCAGAAGATGAGATACCGAATTAGATGAAAGGTCAATTATTACGCCCTTGACCTCCCCAAGGTCGCCTCCCGATGAAGAGATCACCCGCTTCCCGTACAAATCTGAAATTCTTATTGCCACAATCCCACTACTCGATGACAAGCCTGCTTATCTTCTTTGAAGCAAAGACTCTGACTATATACTCTTTGAGAGTATTTATAAAAGCGTCGTTATCTTTCTCCTTTTCAGCGAGCTCATCCTTCTCAAACATGTCAGGATTTCCTTCCACAAGGTGGCGCAGATACCTGTCGCTAATGTGGTAGTATCTCTTCCTGCAGGATTCGCATGAGAAGATCGGGATTACGGGAACGTCATCTATCTCTTCCGGTTTCTTAAGGTCAAGCTCCCTGACCACTCTGCCTTTGCAGTTGGTGCAATGAACCTTAAGCGCTATCCGTGAATACGAATCGACTTCTATTACTTTTGGATTGAAAGCGCTGCCAAGGTATGCGTAAAGGAGCGAATCAACCTTGCCTCCCTTTGAATAGACCTGATTTAGTATCTCTCCGGAATCGCTGAACTGGGTGATCAGCACTCCGCGCTTCGTCGGCTCCGCGATGCAGAGGCACTGCTTTCCCTCGACAGAATAGGTCGAGGTCCTATGCCTCCCCTCAGGGCTCCTGAAAACCTCCAACTCCTGCATTCTAACCCCTGCTTATCACGTATTTCGATATGTCCTTCTTGGTCACTTTGCCCCGTTTCTCCTTTTTTGCATTCTCAACGGCGAACTTCGAGATCCTTTCCGCCTCGGACTCAAGCATCCGCGCAAGCTCATCCACGCCGCTCTCGGTTATGTTCGCGTTGAAATAGCCCTTCACAAGCTGCTTTATAGCAGCCCTAGGTATTTTTGCCATAAGATCAGCACTCAAGATCTTCATCACAAATCAGAAATATATGGCTCATCACGATGATAAATGGACAAGAAAGGATATAAATGCGACAGCGGAACCGAGAACAGCCGCTAACCGTAGCAAAGGGATACGTATCTGCACGTAGTGCCACATAACGTTTTAAATACTGATTGCGGCAAGATAACTCTGTTGGTTCCTATGATAGATATAACAAAGGATAATTTTGAAGCAGAGGTACTCAAGTCTGGAATACCTGTTGTCGTAGATGCATGGGCCGTTTGGTGTGGCCCCTGCGTAACTCCAGATACTGTACTCTTAGGAGACAACAAACCGATTTCTCAAGTCCAAGCAAACGATTATGTTTTCACGCAAACAGGGCATAATCAAGTTAAGGATAGTTTCAGCAGGCAATACGATGGTGATATTCTTACTGTCAAAGCCTGTGGGATGCTCCCGTTCCAAATTACGCCAGAACATCCTGTATTGATATCTACTTCAGAATCAACGGACAGGATTATAGGTATGTCAAGCACTTACTGGAAGGAAGCAGGCAATCTCATAGCCAAAGAGAAAGACGACGACGGCGATTATCTGGTTATACCAAAACTGAAGGGCAATACAGATACAAAATTAATTAGCCTGGGAAAGTACATAGCAGACAGAAATATCAGTATGGCTTCCCGCAAGAATGTGCCGCTGGAATTCCCCCTAAATGAAGATACGGCATGGCTCCTGGGTCTCTATGTCGCAGAAGGAAACGCAAGCGATAATGCAGTCGTGTTCAATCTGGGAGCAAAAGAGGTAAAACTGCAAAATGAGGTAATCAGAATAGGCAAGGATCTTGGATATTCCCCCTGCATAAGCCATTCATCCCAAAGCGCAGTCAAAGTCTCTATCAAGTCAAGGTTGCTTACAAGGGCGTTCCCAGAATGGTGCGGACATCTGGCCCCAAACAAGAAGATACCCGACTTCATCCTGATGCATAAAAACGATGCAATTCCAAAGAAATTCCTTGAAGGCTATCTGATCGGTGACGGGAACAAGAGGGATGGCATGCAATTTGCAAGATCTGTATCGAAGCTATTGATGATACAACTGCAACTGCTTTATACGCGATTTGGCAAATTCGCAGTCTTACAACTATCTCAAAAAGGCGGAGTGTCAAAAATACTAGGCAGGACTGTCCATACGCATGACATGTATACTATGTGCGTAAGGGAAAACGGCGCAACACAGGCAAGGCAGACTCCTGAATACATATACGTCCCTATAAGGGAAATAACGCGAAAAGCTTACTCTGGTGTAGTATGCAACATAGAAACTGCTGACAACACCTACCTGATAAACAATGCAGTTGTACACAACTGCAGGATCTTCTCCCCGATATTCGAAGGCCTGGAGAAGGACTTCTCAAAGAAGGTAAAGTTCGCGAAGCTCAACGTGGACGAGAATCCCGACATCTCAGGAGAGTACAACATAATGAGCATACCCACCACGCTTCTTTTCGAGAAAGGCAACGTAAAGGCCATGTCCGTGGGCGCGGTGCCCAAGGAGGACTTCAAGAAGTGGCTGGAGAAAAACCTTTAACCCTTCTTCTACCATACATAATGTGCGGTTTTGCGTATGCCAGTAGAATTACTCAGGGGCATGAGGGACTTCGGCCCAGCCGAAGCAATAAGGCTGCGCGAGATAATATCCAGGGTAGAGGACATCTTCAGGAGGTTCGGCTTCTATCCCATAGAGACGCCAAGCCTTGAGAGCAAGGACGTGCTGACCGCAAAGGCATACGGGCAGGAGGCAAACAAGGAGCTCTATATGCTTGAAGGAGGGGACGCAGGTCTTGTATACGATCTGACGGTTCCGCTTGCGCGATACGTTTCGATGAACAAGGACCTTGCGCTCCCTTTCAAAAGGTACCAGATAGCGAAGGCCTGGCGCAGGGACGAGCCGCAGAAGATGCGCTCAAGGGAATTCATGCAGGCAGACATAGACATAGTGGGCAGCCGGGAGCCTTCGGCAGAGGCGGAAGTGATAGGCGCAACCGGACTTTCGCTCGAAGCTGTAGGGATAATGGACTACACGATAGCGATAAGCAGCAGGGTAATGCTCAATGGAGTACTCAACCTATTCAAGGTCCCTAAGGAAAAGCAGAACAGCGCCATAATAACCATCGACAAGATGGGCAAGATAAGCCGCGACGAGGCGATAAAGCAGATAGCGGCCCTTGGAATGGAGACCAGGGACGCGGAAGGCCTTCTCAACTTCATAAACGAGGAGATGGCTAATGAGGAAAAACTCAAGAAGCTTGCAGCCAATGTCCCTGAAGCGAAGGAGGAAACGGATAGGCTTGCAGTGATAATCGGGCTGCTCTCAAACTATCATCTCAACGGAACGATAAAAGTTGATTTGTCCCTCGCAAGGGGCCTGGACTATTACACCGGCACGGTCTGGGAATTCATAGCGATGAGGAACAACGAGCGCCTTCCGACGATCGCCTCAGGAGGCAGGTACGACTCGCTGATAGAAATATACTCGAAGACGCCGCAGCCTGCTGTGGGTTCCTCAATAGGCATAAGCAGGGCATTCGAGCTTACAAAGAGCACGGATCCCAAGTCCACGTATGCAAGAATATACATAGCGAACATAGGTCCTATGAATTACGATTACGCGGTGACCATCGCAAACTTCATGAGGTCGAGGGGGATAAGCGCCGATCTCAATGTGACTACAAGGAGCATCTCAAAGCAGCTCGAGTATGCCAATTCGATGAAGATAAAGTACACGGCTGTGGTTGGAGACAGGGAAAGGGAAGCCAACAAAATACGACTTCGGGACATGGATACGGGAAACGAAGAGTTATTAGACCTTGAGGAAACAATAAAGAAGCTGCAGGGCTGATCGCATGGCAAGGAGCGAAGTCGAAGAGACAACTCACAGAGTTATCGAGAAAGGAGGACTGCTGGTCAGGCTCTATTTTGACGTTCACACTGAAGCAAAGGAGGACCTCCAGGCGCTCCTCGCCGACATGATAAACAACAAGCTGCTCAAGGCAGACGGAGTGGTCTATTGCTTCGGCGAGATAGACGAGCCCGTGAGCAGGGAGGGATCCTACAGCACAAGCGCAATAGTCACGGTCTTGGTTGACAGCCTCGAGCACCTTCTCAATGTCGTATTCACGTTCGCCCCGGCAGCCCTGGAAATCATGAAGCCTGAAAAGCAATATATCATAAGGCAATCCGACCTGCAGAGCGCGCTTGTAACGCTTTCGTCAATATCTGCAGGATATTCCGAGTACATACTGAAGAGGGTAATGAAGCCTGAGGACTACGACAAGATCAGAGACGACCTCAGGGCAAGGGAGGAGTTGGGCAAGAAGATAATTAAGAAAGAATGACTTATCAGAATTGAAGTAAAAGTTCGAACGGCATAATCGTGATAATTGCTCCTCTACAGGTTCGGTAGGTTTCGCAGGGGAGGGGGTGATTTCTGCCTCCCCCAACGCCTCCGAACATCCTGCCCGCGCCTTCGCTCTGGCAAGGCCGAGTATTGCCCGCTCATGTATCATGTCCCTTTCGAAATCGGCAAAAGCCGCCGGAACCCGCGCCAAAAGAAGAGAGCAACAGATTCTCAGCCGGGATGCTCGGGAAAACTGATACTACGAAATACCGCACCAAACAGCGTTGCAAGGAATCTATGAAAATTTAGAGTTAAAGAACTTCTGGTAGCTAATGGCGGCAGATTCTATCCCGCAAATTACAAAATAACCCGGCCCACAGGCTGGCATGCCTGGGAAACTGGAGGCGAATTGGCTATGCCAAGGGCAGAAGACCCAGAAAGGACCCTTTTCTACGCTCATGGAATTCGTAGGCCTTCTATTTTCGTAGGCTCTGACGCATGCACATCGGATCTTGGAAGACGCTTCTATCTAGATGCATCAAGTGCGGCTACATATCGGGCCCCGCTTATTGCGCATGGAGGAGACCCACGCTGCAGTAATCACCATTCCTGAAGAGAGAACGCCTGCCTCCCGGAGCGACAATACGGGTCGAGTAAGTCAGTCGGCAAGGCCTCTCAGGAAGAATCTCTTTATGACCACGCTCGGAAGGTCCATGTCCCCGTATCTTTCCAGGAAACCCTCAATGCCAAGCTTCTTCGAGACGCTTACTATTCTACCCAAATTCTCATGGCTGAGTGACGAATAGAATTTATTGGCCATGGAATGCAATCGCATCTCAAGCCCATACTTCTTCATGAATGCGGTCTCATAATCCGCAAGGCTCGCGCCGTTGCTGAGATGCTTCCCTATCGATTCTGCCGCAATCAAGGCCGCATTGCTTCCGAATATTATCCCCCCGCCTGTAGTTGCCTTGACCTGGCCTGCCGCATCGCCGACCAGCAGCACGCGCCTCTTTTCATCTACAATCCTCTCCCGCCTTGCCATCGGTATGATGCTGGCGCCTCCTGTGATGGGGCGATGGCCATCAACCATGTCGGCCACCGCCTTGGTCTGCACGAATCTCTCGAATGCGAGCTTGCTGTTCCTGAAACCCGTGTCCACTCCTATGCCCACTTCGAGTATGTCGCGCGTATTGGGGCACATCCAGCCGAATAAGCCCGGAGTGAACCTGTTATCGAAGAAAAGGTCGACGATTTCGGGGTTCCCTGCCGAGACATTGTACTCTGCCTTGTAGGTCAGCGAATACCTTGGAATCTGGCCCATCGAGAAGTGCCTTGCCACTGTGGAAACGGCGCCATCCGCACCTATTATTATGCCATTCCTGCTTATCGAATCGAGCTCCGCAGCCGATACCCGCTTTCTGGTTTCAACTGCCGCTCCTGCCGAAGCCGCATCATCCTTGCATATCCCATTGAGCCTCTTCCTGTCCAGCACCACTGCTACAGGATCCTTGGTCCTTATGCTAAGAGTCTTCCCTCCCGCATGTATGTTCGCGCCTTTCAGCGTGTTTGTCAGTGCGGTCCTGTAATCCACTCCAAGGCTACGCAGTCCTTTCACGGAGAGTATCCCCGATGCATGTATCGGGTGGCCAATGACCGCCTTCTGCTCGTAGACCCTGGTGGAAATGCCCTTTTCAGCTAGCGCTCTTGCTGCAATCATGCCCGCAGTTCCGCCGCCGATGACCGATACCTTCTCCTTCAAACAAGCACCGTAGTCTGCTTTATATAGCTTATCTAACAAAGATAAAATCGAATACTTATCAGCTGGCAAACTTATTTATCCTGTTCGGTGCGTGGCATAATATGTCGCTATTATCGGCAATACTAATCGGCTTCCTATCAATCATAGTGCCTGGGTTTTTCGTCTCCCTGGCATTGCTAAGGAGGACCAAATTCGGCCTTTTTGAGATAACGGTCATAGGCTTCATACTGGGCATGATCCTTGTCCCGATGGCCGTGTGGCTCGAGTCATACCTGATAAACGTCTCCCCGGTCTTCTCGTTCTCGGCAGGACTCTACAACGCAAACGTAGTGGCCATAACAATAATCGGGATAATATTCTGCTTCAGGCAGGGCGCATTCAAGGATCTTGGCGTCAGCCTCTCCGCGGGAATGCGGAACCGCTCGCCAGCGCAGGAGAGCAAGGCAATAGAGACTGATTACAGGAAAAGGCTCTCCGAGCTCCGCGTCACAATCTCAAGGCTCAAGGTGGACATGAAGCTGCTGAAGCAGCACGAGCAGGAGGAGCTTGACCTCGCAAGGCGCCATGAGGAGGAGATGCAGGCGCTCAAGAGCGCAGGGCCAGAGGAGAAGAACGCGGTGATGGCGCAGCACAGTAACCAGGAAAGAAGGCTCTTCGAGGAGCACGAGCGCGAGGAGAGGATGCTGCTCCGCACTGCAACCACCCCATCCGCGCCGATTACACAGAATGCATTCAAGCTCAACTGGATATGGCTCTTCGTCCTCGGGCTCATGGCAGCGACATTCGTTACGAGGTTCGCAAGCATAACCGCAGCGCCCAGGTATTTTGAATTCGACCCGTATTTCGACATGGTCAGCACCCAATACATAATCACATACGGATACCAGCTCTACCTTGACACATCCGCATGGCCCAGCGCGGTCAACGGAACGAACCACAGGGCAGAACCGCTGATACCTTACATCGAGGCATATTGGTATGACATATCAGCGCCGCAGCACCAGACCACGCTTGCGGGACCTATCGCGCCTTCCCTTGGAAGCCCTGTACCACTTTCTACAGGAACCGCCTCGTCACAGGCTCCGCCAAACACGAATCTTCTCAGCCTGGTCAGCAGCTATTATCCTCCTATCGCAGCGGCACTTCTTGTATTCGTCGTATTTATCCTTCTCTACCATCTTTACGGAGACTTCCCCGCAATAATAGGCGCGGTGCTGGCAGCTGCAATGCCGACTCTGATAAGCACCTTCATAGCAGGAGAGCAGCTCCTCGAACCTTTCGGAATACTGCTCCTCTTCTTCTTCCTCGCCACGTATCTGATGGCGACAGAGAATCCCAATGAAAAGAGATACGCGATACTCGCAGGCCTCGCCTTTGCATCAAACTTCCTCGGCGCGCAATACTACACTGTGCCTGCAGGAGTCCTCGCAGTATACATACTTGCACAGGGCCTATTCAACGTGCTCAAGCAGAGGCCGATGCGCGACTTCTACATAATGAACATAATAGTCATCGCCGTATTCACAATCATATTCGCACTCTACATCCCATACGCGGCAACGCTCCAGAACAGAATACCGAGCTACTTCGGCGTGCCGACAATAGTGAGCTTCCCAGTGGCCGCGCTCCTGATAGTCGCGGCGTTCGAGTACATACCGTTGCTCGCAAAGGAGTACAAGATCGTTGACATCAAGACGGACCTGAAAACCTATCTTATCTGGCTGGCGCTCCTCGCGGTCATACTGACAGGACTCATATTCACTACCCCGCTCGGCAAGCCTGTCGACGCATATCTCACGCTGAGCAAGCATTTCACGACTCCTTCCTCGCCGCTCTTCATGACCGTCCAGGAGTACGCCCCCACCGGCCTCACCTTCGACTTCGGCGCGAATGGCTTCGGGCTGATTGCACAGAGCATAGCGGGATTCCCGCTGATACTCTGGATTGTGCTGATACTTTTCGTGGCCATAGAGCTTTACGCCATATTCATGAAGAACTCGCAGTCAGGGATCATGGTCCTCGCATTCGTGATACCTCTCGCATTTGCAGGAATGTCCGAGGTAAAGTACCTGCCCCATTTCGGCGTAGCGTACATAATAGCCATAGGCGTCATCTTCGGAGAGCTCTTCATATACCTCAGGGATCGTGGGGCGTCAAACACGCAGCTCTGGCTCCTATATGGCTTCGGAAGCCTCATAGTGATGGCCGAATTCGTCTCGTATATCGGACTTGGAGTGCTTCCCGCAGCGCTAAACCAGAACTGCAATGCAATAGCCACGGCGGGAAACAATGTAGGCGCCGACCTCTACTGCAACACCCTGCCTACGTACTGGTTGGATGCAACGGCATGGATGCGCGCAAACGTCGGCCCTTACGGCCCTAGGATACTCTCATGGTGGGACTATGGCGACTGGATCAACTGGTTCGGCAACAGCAACGCCGTGCTCAGGGGAGACAACGCCGTGCCGCAGGCCGATTACAACACCGCAGCCAATTTCGTGCTGGGAAACGCCAGCGGATACGGCCCCGCCAGGCTCGCATCGTTCATGGACATTTCACAGGCAAAATACGTCCTTTTCGACGACCAGCTGGTTCCGAAGTGGGGCGCGCTGGACTTCCTCGCATGCATAGATACCAATCAAACCACCCAGGCATACGCAACGGCGCAGGGCAAGCTCTACAACCAGAGCTTCATACTCGGCACATCTCCTTGCGAGGTAGCGCACGACCCTGCCGAGCTTCTGGTTCCCTCAAACGTCACCAGCGTCAATGAGTTCTGCTCGTTCTCCAATTCGACTACGAGCAACGCAACTGCGCTTCAGAGCATAGTGATAATCGGACAGGCATCCGCGAACCTCACGTACTGCCTGCCCACCGCATTCCTGCAGACCGGGAACCCCACAAGGCTGCTCTACCAGAACGGCACCAAGTCAAATGCAGTGGTAACCACGAACCTCTATGAGGGAAGCTTCAGGACATCCCCAGGCCAGTCTTTCTACACGTTCGTGCTCATCTACCTGCCGAACGGGCCCAACGGTACCATAACTGACGCGCCGTCGCAGTTCTACAACTCCAACTACTACCGCGGCTACTTCCTCGGCAAGCTGCCGGGATTCACGCTCGCGTACCCGGGCAACTTCACCGGAGTCAATTACGTAAACTCGACAAGCAAGATAATGATCTTCTCGCTCAACAACTTCACAGGAAGCCTGCCCAAGGTGCTCCCGAAGCCCAAGTACGTCAACAACAGCTATGTGATGCCCGGCTGATCTCTCTTCTGTCTCTAAGCCAAAGGATGATCGAATGAAGATGCTGCTGGTTCAGCCTTATCTGAACCTAATGGGAGGGGTGGACCGCGTCATACTACAGATAGCAAAGCATTACGACGCGAAGATACTCACCCTTGAGTACGACAAGAAGGCCGCATTCCCCGAATTCTCAAAGCTCGACATAGAGGTCATCAAGAAAAAGGACGGAGTATCCAATCTCCTTCCATACAGGGCTTCGCAGGGCTTCAGGTATGGCTACAACTTCTACAGGATGCGGGTAAAGGAGGATTACGATGTGCTCAATCCGCACATCTCCCCGAGCGAATGGATCAGGCAGAGGAACGAGCGCGTGCTCTGGTACTGCCACACCCCTCCCAGGGAGGTATACGATCTCTATTCCGTCCGCATGCATGGCAGGTCCACACATGACAAGCTCATCTACGCCGCGATGGTCAAGACCTACAAGTTCATAGCCGGGAGAGTAGTCAAGAAGATAGAGGAGATAGCCACGAACAGCAGCGTCACCGAGGAGAGGATAGGGAAATACTTCAATAGAAATGCCACGGTCATAAACCCGGGAATAGACGCAAAGGAATACTGCAACAAGGGCGACGAGAGATTCTTCTTCTACCCGTCGAGGATAGTGCCAAACAAGAGGCAGGATTACGTAATAGACGCTTTCAAGCAGTTCGCAAGGAAATCGAAGGACAGCAGGCAGAAACTGGTTCTTGCAGGGGCCTTGTCAAATGATCCGGAGCACAAGGCATACCTCGAGAAGCTGAAATCTGCCGCGAAAGGCCACAATGTCGAGATAATGACCAATGTTCCCGATTCAACGCTCAACAGGCTCTATTCAAGATGCACGGCCGTGATGTTCGCCGCGATAAACGAGGATTACGGCTTCATACCGCTCGAGGCGATGGCAAGCTCCAAGCCCACAGTCTCTGTAAACGAGGGAGGGCCGAGGGAAACCATACTCGAAGGAAAGACGGGATACCTTGTCAACTCGCCGCAGATGATGGCCACGCGCATGAAGCTGATAACGGAGCATCCTGACCTCGCCGCAAAGCTGGGCAGGGAAGGGAGAAGGAGGGTCGAGCGCGATTATACTTGGGAGAGCTTCTTCGGGAAGTTCGACAAGGTCGCAAGGAAGGTAAGCAAGTCAGGCACGCAGAAATAAAAACGTCTGGTTCGGAGTATGCCTATGGCAAAAAGAAGGCATGCGTTTTCGGCGCTCGCAGTGGCGCTTTTCATGGCATCTGGTCTCGTCTCGGCCCAATGGATCCAGACAAGCGCATACCCAATAAACGTTACAGACCAGCAGTGCTTCACCTACTCCGGATTCATCTACTGCATGGGCGGAGGGACATTCCTGTCTTATACCACCGCCTCTTACTCAACCCAGCTTGGCAATCCCGGACTTGGATACTGGAACCAGGTCGGCAGCTACCCTGCTCCGGTGACCGGGCAGAGCTGCGTTTATTACTCCGGAGGCGTTTATTGCATAGGAGGATACAACAGGACACAGTTCTCGAATCAGACTTACACCGCCTTGTTTGTCAACGGCGGCATATCGGCATGGAGGGCTCTCGCGCAGTACCCTGCGGTCGTATCGGGACTGGGATGCGCGTCATCGGGAAATTATATCATATGTGCGGGAGGCGCGAACGCATATTCGCAGCCTACCGACTCAGTGTACATGACCCAGATATCCGGAAACGTGCTTATAGCTCCAGGCGCGCTTGAGGAATCTTTCGTATGGGCTCCTGAACCTCAGTACCCGATCAACGTGAGCGGCGCATCATGCGTAGGATACGGCAATAGCATCTACTGCATGGGAGGCAGCACCGGCTCGAATTACACAAATGCAACATATTCCGCTTCGGCAAGCCCGCAGGGCCTATCCCAATGGACCGTTTCAACAAGATATCCTGTGGCTGCTGGAGGCATGAGCTGCACAGTCTATCAGGGATATGTCACCTGCACCGGAGGGAATGACAACTCCGGATATCTCAACGAGACCTTCTTCGCGCCTCTCGGACCCGCGGGAATAGGACTTTGGTCGCGCTCATCCGATTATCCTGTCCAGGCAACCGGAATGGGATGCGCTACCGCGCAAGGGCTGATGTACTGCATAGGAGGATACGACGGCTTCGGCTACGTCAACTCGACTTACTACCTGCATCTCAATTTCGAATCCGCTCCTACCACCGCTGTGCAGGTGGCTCCGAATCCCTCAAACCTCGGATCAGGCAGCACAACTACTATAACATCGAATGCGGGAGGCGGAAGCGGCGCCAATTATGCCATTTATATTGCAATTGCAGCGCTGGTCCTCGTCGCAATAATGGCATATTTCTATGTTTCGCGCCAGGCAAAATCCAAGAACCAGAGAGTCTCAGACGGCTCCTCTCAACCTTGAGCTCTTGTGCCTCGATTCGCCTTTCGCAAGGCCTATCCTGACTATCCTTGCATTTATTCCATAGGTCCTGAGGTTGCCTTTCAGCCTAGGTACGTCTACGCGCTGGTCATATCCCAGCGCAATGACATCCGGTTTGTATCTCTTGAGCACAGCATAGATGCCGTTCTTGTCCTTGATCTTGTTTCCGAGCACCGCAAGGTCGACCGGCTTGAGCGCGCCTATCATGCGCACCCTTTCCTTCTCGTTGAATACGGGCTTCCTGTGCTTGAACATCCTTATGCTCGAATCCCGTGCGACAATGACGATAAGCCTGTTCCCAAGCGCCTTCGCCTTCTCAAGGTAGGTGAGATGGCCCGGATGCACTATGTCAAAAGAGCCGAACCCAAGAACCGTTTTTTTCATAATTTCACCCTTAGTAGGGGTTGTCAAGATCTCCTGCATCTGCAGGCTTTTTATACCTCTTTACGAAATTCGAGACCGTTGCTCTTGTATGGTTGTCGTATGCCTTAAGGTAGCCCCTCAATTTGCCTGGCTTTGTCACCTTGAGCAGTTCCGCGTAATCCTGTATCGACATTCTGCTCTTATAATAAAAGAGGTCAATCAACGTCTTCTCCGGATCCGAAACAGGCACAACTACGTCTCCATATTTCACATCCTCAAAGCCAAAATAGTATTTCCTCGGAATGTGATGCAGCACCAATCTGCTATCGCCTCTGTAAATTCCGATAAAGGATTTCTTTACGGGTCTCGTTGTCATAACCTCCATTTTTACCTGATCGTCTATCAGGTCCCGTATCATCAATGCCGCCAATCCTCCATAATAAAACGGGGTAAAGGCAAAACCCGCAAACTCATCTCTTTTGTGAAGGCTGAACACGCCCTTCATAACTTTATATACCCTGCGCTGCTTTGCCATTCTTGAGAGCGTCACTCTAATGATTCTGTCGTCCGTGCTCTTATTTTTTTCTGACAGCAGAACTCTGACGTCATTTAGAGTGAATGTCTTGAAATCCCTGAACGCATCCGTTATCCTATCCCCTAACTTCATCCAACCACCTTTCCAATATGCCTATCATGTCTTTGAAACTTGGCGCAGCGCCGCTTAGGATCAGCTGCCTAAGGTCCTTTTCATTCTTTGGAGGTCTGTCCTTTATTTTTGTAAGGAAAGCGTCAATTTTCCTGCATATCTCTTTTGAAGGTTTGCCAATCTTGTCTTTGAGGACCATTATGTCATACAGGTCGTGTATCTCTTCAGCTCCATTAACATATTTGCTGAGATAAGTATCTATCTTCTCAACAAGCAGTTCTCCTGGACCCAGGGCAAGTATCATCTTCCTTGATCCATCTACGCGCATGTATTCCACAGCATGGCCATCAGCCTTCCCGAATGTTATATCGAATTTCCCCGTAGTGCCATTGCCCCTGAATATTATGTGCAGTGTATTGGTTTTGTTGTTATACTTTTCCTCTCTTACCGGATAGTCGTTTTCTACAAGTAATTCGTGAATCTCCTTCTGGAGCCTGCTTTCTTCCGAGGCATCGAGATTACTATAGAAATCCAAATCTCGCGAAAACCTGTTTCCGCCATAGCAACGCCAGACTGCTGTTCCTCCATGCATTACAAAGGCATCGTAATTCTTCACCAGAAGGTCAAGCGCGTCGTCTTCAAGCACGGCTCTATTCCTCTGAACCGCATCTAATATCTCCATATTTTACAACACCTTATAGTTAACTATTACGTTAACAATAAGTATTTATACACCTATGCTAGCAGTAACTTTTTCGGCCATGCCAAATGCCAGAACTATCTTTATCATTACTTCGCTGGCCAAAGTGCATGTATTGGAGGATCCCCACCTAACATTCAGGTATGGGCGACTGCAGGAGGCTCATGGACGCAGGTTTCTCCAGCTTCTGAGGCCCTAAGTCCGAACACCTGGTACAATGTAATATGGTACTATACCTCTTCAGGCGGCGGATATCATGTATAAACGGCGTTTCGCAAGGCGGCGCAACAGGAAGCGGATCCCTGTTTGCGGGAAGTACCCCGCTTATTATAAGTGGTTTTCCTACCGCAGTCTTGCTTGCTGACCTACAGATCTACAACACCTCTCTCCCTGCAAACGAGGCACAGGCACTTTATCAGGAAGGAATAGGAGGCGCGCCTATCAATCCAGCGTATGCAGTCGGATGGCGGCAGCTCAACGGAAATCCCAACGACTACTCTGGAAACCTGAATAATGGGGTCTCCACAAACGTCGCGTATACAACGTCTGGGCATCTGGGTATTCTGCACCTTGAGCCTCTCGCCTGCCAGGTCGAGAGGTCGGTAATGTATAAATATGTTTCTATGCCATATATTATCACGTATTATTAGGTCGTAAATTAAGCTTTTACGACTGTCAATTTTCTAATTAAATAGGTGAAGAAATGGCTGAGAATCAACTAGGACAGCAGTACATGATACTGCCTGAAGGAGCATCAAGGCTCATAGGCAAAGAGGCGCAGAGAACGAACATAGCGGTAGGCTACGCTGTAGCAAGCATAGTAAGGACTACGCTCGGACCCAAGGGCATGGACAAGATGCTCGTAAGCGAGCTCGGTGACCTCGTAATCACGAACGACGGGGCAACCATACTCGAAGAGATGAACGTTGAGCACCCGATCGCCAAGATACTCGTTGACGTTGCAAAGACCCAGGACAAGGAAGTGGGCGACGGAACGACCTCTGCCGTGATAATCGCGGGAGACCTTCTAAGGAATGCGGGGCAGCTGCTCGACCAGGGAGTCCCTCCGGCCGCGATAATAAAAGGATACGAGATGGCGCAGGAGAAGTCAAAGGGCTTCCTGCAGGCTGTTGCAAACACAATATCGATAAAGGACCAGGAGAAGCTCCTAAACATCGCATCGGTCTCAATCGGATCGAAGAACGTGGGCAGCGACCAGACAAAGAAGTACCTTACAAAGCTTGCGCTGCAGGCAATCGAGCAGGTCGCAGTCAACGCAAACGGCAAGGTGACGATAGACAAGGATTTCATCAAGCTTGAGAAGAAGGAGGGCGGCGCAGTGGAGAATACGGAATTCATAAACGGAGTCCTTATCGACAAGGAGGTAACGCACCCGGGCATGCCGAAGCTTGTAAAGAATGCCAACATAGCCCTGCTTGACGTGGCTCTGGAAATAGAGAAGACGGAGGTGGACGCCAAGATAGAGATAACATCGCCGGACCAGATGCAGGCTTTCCTGAACCAGGAAGAGAAGATGCTCAAGGACATGGTCGAGAAGATAGTCAAGAGCAAGGCCACCGTGGTATTCATACAGAAGGGCATAGACGACGTGGCGCAGCACTACCTCTCAAAGGCAGGCATAATGGCGATAAGGAGAGTAAAGAAGAGCGATATTGAGAAGCTGGCAAAGGCAACCGGCGCAAGGCTTGTAACGAGCCTAGACGACCTCTCGCAGAAAGACCTGGGCTTTGCAGGGCAGGTTGAAGAGAAGAAAGTGGGAGGGGAGTCGATGGTCTTCGTGGAGAAGTGCAAGGACCCAAAGAGCGTCACGATATTCGTAAGGGCCGGAACAAAGCAGGCCGCGGACGAAGTGGAGAGGGCTCTCACTGACGTGATCGGATCCCTCACGACAACCGTCCAGGACGGGAAATACGTAATGGGCGGGGGAAGCACGGAAGTTGAGATGGCCATGAAGCTCCGCGACTACGCTACTGACGTGGGCGGAAGGGAGCAGCTCGCCATAACCGCATTCGCGGACGCGCTTGAAGTGATACCAAAGACACTCGCAGAGAGCTGCGGAATGGACCCGATAGACACGCTTGTCCAACTGAGAAGCAAGCACAAGCTCAAGGACGGCAAGGTCTACGGAGTCGACGTATTCAAGAATGTCATAGGAGACATGGACAAGCTCGGAATAATCGAGCCGCTAAAGGTCAAATCGCAGGCTATATCGAGCGCAACTGAGGCCGCAGCCTCAATCCTGAGAATAGACGACATGATTAGCTCGAAGGGCAAGGGCGGCGGCGGAGGCCAGGGAGGGATGCCCCCTGGCGGAATGGGAGAAGACTGATCCCTCATAAACAACCTGTGTTCGAATGACAAAGCTCATACTCTTTGTTGGCACCCCAGGAGCGGGCAAGTCTACTTTGCTGTCTGCGCTCGAGAACAAGAAGAAACCCATAGGCATAGTCAATCTCGGCAATGTGATGCTCGATATAGCAAAGAAGAAGACCGGAATGACGGACAGGGAGCAGTTGGGCATGCGAACCGAGGAAATCATCAAGGCCGACCGTGAGCAGGCGTTCAAGGAGATAATAGAGAAGAAGCAGGACACGATAATAGACACCCACCTCACGATAAAATTCGGAAGGAGATACATCCCCGGAGTGACGATAAAGGAGCTGGAGCACATAAGGATCAAGGCAATAATCTACATAGACGCCACTGCGAAGGAAATATGGCAGAGGAGGCACAGCGACCCTGCAAAGATGAACAGGCGCAATGTCGACGACACTGAAGCGGAAATAGACGAGCAGAGGAACATCAATCTTGCCATTCTTTCGTCATGCGCCATCACCCTCAGCATACCCATTTACATAATCTACAACAGCGATGGTAAGCAGGCTGACGCGCTGATTGAACTGGAGAAGATAGTAAAGGAGCACTTCGTCGTGTGAAAAGAAAAACGGATGGGATCTTGATAGATTTGGTAATACCTGAACTGGCCGCCATAGCAGTAGTGGACGTGGCCATAACCATCCTGATACAGCGCACGATATCCGACGCGGAGAAAATGTACCATCTGCAGCGAAAGCTGAATACGCACATGAAGGACCTCCAGGAAATGTCAAAGAGGAATGCAAGCCAGACTGAAATGGCGGCCAAGCAGAATGAGATGACGAAGGCTTCAATGGAAAGCATGATGAACCAGATGAAGGCGATGCCCATTCTTTTCCTCGTATCCGTTTCATTCTACTTCTTCCTCCTTCCATACCTCTTCCCGGCAGGACAGCAGTATACGCTCAATCTGATTGTAACGCAGATAAAGTACAACGGCTTCCAGGACAACATCTACTTCATCATATTCACAGTCGTCATAAGCCTGGCAGTTCAGTTTGCGCTCAGGAAGAGGGACGAGCGGGTCTTCGGACAGAAATACCGGGACATTGAGGCGGCAAACAACGCCAATGCCCCCAAATCCCAATGAAAGGATACCACGTTATATACGCGTGACGAGCAAATGATATCATGCATGCTAGTTATTCTGTCCAAGTCAAGGATCTCGAGAAGACCTACAGGTCGGGAGACATCGTTGTCAGGGCGCTTGAAGGCGTATCATTCTCGCTAAAGGAAGGCGAGTTCGCAGCGATAGTGGGCCCCTCGGGCAGCGGAAAGTCAACACTCATGAACATACTCGGCACCATAGACAAGCCGACCGGCGGAGAAGTATACATAGGCGGCGTGGCCACGTCGAGGATGAACGGGAGTGCGCTAGCTGAGTTCAGGAACAAGAAGCTCGGTTTCGTATTTCAGGCATACAACCTCATAGTGGGGCTGAACGCGGAAGAGAACGTGGAGCTGCCTCTGATGGCGACATCCATGTCGAACGAGGAAAGGAGGGAAAGATCAGGCAGGATACTCACGACACTTGGCCTCGCCGACAGGCTGAAGCAGAAGCCCACGCAGCTCAGCGGCGGGCAGCAGCAGAGAGTGGCAATAGCAAGGGCTCTGGTCAACGAACCCGCGCTCATCCTTGCCGATGAGCCAACAGGGAACCTCGACACGCATTCCGGCGATGAAGTTATCAAGCTCCTAAGGGAGATAAGCAGGAAGAGGAAAGTCACTATAGTCATGGTTACTCATAATCCGGACATAACGAAGTATTGTGATAGGGTAATACACATACGCGATGGAAGGATAGAGAAACAGGAGGTTGTGAAATGAAAATATCGAACTCAATTGCAGTGGCGGCTTCGCTTATAATGCTTTTTGCGGCGCTGGTCGCGGCAGGCACAAGCGGGCCGTCGCCGGTACCCGCCCCGCCAGGATACACGCTCAGCACCAATGCCACAGTATTGTGCAGAGGCATAACCAACTATATACCAATAACTGTGACAAACCACGGATCGGGAAGCATAGGATCGATGCAGGACGTGATGCTCAGCCTGAACAACCCCAAAGGTGTCTATTCCACAACGCTCAACGCCGGCACAATACCTGCCAACGCTACGGATACCTTCGAGATGCCTGTGTTTGTGTATGCTAACGCGTCGCTTTTCGTGCCCGCTGGAATAACGATAAACTATTACTACTATGTGCTCTACACCGACAACGAGGTGAAGAATGTCAGCTTCACGGTCAGGTCATGCCCGCAGCCATTGGCCGCAACAGTCTCTCCCAAGATAATAACTGCGGGGGCTATAGAGAACCTGACCGTTAACATAACAAACACAGGATCCGAGACGCTCAATGCAATCTCGGTTTCCATGGCCATGCCTTCAGCAGACGCCGTGCTCCTGAGCGCCCAGCCTGTCGAAATAAACTCTATAGGGCCGCATAGCAGCATAATGCTCAACCAGCGCGTCTATGTATCAAGGAATGCGTCAGAGAGTTTCCCCGACAACCTGACCATAAATTATTACAATGGAAGCACGCTGAGCCAGGCATCGAACTACACGCAGCTGCTTACAACGGGAATAATAAACATAACATCGTCGAGCCTCACGCTCTCGCCCAGCACTCCTTCTCCAGGCAGCATATTCTCGATATCGCTTGTGCTGACTAACACTGGCACATCGTCAGCGTCAGCAGTGACTGCAGCGATAGTCCCTACAAGGGGATTCTCCCCATACAGCGGCAATTCCGTATTCGTGGGCAGCATAGGCGCTGACAGCCAGGTGCCTGTGACGCTTACGCTGACATCGTCTCCAGATACGCAGAACGGAGTCTACAGCATACCGATAAGGATAAACTATCTCAACAGCATCAGGCAGAACGTGAGCCAGGAGATAACCGTACCGGTGAGACTCGCCATGGCCGGAGCATTCAACGCCTCGAATCTCACTAAGGCCTATACGACCCGCGCTTCTGGAAGCGGACTCATATCCCTGCTGCTGATAATCATAATCATAGTACTCCTGATCCTGTATTACAGGGAGAGAAAGAAGAACAGGAGGCATGTTAAATGAGACCGGACAACCTTCTCTGGCTCAGCTTCAAGGACCTGACAGAGAAGAAAGTAAGGACCGCGCTTACCATACTCATGGTCATGATAGGCGTAGCCTCGATAGTCGCATTGACATCGCTCACCGCCGGCATAAGCGCCAGTGTCCAGAGTTCACTCAACACACTGGGACCCACCTCGATAATACTCAGCGGTCCGAAAGGATTCACGGTAACTGATACGGCGCAGCTTTCGTCGCTTCCCAATATCAGTACGATAATACCTGTCATAGAAGGATCAGGCTACATACTCGCAAACGGACAGAACACATCAATTACCATAGTGGGCATATCTACCGCAGGATTGGAGAACCTGCTAAGCGGCATAAACCTCTACCAAGGCGCAATGTACCAGGACTCAATCGCGCCGCTTGCGGTTGTGGGCCAGCAGGTCGCGTTTCCAACATCGCTGGCAGGGATGCAGAACTTCCAGGTCGGATACCCTGCCACGATATACACTGGCAGAAGCGGCCAGAGCACCACGATATCCGTAGTTGGCATACTCCAATCCTATTCAAGCCTGATAGTCCCGATAAACACCGCGGTGATAATGTCTTTGCCTGCAGCAGAGCTACTGCTCCACAGAACAACATACAGCGCCATACTCGTAAAGGCGAGCAACACCTCAACCGTAAATAATGTGGCGCAGCAGATAACAAACATCTACGGGAGCTCTGTAACGGTAACAACAACACAGCAGATTGCGCAGACGGCAGCCTCGATAATAGGCTCGATAACAATACTGCTTGTCATAATCGCCGGAATCTCGCTCCTCGTTGCAGCTATAGGCATAATGAACATAATGCTCATCTCCGTTTATGAGAGAACCCACGACATAGGCATATTCAAGTCGATAGGCTTCAGGAACCGCGATATACTCATGATATTCCTGGTTCAGGCGATGATAATCGGGGTAGCAGGAGGGATAGTCGGCATAGCAGTAGGCGGCGCTGCAGGATACGGGCTTGCATTCCTATCAAATCACGCTTCTGCAGCAAGCAACTCCACCACAGGCCCAAGCTCTTCAGCATCTGCGGGTACTGGGCCAAGAGGCGGAGGCACGGCCTTTGTAGCAGGTGGCAGAGCCACCGCCTCAAGTTCCTCGTCATCCTCTTCGGTATCATTCCAGCCTGTCTTCCAACCCGCAACGATACTCCTCGCAATGTTCGTCGCAGTGATGGT
This sequence comes from Microcaldota archaeon, assembly GCA_964419095.1. Taxonomy (GTDB): domain Archaea; phylum Micrarchaeota; class Micrarchaeia; order Micrarchaeales; family CABMGC01; genus JAKAVK01. Next base: position 65,599 of record CAYQOG010000001.1, read on the forward strand.
TAGCGCGATAGCGGGAGTGTATCCTGCATGGCGCGCCTCGAAGCTGGAGCCGATAGAGGCGCTTAGGCAGCTCTAGCACATTTATAAAACCAGAAAGAGAATAACAACGGTGGACGCATGGACGACCAATTTAAGATAGACAAGGCAAAGACGGCACTCGTGATTATAGACCTGCAGAAGGGCATATCTTCAAGAGAGACAAAGCCTTATGCGGCGCAGGAAGTTATAGCGAACGCGGCGAAGATGCTTGCATCATTCAGGAAAAACTCCATGAAGACATTCCTGGTCCATGTGGAAGGCACGCCAGAAACGATGCTCAAGGCAATCGCTGACGAGAGCTGGTCCAGGCCGGCGAACACTCCAAGCGACTGGGCTGATTTTGTTGCCGAGATTGCTCCCAATGCAACGGATGTCGTGATAAACAAGAGGCAGTGGGGCGCTTTCTACGGCACGGACCTGGAGCTCAGGCTGAGGCGAGGAGGCATTGAGACGATTGTGCTCTGCGGCATAGCCACGGATTATGGCGTAGAGAGCACCGCGAGGTTCGCGTACGAGTACGGCTTCCAGCAGATATTCGCCGAAGACGCCATGGCCTCAATGACAGAGGAGCAGCACAATTCGGCCATAAAATACGTATTCAGGAGGATGGGCAGGGTGAGGAAGACAGAGGAGATACTCAAGGCCCTCCGGTGACGCAACCGCAACTAATAAATACATTAATAGTCAATAGTAAAAACATAATTCTAGAAGGATTAGTTATCAGTTAGATAATTCAATTTCTGGAACGGAAAAAGGTGTAAATTTGCCAAAACCAATGCACAGGTCCCACAGTTTCAGGCGCTTGGACAGGGTAACCCCAAGCAACAGGCATGTGATTCACTACGAGAGGAGAAGGGGAGCAATGCCTCATTGCGCAATCTGCAAGGCCGAGTTGAACGGCATAAGCTCGACGAAGGGAAGGGCCAAGTCCAGAAAGTCCAACTCAAGGCTCTTCGGCGGAGTGCTCTGCTCAAGATGCACGAGCAACGTCATAAAGCTAGCCAGCAGAATAGAGCACGGGGAGATGCGCCTCAATGACATAGGCATAACCCAGAGGAACTACGTGCTTCAGATGATCTCACACTGATTGAGACGAGCGCATGAAGGCCATAATCATATCAGGCATGCCCGCTGCAGGCAAGACCACAGTAGCAGGCATACTGGGGAAGAAGCTCAACCTTCCAGTAATAGGCGGAGGGGAGATTCTGAAGGAAATGGCAGTGGACCGCGGCTACAAGCCGGGGGGAGAGAACTGGTGGGACACCGCAGACGGCATAAAGTTCCTCAGGGAAAGGGAGACGAATCCGGACTTCGACAAGGAAGTCGATGCGAGACTCGCAAAGAGAATAGACCGGGGTAACATCATAATAACAAGCTACACCGCGCCGTGGCTCTCGAAGGACGGCTTCAAGATCTGGCTCGACGCCGGAGAGAAGAACAGGGCGGAAAGAATGTCAAAGAGGGACAGAACCAACATACAGGAAACGCTCAAGACGACGAAGATAAGGGATGACGAGAATTACAAGCTCTACAAGAAGCTCTACAACATGGAGTTCGGAAGGGACAAGGTGCCCTTCGACATGGTGGTGGAGACGAACAGCATACCTGCTGAAAAGGTCGCGGAATTGATACTTGAGAAGCTGAAGAAGCTCAACATAATCGACGCTAAAAACAATTGAGATGATTTGAATGGCACTTGTAGAAGTAGGAAGAGTATGCATAAAGAAGAACGGAAGGGACGCGGGCAACAAGGCAGTGATAACGAAGGTTATAGACGCCAATTACGTCAGCATTGTCACCTCAACGAGGCTCAAGCAGAGGAAGTCCAACATAAAGCACCTCGAGTTCCTTGCGGAGAAGATAGATCCGTCGAGCAAGAGCGATCTTGCGAAGGCCCTGGAAGTCGAGGCCTCGAAGATAAAGTGAGTCCGTATCAAATTCTCCGGCCTGATGTCTTAAGCATTATATACCAATAGCACCAATGTATTCCTGCAAACTCTCGGGAGCGTCAAAACTCCCGCTTTCCTGGCGGAAGAGGTGAGGATGTGACTGATGCTATACTAGTTGTGGACCTTGCAAACAGGCTTAGTGGCAAGGTAATAATCAGCTCCGACATAACCGACGAAGACCTCAAAGGATTCGACATAGAGGCGCTTGCGGGACAGATAGTATCTCATTTTGAGGGAAAGGAAGGGGCAAAACTGCTCGATGCCAAAACGCTGAAGGAGATAACTGGCGCAGTGCCGGTTGAAAAGGCTCCCATACAAGTTGAAGTGATACGCCCAAGCGGCTACAAGCCCGCAGCCAAGGATGTTGAGGCCGATTACAGGATAAGGAGCGTGGAAATAGACATGGCATCATCGAATGTGGGCGTATTCACCGATTATTTCAACGACCGGTTCAGGAAGATGCGCGAATTCTTCGGCAATTCGAGGGGGACAAGCCTCGGCAGCATGCTGAACAGCATAGACAGCGTAAAGCAGTACACGTCAGGAAGGGAGGTCAGCGTACTGGGCATGGTCTACGACAAGATAATAACGAAGAACGGGCACCTGCTCCTCACGATAGAGGATGAGACCGGCACTGCAAAGATCCTTTTCATCAAGCCATCGAAGGAGAGCAGCAGGGACCAGATAGACCTGTTCGAATCTTCAAAGAAAATAGTATCCGACGAGACAATAGCGATAAGGGGGAAGATATCCGGACCTTTCATAATAGCAAACACTATCCTATGGCCGGACATACCAATAAGATCGAGAAAAGCCACGGAAGACGACCTTGCAATAGCATTCCTCTCTGACATACATGTGGGAAGCAAGCTCTTCCAGGAGAAACAGTTCGGCAAATTCCTCTCATGGCTCAATGGAGACCTTGACTACAACAAGGAGTTGGCCGGAAAGGTGAAGTATGTCATTGCAGCCGGAGACCTTGTGGACGGAATAGGCGTATACCCAAACCAGGACAAGGAATTGGCGATAACTGACATATACGAGCAGTATTCAGTGCTGCTCGACTACATGTCTGCCATACCTGATTACATACACGTATTCCTGCTCCCCGGCAATCATGACGCGGTGAGAAGGGCCGAGCCCCAGCCCCCACTCGGAGAGGAGCTTATAGGAAAATTCAGGAGGAGCAACATACACTTCGTATCTGATCCTGGCTACGTCACTGTAAACGGGCTTAAGATATTGGGGTATCACGGCACATCGCTCGATTCGATAATACAGGGCATCAACGGATGCAGCTACAGCCATCCTGAAGGGGCAATGACAGAAGTTCTTAAGAGGAGGCACCTCTCTCCAATCTACGGCGACAACCCGATTGTGCCTTCGAAACGCGACCACATGGTGATAGACGAGGTGCCCGACATACTGCATATGGGCCATGTCCACAAGAACGGCTATTCGGATTACCATGGGACATTGATAGTGAACAGCGGCACTTGGCAGGCGCGAACGGCATACCAGGTGAAACTTGGGCATCTCCCCTCGCCGGCGATGCTGCCCGTCTATGAAACGAAGAGCATGATACTGTCCGCTGTCGACTTCAACACGAACTGAATGATCAAAATGGACAACGATGAATACTTCAAGGCGCTCTCTGACGAGTTCTCAGTAGCGTATGGGCTCGCGAACAAAGCCAGAGCCAAGGGATTCGACCCGAAAGAATACGTGGAGATAAAGCCGGCGCCTGATCTCGCCAGCAGGGTTGAAGGGCTTACTGCAATAGACGGCATCGCAGAGGTGATAAGGAGAAATTTCACCGGCCAGTCGAGAAGCAAGCTCGCCTTCAGCGTTGTCAAGGAGATGTGCACAGACCCCCAATCAGAGAAGAACGACAAGTTCAAGAGGATCGAGACTGCCGTGAGGGTGGGCAGTGCGATATTGACTGAAGGCATACTCGTGGCCCCAACTGAAGGCATACAAGCCGTAAGGGGCTACAAGAACGGAGACGGGACTGAATATGTGGCGGTGGTCTATGCAGGGCCTATAAGGGGAGCAGGTGGAACCGCAGCAGCTCTGTCTGTAGCGCTTGCAGATTATGCGCGCCGATTCTTCAGCATAGGCCCATACAAACCGACCATGGACGACATCGAGCGCTATGTGGAGGAGGCAGAACTTTATCACACAAGGGCCGCAAGGCTTCAATACCGCCCAAGTGATGATGATATAAGGGTGATAGCTAGCAACTGCCCCATATGCATAGACGGAGTCCCAACTGAAAAAATAGAGGTAGCAATACACGGAAACCTGACGCGGCTGGAGCTTGATGGAAAGGAAGTCGCAATCACAAATAGGGTCAGGGGAGGAATTTCGCTGGTTGTGTGCGAAGGAATAGCGCAGAAGGCAAAGAAGGTGCTCAAGGAAGTCAAGGCTTTCGGGCTGGATTGGGACTGGCTCAACAAGATAATCAAGGTCGAAGTGAAAAAAGTCGAAAGCAACAAGAACACCAGCTTATTCCTCGATGATTTGGCGGCAGGCAGGCCTATCCTCGCCTACCCTGGATACATGGGGGGATTCAGATTGCGCTACGGAAGGAGCAGGTTCACCGGCATAGCGGCAAAGGGCGTCAGCCCTGCGACCATGATACTCACAATGGGTTTCATAGCGACTGGAACGCAGATGAAGATCGAGATGCCTGGAAAGGGATGCGTGGCACTGCCAGTGGACTCTATAGAAGGTCCATTCGTGAAATTGAGAAATGGCAGTGCGATGCGTGTAAACGACGCTGAGACGGCCAACAAGATAAAGGATGAAGTAGAGGAAATAATATCGCTGGGCGACATACTCGTCACATACGGCGATTTCAGAAAATCCAACACTCCGCTCCAGCCCACGAGCTATGTGGAGGAATTGTGGTCCGCGCAGCTGGCCGAGAAAGGGTATTCAAAGAATACGGATCACCAGCAGATAACATTCGAGGAAGCATACGAAATTTCCTTGGAGTACGGAGTGCCTATGCATCCCAAATTCCTCTTCGAGTTCCAGGCTGCAAGCAAAGAGACCCTTGCTGAGATAACCCTTGCGATAATCAGGAGCGGCAAGATTACCGCGGATAGGCTCTCGAAAGTCGATCTGCTTCAGATGGGTCTTGCAGCCGACTCAAAGAGGGCTCTTGAGCTGATGTGCGTGCCTCACGATTATGCAGATGGCACAGTTTCGATCAAGAAGGATTATGCGCAGGCGCTTCTTTCATGCCTCGGTTTCGTTTCGGGAAAGGAAGGCACCATAAATGTCAACGAACTTGTTCTGGACAAGTTCTCATCTCCTGCAACCGACACAATAGCCCTGGTAAACAGCATAGCCCCATTCGCGGTAATGAAAAGATCCACATTCATAGGCGCAAGGATAGGAAGGCCGGAGAAAGCGCGAGAGCGATTGATGAAACCCTCGCCCAACGTCCTCTTCCCGATAGGCTATTACGGCGGAAAGGACAGGAATGTATCCTCTGCATATGCCATCGATGCAAAGAAGTTCAAGTCGGGGCTAAAATCCGAAATAGCAAGGTACAGGTGCCCGGGCTGCAAGCTGATCATAGAGACAAGGTACTGCTACGATTGCGCCAAGCGCGCCTACATAGAGAGCAAATGCCCGGGCTGCGGAAGGATCACCTCAAGCGATAAATGCGAGAACTGCGGAACTACGCCCACAGTCTATGAAGAGCGCGATGTCAACCTCGCGAAAATGGTATCAAACGCGCTGAAGACGCTCCGGGTCTCGAAGATGCCTGACCTGATAAAAGGCGTCAAAGGCCTAACCAACGAGGGAAGAATAGCAGAACCATTGGAGAAGGGAATACTCAGGTCAATGTACCACGTCCACATGTTTAAGGACGGCACCGCGCGTTTCGACGCTACAGATGCGCCTCTTACGCACTTCTACCCGTCAGAGATAGGAGTGGGCGTGGAGAAGCTGCGCAGCCTCGGGTACACAAAGGATTATCTTGGGAACGAATTGACCGATACAGGCCAACTGGTGGAGATGCGCCATCAGGACGTGGTGCTCAACAAGAGGGGCCTCGAGAACATGCTGCAGATAGCAAAGTTCACCGACGACCTGCTCGAAAGGTTCTACAAGCTGCCCCGATTCTACAACGCCGTATATGCCCAGGACATGATAGGGGCTTTGGTTATATCACTCTCGCCGCACACCTCGTGCGGAGTGCTCAACAGGATAATAGGATTTACATCTGCGAATGTAGGATTCGCGCATCCCTACATAATATCCGCAAGGAGAAGGAACTGCGACGGAGACGAGGACACGACAATGCTGCTGATGGACGCGCTGATAAACTTCTCAAAGGACTACCTTCCCCAGAGCGTGGGAGGGACCATGGATACGCCGCTGATATTGACCCTGAATGTAAAGCCTGACGAGGTTGACGACGAAGTCCACGCCATGGAGGTTGTAAAGGCTTACCCTCTCTCATTCTACAACAAGACCTACGATTATGCATCGCCTTCAGAGGCCGAGCTTGAGCTCGTGGAGAACAGGTTGCGCGATAAGAGCGTATACTACGACATAAACTTCACGCATGGATCATCAGCAACCGCAGTCTCTGCATCTCCGAGAAGGAGCCTTTACGCTGAGCTCAAGACAATGCAGGAGAAAGTCGATGCGGAGTTCAACATAATGGACAGGATCTATGCCGTTAACAAGAGGGACGCAGCAAGGAGAGTGATATCGAGCCACTTCATGCCAGACCTGATAGGCAATCTGCACTCTTTCTCAAGGCAGACCTTCAGGTGCTCGTCATGCAACGCCAAGTTCAGGAGAGTGCCACTCTCCGGCAAGTGCACCAGGGACGGGGGAAAGCTCCTTCTCACCATATCCAAGGGAGGGATAGAGAAATATCTCCAGATGGCGATAGCCCTCGCAGACAGATATGACCTTGACGCATACATAAAGCAGAGGCTCTCACTGGTCAAGGACGAGATAGACACGATCTTCGGAAAGGACGAGCTCGATCTGACTGCGACAGAGGGCCAGTTCAGCCTTACAAAGTACTTCTAACCGTATTGCTTTTCATGGCTGGGTACTAATGCCCCTTACCCACGGTGCCACTCTAAAATGCTCAAGAGCGCTTGGCGCATTCCCGCTTAGTATGCCAACCATCATGTTACTGTGTATCTCTGAATACGCATTCATCTTTATGCCTTCCAGCCGAGCATCCAGTTCGTCAAGCGCCTTAACCTCGCTAGTAAATGAGCATTCCAGTTGCTCTACCTGCCCAAGCCTCGCGTTTGCAGCGGCAGGACTGCCTTCACCCTCCCTGAGCTTCTCCATGTGCTCATGGAGCGCAGTTCCATCCCTGTAAAGCATCTGCACGGTCGCTTCCATTTCTATATCAAGATCGATGTGCCTGAACGTCCTGCCGACCACCTCCGTGAACTCCTGCCGACTCATCCTCCTGTTCCATACCTGGTCAAGGAATTCCCTCGCCACTGGTCGCATGAATCTCTCTGAGCTAAAGCTATTTATAAATATTTTCTACAAGTCCAGCGCACCATGGCTAAATTGCCAAAGCCTGCCTTGTTTATAATCCGCAGAGGAGCCCGACTCCTGCGCTGCACAACGCCGGGAATACTATGCTGAAGAAGACAGCGATTATCACTATCACCACCAGTATTTCCAGTACGACTTTCACTACGTTCATATAGACACCATTAAACTGCTTCCAATAAGTTTATTAACGCTATCCTGACTTGCGGTATCTCCTTGAATTCACTGTCTTTATGGCATCCTCCAGTATGTCAAGCCCTTTTTCCAATGTGGATTGCGGTATCGTCAGTGCTGGTATTATCCTTATCGTGGATTCGCCTGCGGGAAGGAGCACAAGCCCCTTGTAGAAGCACAGCTTGAGTATCTCTTCCCTCTCTGCCGCCGCAGGCTCCTTGGTCTTCTTGTCCTTTACAAGCTCCACTCCAACCATGAGCCCCAGTCCTCTCACATCTCCTACAAGCTCATATCGCTCCTTCATCTCGCTGAGCCTCTTCATTGCAAACTTTCCTTTGGCAAGCGCATCATTCTCAAAGCGTTTCATGTTCCTCTTGACGTAGAGGAGAAGCGCTTCAGCCCCTGCTACCGCGGCCATGTTCCCTCCAAAAGTATTTGAATGCGCCCCCGCCGGTATGTCACCCAGCGAGCTTCGCGTAATCGTCGCTCCCATCGGCAGCCCTCCTCCTATGGCTTTTGCCATGGTATAGATGTCCGCCTCGACCTTGAAATTGCTAAGCGCAAGGAATTTACCTGTTCTCATATACCCTGCCTGCACCTCGTCATCGACAAGAAGGATTCCGTTGTCGGATGCTATCTCCCTGACGCCCTTTACAAACTCCTTTGGAGGGACTATGTAGCCTCCTTCGCCCTGCACCGGTTCCATGAAAATCGCAGCCACCTCCTTGGGCGCTACATCCTTGGCCAGCGTATACTTCTTGATGTAGTCCACGCACTCCATCCCGCAGGATGGATACTCCTTGCCGAAAGGGCATCTGTAGCAGTAGGCGTATGGAGCATGAACCACCGAGTTGAACGGGCCGAAATGGCTCCTCTGCGAGACCTTCGAGGACGTCATCGAGAGGGATCCATAGGTGCGCCCATGAAATGAGTTGTAGAATGCAAGGACATACTGTCTTTTTGTGAATAGTTTTGAGAACTTGAGCGCCGCCTCGTTCGCCTCGGTGCCTGAATTGGAGAAAAAGAGCCTGCCAAATCCTTTCGGGAACATCGTGAGCAGGTTTTCCGCGAATCTCACCGGCCGCTCCGCATAGAAATCCGTGAAAGCCGCATGCGTTATCCTCTCAACCTGCCTCTTTATCGCGTTCTTCACGAGTCTGTTCTCATTGTTTCCGAAATTGAAGACGTCTATGAACGAGGTGAAGTCGATGAACTTGTTGCCCGAAATGTCATATATGTAAGCGCCATCCGCGCTCTCGACAACCAGGGGATAGGGCTCGCGTGTCGTCGTCAGCATCACCCTCTTGTCCCTTTTTATCACGTCCCTTATCTTCTTGGTAACCTTGATCGGCATACCAGCTACTACAATACCTGCATATTTATTCCTATCTGGAAAGGGAAAGGCAAATGGTATTTAAGCATGCCCCGTGTATCATATCCGTGAGCGCATGGACCTTTGGCCGGCATATGGAAGGGAAGCAAAGAACCAGAATCTCGGCAAGTCGCGGCTGGTCCTTAAGACGGGCAACAGGCATCATACCTCGCTCGTGATGGTCCGGGATGCGGCAATGGAACTGGAGCTCAACAAGGCGATTTCCGTCTCATTCTCCGAAAGCGCGCGCTACATACTCGCAAAGCAGATAACCTACGACATGCTCATCTCCATATACGATGTCAACAAGAGGAACGCAATCGCTATGCGCATAACGCAGCAGCTTACCGAGAATGCGACAAGCAAGATAACAGCTGAGATAAAGAAGAAGGGCATGAAGAACATCGAGATAAGGATAATCGGGATGCAGGGCATCGATCCCGCAACCCAAGGGGCCGTTGACAAGATAAGGACGCATGTTCCAGGCAGGCTGATGGAACTCGACCTATTCGGCAACGAGGTGCGCCACATAGCACTGGACCTGAAGACCGGGGCAAGCTATGACCTGCTTACCGAAAACAGGCATTACGGCCCTGCCGAGCTGATAAACAACAATTCTGCCGGAGACTTTGCGCAGAAAAGGTCAGAGCTCGCTTTTGTGTAGCTCCTCGTATGCAGGACCATCGGAAGCGAGAGTGCTCTTTTTCAAAGTTATCGAGTCAACCGAAAAGGTCCCGAAGTCAAAATCCTCATATTCTGTAGCGAGCTCCGTGAAGGCGCGTCTGTCCCTCATGCCCCTGACCCTTGCTATCGTTGCGTGGGGCACAAACCTCTCTTCTTCCTTTATGTTGAGCCCTTTCAGGAGGGCATTATGCAGACGCGTGATCCTATCAGCTCCAACACTCACGCCAACATACACAACGCGAATCCGCTCTGGCTTGAAGAAACCGATGCCATGGAGCGTAACTTCGAACTTTCCTGTCCTCAGCGAATCCATCGCTGCGGTTATACGTGCGACCTCCTTCTCTTCTATCTCTCCAAAAAACTGCAGAGTTATGTGCAAAGCACTCCCATTCACAGTAGTGACATCCCTGAAAGCAAAGTACTTCGATGCATCAAGAATCCTCTTCTTTACCTCATCTGGCATCTCAATCGCAGCGAAGACCCTCATGAATATATAATGAATTGCTCAATCTTAAATACGGTTTCATGGTTACGTTCGAGGAATTCGCCAAGCTCGACATAAGGGTAGGGAAGATTCTCCAGATAGAGGACCATGAGAAGGCAAGAAAGCCTATGTACAAGCTGCTTATCGATTTCGGCCAGGAGATAGGCCAGAGGACGATAATAGCCGGGATAAAGGCAAGGTATCCTAAGGAGGAGCTGAAGGACAAGAAGGTAGTGTGCATAGTGAACCTGGATCCGAAGGTCATAGCAGGGGAGGAATCCTACGGGATGGTACTCGCTGCAGGAGATGACATGGAGACGCTTTCGCTGCTTACCGTTGACAAGGACATACAGGAAGGGAGCAGGGTGAGATGATTTTATGATATTAGTGATTGTAGGTCTGCCAGGTTCAGGGAAAAGCACTGCAGCGCAACTGCTCCGCGAGGACGGCTTCAAGGTAATAGAACTCGGAGACATATGGAGGGACCTGCTGAGAAAATACAAAATACCCCGCAATGACCCAAAGGCGACAAGGGAGTTCACAAAGAATCTCAGGCTCAAATACGGAAAAGACATCTACGCAAAGCACGCATACAGGCTCGTCAAGGGATCAAAAGAAGACATAGTCATAATGGGAGTGAGGAGCACCTACGAGATGGACTATTTCAGGAAGCACATGAAGGACATTGTAGTAATTGCGATAACCTCCCCGCTTAACACACGTTTCAAGAGGCTCCAGAACCGGGCAAAGCCCGAGGATCCAAAGACCCTTAAGGACTTCATCTGGCTGAATACACGTGAAAAGAGAGGGTTCCTCTCCGCAAAGAAGGAGGAGAAGCACGGAGTCATGGTACTGATAAAGAGCGCCGATTACGTAATATCAAACACTTCTACTGTGGGGGACCTTGAGGACGACCTAGAGAATGCCATAGAGGGCGCAAAAAAGCAAGTGCCTGCAGGCAAGCCTTAACGCTGAAAAGTATGCGGATGAGCGTGCCCCCATCCCCTCCACACGGGCACGACATCACGCATGTATCTGTGCTATCCCACTCACATCCCGATTCACCCCGCCTACTGGCATCATGCTGCCCCTCAGTAACTTCATCCCACCCTCTGTAAGCGCTAATGGCCTGTACTCATCACCCTTCTCCGTGAAGCTGAGTATTCCCTTCTCCTTGAGCTTCTTGAGCGTGTACCAGATGCCGCTCTGCGACATTCCGTAGGCCGCTGAAGCGTATTCCACGAACTCCGTTGCCGTAGGTATCTGGTTCAGCCCGATCTCAGCGAGGAGCACAACCTCCTTCTCGCTAAGCCTGATTCGCCCAGAGTCTTCGCTATATTGTTTTTTGTCCACTTGCATAAAGCACCACCAGAAAAAAGAGCTTTGAGAGACTTTATGCAGCGGACATATTGCAATACTTATTATTGCATACGTCCGTGGCTATAGTTCCTGACGTTACCACTGGCATTGGCATTCCTGCCCACAAATGCTGCCTTTGGTTTGTCGTCATTTTTACAGCCTATACTTCCTACTGATTCTCTAAGCATCAGGTAGATATTTAAACCTTTTGTCCAAAACGGCATTCTGCAATATTGTAATGACGTCGTAAATCCGACGCAGCCATTTGCACACTGAAGAATCGGGAGAAGCAAAGCTATTAAACCTGACGAGATGAAATTGAAGAGTGAGTCATTGCTAATCGATATGCTCCGGCTGCTGATCCTCATTTTCATAACCACTGCCTACGCCATGTTCGACGTCTTCAACAGGCGCAGTTTACCGAACATATTCGCATACGCCACGATCGCTGTCGGGATAATAATGACATTGACCTATGACATGCATACGATTGAGCTGAGCCTGCTGTATGCGGCGATACTCTCTGGAATAGGCTACATCACCTACAAGATGGGCATACTGGGCGCGGGAGACCTCTACGAATTCGTTTTCATAAGCCTCGTATTCCCTGTGCAGCTAATGCCCTTCCTCACGAACATACCCCAGCTCCCATTTCCATTCATCCTCTCCGTTTTCATAGCAACGGGATACGCCACTGTGCTCTTTACCCCTATATACTACATAACCAAGGCAAAGAAAAAACTGGGCAGGATAAGCGTGGACAGGAAGGGCGCATGGTTGGGGATTGCGCTTCTTGCAGCGTATGTGCTCCTCATAGCCGCGGTGAACCTGATAGTGGGCCATTTCATCCTACCATCGACCCTGCTGCTCCTTGTTGCTATACCCTCTGCGGTCATAATAATCTACAAGAACGCGATATATGAGGGAATGTCGCTACATGTCTACCCCAAGGAATTGGAAGACGGGGACATGATAGCGGTAAACATGATGAGCCACTCAGAGCTCTCATACTTCAAGAACAAGTCAAAGCGCTTCGGTAGGCTTGTAACTGCGCAGCTGATATCCGACATAAGGAAAATAAATCGGAAGATACCGGTCTACAAGAACGCCATACCTCTCGCGCTATTTACGCTCATAGGTGTTGTGGTCTCTCTGCTCTTCGGCAACCTGATACTGCTGATGCTCTCCTAGAGCCTATGCCTTCTCCTGCTTGTAGACTTTCTCCTCGTTGTTGTCGTACTCCCAGTGCGTTACAGAAACGTTGATGCCATCCCTGCGTACCTCCATCAGGGTTTTGTCCCGAAGCAGGTAGACGCTCGCCACGTTCTTTCCGGTGCCGGCTGTCTCGCCTTCTATGATATGGAAACCCTTGCCTCCGAATGGCATCTCCGAAACCGCCACCGCAAGGTCAGGCTGGCCTGAGGGGCCAATCATCGCTTCCCTAGGCATAACGAATATGCCAGGTGTCATGTACTTCACAAAAGTTCTTGCCATTGTCTCATCTCACTATATTTGCAATATTGTTACGTAGCCCATCTTATAAACTTGACCTCATATTCCGTTCATTCATAAGGAGATGACTCCCCTGAGGAGCTCCGCTGCCTTGTCATAGGAAAGAGGCCGCGATCCCCTAGCCTTAGCGTACCTGCACTGATATCTTATGTAGCTCTCATTGACACGCGTGGTCGGATCTATCTGCTTGCATCTCTCTATGTAGTCTGCTATGGCCTTCACGGCGTCATCCTCGCTCATGCCCTTCACGTTCACAAGGTAAGGCGCGAGTACCAGGTTGACTACCCTATGCCTCACATCTGCAATTGGAGTCGCGAGCAGCTTAGCTATCCAGTCATATCTCCTTTCATCCGCCTTTATGCTGATCTTCGGCACCGGCACCTTGATTCCTTTGGAATAGAGTACTACTTCACGCGGCAGCTCCTTTGCAGGTATCGGCAATCCCTTTGAGACCTCCGCCTTTATCGCACTCTCGATTATTCCAGCGGCTTTGTACTTCTGCATAGAGACCATGCCCTTGCCCAAGTCCTGACGTGCCAGCGCATACTCTGGAGTCTTCGGCGAGAGCTTCAGGAAACCGCTGAAATGCATCGAGAATCCATTGTCATAGGAGATATCGACCCCCAGTTCCTTTGCCAGCCTGATTATGTTCCCATCTGATTCCTCCCGCAGCGCCTCGCCGCAGCGCCTCGCCTCTGCACGCACGTACCTGTCAACGGCTATCTTGCTGTTAAGCGCGCTGACGAGCATCCTCGCGTATATGTAGCTTAGAATGGACTTGTGCCTCACTTCCTTGAGTTTGCTAGTCGAATAATCAATCCTGGATCTGACAAGGGCATGCTCAAGCCTCGACTTTCCCATCTCCATCATGGCAGAGTCGAATCGGGGGGCTAGTCTCGCTACGTATTCCTTCGCCTCTTTGGAGAAAGGATACTTGTAGGCAAATTCAAGCGACGCTTCTGCTCCTTCCATAGTTAGATATCTCAAACAATCTTTATATAGAGATATTCGATTTGGCAATAGGCTTATAGCTTCTTGCGAGCAAATACCTGCTGAGGTATTTTCTATGGAATGGTTCGAGAGTCTCAGGGAGACCGATCCTGAAACGCTGGGATACATAAAAGAGGAACTGAAGAGGCAGAGGGACGGCCTCGAGATGATACCTTCGGAGAACTTCACGAGCATCGCGGTAATGCAGGCAATGGGCTCCATACTCACGAACAAGTACTCGGAAGGGTACCCGAAGAAGAGATACTACGGCGGCAATCAGATAATAGATGAGATAGAGACGACTGCGATAGAACGCGCAAAGAAGCTCTTCGGAGTGCCGTATGCAAACGTCCAGCCCTATTCCGGTTCACCGGCAAACATGGCCGTCTATTTTGCGACGTGCAGCATCGGCGACGTGGTTATGGGATTGGCGCTCACTGACGGTGGCCACCTCACTCACGGATCGGAGATGAGCATGACCGGAAACGCGGGCCACATGTACAAGAGCGTGCAGTACCATGTGAACAAGGCAGGAACCATAGATTTTGATGAGCTCAGGAAACTTGTTGCGGAGAACAAGCCAAAGCTCATATGGGTCGGATTCACCGCTTATCCGCGCGAATTCCCATTTGAGGAGTTTTCAAAGATTGCCGACTCATGCGGCGCATATCTCGCGGCAGACATTTCGCACATCTCAGGACTTGTGGTCGGTGGAGCGCACAAGAGTCCGGTGCCTTACGTGCACATTGTCACAACCACCACGCACAAGACGCTAAGGGGGCCAAGAGGGGCGATGATAATGGTGACGGAGAAAGGAACGCAGAAGGATCCCGACCTCGGCAAGAAGGTTGACAAGACCATAATTCCAGGAATGCAGGGGGGTCCTCACAATCATACAACAGCTGCAATAGCCGTCGCGCTGCTGGAAGCTGCCAGGCCGGAATTCAAGGATTATGCAAGCCAGATAGTAAAGAACGCCAAGGCACTTGCAGACTCGTTGATGAAAAACGGTATAAAGCTCGTTACCGACGGCACTGACACGCATCTTCTGCTCATAGACCTTACGCCTTTCGGGGTAGGACTCGGGGTTTTCGGCCAGGAAGCCCTTGACGTTGCGGGAATAACGACGAACAAGAATACGGTGCCTGGAGAGCCCTCGTCGCCTTTCTATCCCAGCGGCATAAGGCTTGGAACTCCAGCCCTAACCACGAGGGGAATGAAGGAAGAGGAAATGAAACAGATAGGCAAGCTAATCTCGGAAGTTATATTTGCAGTGAAGGACTACAGGCTCCCTGAAGACAAGGCGCAAAGGATGGATTACCTGAAGGCTTTCAGAAACGAGATAAACGAAAACAGGAAACTTGCGGAAGTGAGGGCAAAAGTTCTTGAGCTGTGCAGCAAGTTTCCGCTCTACCCTGACCTTCAGATAAAGTGAGACTAGAGAAGCAGCAGCTTTTCCAGCAGCGGAAACTCTTCGTAAGGCTGGTTGAAGTATGTTGTGCCCATGTGGCTCTCCCCGTGCCTCAGTATCAATGTGCCGCCAAGGTGCCTGAACATATAATCCCCTTCTTTGTCGTCGCATCCCCAGGGATCGTTGTCCGAGTTTATGAAAGTGATGCTGCGCACATTGCCCTTGATCCTCATCCAGTCGTATTTCGATTGCACTATCGGAGCAGCGTCCTTCTCCTCCTTCCTTAGTTGGGGAGTTTTCATTTTAGTGAAGCGTCTTGCATATCCTGAGACCAGGATCGCCTTGTCTATCCTCACATCGAGGTTCTCAAGCACGCTCAATGCAAGCGGGCAGCCTGCGGAATGCGCAACTATCACCGTGTCCTCATTGAAGTGATGCCCTTTAAGCACGAAAGGCAGCTGGAACTTGAGGTCGGGGGCATCGGGCCTTGGAAGCTGCGGAGCCCAGACAACGTATCCATGGTGCTCCAGGAATCTCCTTATGCCCGGATACCAGTACGATTTCGGCGTTTCGCTGCTTCCGTGAAGGATAACCGCATTTCTCATGATTATGCATGAGACGCGCTCATTTAAATTCGCTTGGCCTGAATCTGCGAAACCTTTAAATCTTGCAAGAGCCTAGTCATACCTGTGGATTTATGGCTGAAGCTACTGACAACGAATTGCCTTGGGACGACCAGACGGACACGTTCATCACTAACATAGACAAGTCGATATCAAAACAATATTCGATGAGCCTGAGGGACTTGCTCCTCAATCCTGATAAGTACGTAGAGACAAAGGACGTTCTCACCACTATAGACAAGATAAAGGCGAATGTCGATGACTACTTCAACGGCATGCGCGACTCCCTTGCCGATGAGCAGGGCGCATTCAGCAAGGCGCTTGAGGATGCCGACACATTGTATACCCGAATGGAAGAAGCCATAGCGACCAAGGCATCACTGTCCAGGGTGCCTTACATAAGGCCCTATGACATTGACTTCAATCCCGACAACAGGGAGGAGATAACCATAAACCAGTTCAACAATGCAACAGACGGATTGGTGACCAAGCTCATCAACGTATCGAATTATGTGGGCAATATCTCGACAACGTACGGCAAATACACGATAGGCTCATGGATTTTCTCAGGGCAGAGGGACTACATCGTCTCAATCTACCTTCCGGATAGCATAATAACCCAGATAGACGGCCTCAACACGCAGATAGACGGACTTATCGACGCTGCATACCAGCAGATAAAGCTGAGCCTCGGGAAGTAACTGAGTAGATGAAGGTAATAGTGATAACTGGGACGCCTGGAAGCGGGAAGACCACCATAGCAAATAAGGTAGCGAAGCGCGTCAACGGCTCGATTGTCATACATGCGAATGAGATGATAAAATCAAGGCGGCTTTTCTCATCCTATGCAAAGGACGGCGCAATGGTAGCAAACATGAGGAAGCTGAAGGCAGATATCCAAAAGGAAATAAATGGCAGCGGAAAAGGAATTGTAATAGTAGAGGGACACCTGCTCTGCGACATACCGATAAAGAACGCAGTGGCCGTAGTAATACGACAGCATCTCGCAGTGCTTGAAAAGAGACTTAAGGCAAGAAAGTATGATTCCAAGAAGATAAAGGAGAATATAGTATCGGAGGCGCTTGACTACTGCGGAATAAGCGCGGAAAGCAACTACGATCATGTAATTGAGATAATGGATGACAGAACTGCGGTTTCGAAGATAGTCAAGCTGATCGGGGGCATGAAAAAGAAGCATCATGGGATAGAACTGCTAGACGAACTGAAGGATTTCACTGCCCGAAGCGGTTGGAACAAAAGCTAATCTTTATTATTGCGCCTAAGCGATGACAGTCTTGCATTCTCACCGTCAAATACCTCATATGTAGCGTCCATCCAAGAGGCTCTTGGCCTTGCTTCTTTTCCAGAATCAGTCCTATTTGTGGAATTACCTGCAGTGCCCAGAAAGCCCGCGGTCCTATAGGCCTTGTCAGCCCATTTTGACCTTTCCCTTAATTTCATAAGAATTTACCTTGCGCGCGAATCTCCCGAGCTGCCCTTGTCAAGGTAATAGACGCGTGAGCCTCCTTCTCTCCTGTTCCTGCGATCTCTATGGGTCCCTCCACCGCCGCCTCCGCTTCCTCCGTGCCTATTATCATGACGGTTGTCGTGGCCTCCTCCATAGTGCCCTCCGCCCCTGCTGAAGCCGCCTCCGCCTCCCCCGCGCCTGAAGTCGCGGTGCCCTCCTCTTCCTCCAAAGACCCTTATGTCCCTGTAAGGGGAAGTGTCAAGCGTGATCCTCTCCATGTGTATCCTTGCAATATACTCTATGTCCTTCACAGCTTCCCTCTCATCTGCAACTGTTATTGTGAATGCCCTTCCTGATGCATCCATTCTTGCGGACCTTCCCACCCTGTGAACGTACGTATGGGGATCGTCAGGCACGTCAAAATTTATTACATCTGAAACGCCAAATATGTCTATCCCTCTTGCCGCAACGTTGGTAGCTATGAGAAACTTTGAGCCTCCCTTGAACTGCCTTAATGAATGCTCTCTCTTTGCCTGCGTAAGCCCTCCGTGGAGTAGGATTGCATCCTGGCCCTGCTCCCTCAGTGCATCGTGTATCGCGCTGGCGGCGTACTGGGTCTGCGCGAATATTATCGCCTTCTTCGGGTTGTACTGTTTTATGTATGCGAGCAGCGCCCCGAATTTCTGTCTTCCTTCAACAACAGCATAAAGGTGCTTTATCTTTGTCACTGTCAGTTCGTCAGGAGCGCCTACCTTCACTATCTGCATATCATGCATGTATCTCCTTGCCACTTGCACTATCTTGTCGGGCATGGTCGCAGAGAACAGGAGCACCTGCTTGGTGTTCGGCGTCCTTGACAATATCGTTTCAATGTCATCTATGAAGCCTATGTCTAGCATCGTGTCCGCTTCGTCAAGAACGACGAATCTAAGCTTCTCAACATGAAGCGCTCCCCTTTCCATCAGGTCGATTATCCTTCCAGGAGTCCCTATGACTATGTTGGGGTTTCTTCTCAGAGCGTCCATCTGCATGTTTATCGATGCGCCTCCGTAGACGACAGCAACGCTTCTGTGATCCGTGCCAAGCTTCCTTGCCATGTCCGATACCTGGACAGCAAGCTCCCTTGTAGGGACTATCACCAGGGCCTCCGGTTCCCGTGTCGGCCTTCCCATCTGCTTTATGGGGACTAAGAACGCAGCTGTCTTCCCCGTTCCAGTCTTTGCCCTTACAATCAGGTCCTTGCCCTGCAATGCAAGCGGTATTACCTGCTCCTGCACGTCTGTCGCGTTTATGAAATTTATTCTCTTCAGAGCTTCCACTATGGATGGCTCTAAGTTCATTTCCGAAAAAGCCTTCAACTTAACACCTTAAAAAGCAAAAGAAGTAGTTTACGACGGCTATCAAAGCCCCTATTCCTACTATTACTACTGTTTCTGCTTGGTATAATATGCCACGAACTCCTATTTAAATGCTCCTGCAAGTAATTTTCAAGCAAGCCGGATATGCTTATTATACTTTCACTGCCAATCCCTAAATCATGGAGAAGAACGGTGAAACAAGCTCCAGGGACAACTTTACGGTAATCTTCCTGGTGCTCGGTTCCCTAATGCTGCTCTTCGGTTCCATATACCTTGTAGAGGAGCTTTCCATATTCTACGGCATAGGCATAGGGGCAACCGTGCAGAGCCTGAACGACAACTCATCTGTTGCTTCATCAGTAGCATTGGCGGCCACGCAGCTGCAGACAGTGCATAAGGACATACTTGAAGCATACGTCCTCTTCCTAGTGGCCCTGCTGCTCACTGCGGGCGCATTCATAATGCTTGTAAGGAGGAACGAGAGAGGCACCGCCTCTCAGGAGAGATACGTCCCATTCCACGGCGCGCTCGTTGCCGTATACGTGCTCCTGCTCTACCTGATATTCTCGGGTCCATACGCAACCATACTCAACGTATACATGGACGTGACCTATGCAGGAATAGTCATCTGCTTCGCATGCGACATATACCTTGAATATTCCCGCAGGGCGCATCCCCAGTCAAAGGGAACAAAGCTCAAGCGCACAATAGCCATGGATCCATCGACGCCATTCTCGAACATAATGAGCCTCAAGGATGACATCTTCGCAAATCTCAATGGGCACTTGAGGATAATAGACAAGCACTTCAATTCCACAGCGCTTGGAAACCTGCACAGGCTCATGGAGGACAGCAAGGGCAATTTCACCAAGGTCACGGTGCTCACTTCGAAAGACATGCTAGACTCGGATATAAGCAACTCCGTATCCGACTTCAAGAGCGAGCTTGCCTCGAAGGGCATAGGTTTCGAGGTCAGGCTGATGGACGACAAGGACGCCATAGACCAGCACGAGCGGGTTATGCTCGATGACAAGATCGCCTACAAGATGCCTCCGTTCAACATAATAAACAAGAAGAGCGAGCACATAACGAGCATAAGCTACGACCAGGCGAGCAAAAGGTTCGTCTATCTATACGGAAGGGCAATACGGCTCGACAACTACATGACGAAGCAGGCAAGGGGACCTACGGCTCCAGATGTGCCATGATCATTTTTCTATCAGCTTCCTCAGTTTCTCCACCATGCTCAACTGCACCCCCATGGGAAGCCCATCGACCGATGGAACATTTAGCCCGGTGATTCCGTCTATGGCTCCTGCCTCGACCATCATCTCTATCATCGCCTCCTCAGAGTCCATAGTATGCATAAGCTCAGGTTTTCCGGAAAGGAAAGCAAGACATGCCTCAACGCCATAGCCCCCCCAATTCGATACGGTGGCTGCGACAATCATGTCTACCTTCGAATCTGCAGCTATGCCTCCGCCACATCCACATTCGCATTCCCTTGCATGTGGCACTATCTTTTCCACTGTTTTCTTGAGATTTCCCATTCCTATCTCGTTACCGCCGTCTCCAATTGCTACTGTAAGGATGCCGGCCTTCTCCGCTTCCCCAATCAGCGGCTCTATCTTCGAGTGGATCAAGCTTACGTTGAGCCCGCGCATCGTGTGATACTCGCCCTTGCTGTTCCTGCCTGCCTTCTCTATCGCCAACACCAGCGAAGGATTATACTTCCTGATTATCCTCTTCGCTTCAATCTCTCCCTTTCTCAGCTCAATCGGAAAGCCTATCACAGTGGCAACTCCCTTTTGTCTTCCTTTTCCAAATTTCTCCAAATTGACCAGGTCCTGTCCTGCTCCGTTAAGCGCAGCCTCGACTATCCCTACTGACTCCTCCTCAGTCACTATCAATGAATTGCATCCATACAGCAGGCCAAATATCCTTGCCAAAGCCGCAGCTCCTGCAGGTCCATCTGTTTCCTGAACATTCTTGGGAGGAATCGAGAAGCCAGTGGAGATGACAACTGTACCTCCGTCTTTCAGTGACTCATTTATCCTTACTGCTGCCGCCATCGCCACTGGTCCCGCGGCAAGCTCTCTTGCATGGCCTGCAAGCCCACCTATCACCCCTCTGCCATTCAAATCCGCGGTTATCTGCTCGTCTATGAGATCAGGCACGTTTTGGTGAGGCATAGTGCTCTATTCTAGATACCAGCCAAATCTATTAACGCTTGCCTACTTTGATGGTGGCTTCAGATCTATGCTCATATTCAATTTCTCGAAGAAGGCCTCATTGTCATCCATCCTGCCCGCCTTCATCACAACGAAATCATTCGGCCCAGCCCCTACTATCTCCTTGACGTACTTCGACTCGCTTCCGAATTTCGGATGCGCGTCCGTGTACACATTCTCATAGGATCCGCTTCTCATGAAGCTCTCGAAGTTTCCCTTATGGTCATTGTGAAGCTTCACAGCGAGCACCCTCTCCCCACCGCTTATGTTGCCAGCCGCGCCAACCTCGGCACTCCCTGCGAATACCCCTGTGACATCGAACATGACCGTATGCTTTATCGTGCTCCCCTTCCTTGTGAGATATGAGCCTCCGGTCCTGTCAAAGCGTTGTATGGCTATGCCCAGGGCCGCAAGCCCGGCTATCACAAGGTAGTAAGGATATATCGCCTCGCCGAGCAGCACTGATGCCCATACGAAGCTGAGGAAAGGCGAGAAGAGATAGGCATTGGTGGTTATGGACACCTTGACCGTCTTGAGCGCCATGAAGTAAGTATAGAAGCTTATCACGTTGAAGTATACGCCCATCAACACTATGACAAGCCAGTCGGTGACGCTCATGGAATTGGTCGGGAACCCTTCCAGGGTGAAGATGAACGCGAAGAGGATGAACATGACTATTGCAGACACGGCAATCAGGAGATCTGTATCGAACATGAACTTCCTCATGCAGACTATGGAGAACGCATAGGCGAAGGTGAACATGACAAGGAGCATTATGACTGAAACGTTGGCGTTGCTGAAAAGCCCAAGCAGGTTTCCTCCTGTGACACCCACGTAAAGGCCTACGACTCCTAAGACAAGCGCTATCACCTGCATCTTGGTAAGCTTCTCGCGGAGCATGAGCGGCAGGAATGCCAGCACGAGCAATGGGCTTGTCCTGAATATCGCGGTTGTGAGCGACACTGTGAGGAAGTGCTCCGAGTAGAGCACGCCGAATTCGAGCGGCAGGTAGCTCAAAATGGCAGTGGCGGAAATGTAAAGGAGCGTTTTCCTGCTCCTGAGCAGCTCGGGCAGTTTATGCAGCTTCCCCTTGACCGCAAGGAGAGCGAGTCCCGTAGGCACAGAAAACAGGTAGACGAAGAAGAAGAACTCGAAGATGTTGGTTCCCCTGGCAAGGGCTAGCACTATTGGGATGAAAGATCCCGATATCACTGAAAACGCAAGCGTTGCGTACGCCTTTGTCCTTAGATCCATTGGCCCACGAAAGCACCTCTCCTTCAACCCTTAAATATCTTACAAAAGTTGGCACTTTCAATACACATATCTGTTATTTTGCCATGTAGCAATTTTAGGAACATTTAAATGCTCTTTTGTTTCATACCAGAACATGGAGCACAACCCTCAGTCGTTCAGGAGCGAATTTAACGAGCGGCAGAGCCCCCTCACAAGGCAGATATTGAGGGCTCTTTCAGAGAACTCCAGGATCTCCATACTCGAACTTTCGAAGAAGCTGGGCGTTTCACGGAGGACCGTCAAGGAGAGAATCAAGAAGGCAGAGCAGGAGCTCGGTATAAGGTATACCATAGAATTGGACGAGGAGATGCTGGGGCTCAACTATCCGCACATAATCATGCTCAAATTCATCAACAAGCCGGATTACAAGGAAGTCATAGCCATGTTAGAGAAATACTATATACCGCAAACTGTAATGCTCACGCGCGGCAAATACGACATGCTCATATTCGCAAACGCGACAACGAGCCAGGATTACGTGCACTGGGACAAGACCATGCAGATCGCGCTCTCCAAGTACGGCGTGCTCTGGCAGTCATCTGACGTGGCGCACAGGCAGCTCGGCTTCTTCCCCGCACGCAGTGTCTTGATAGACAGGCTTGCAATTCCGCAGAAGTACAAGGAGATGCTGAAGCTGCTTAACACAGACGCAAGGATATCATTCAAGGAGATATCAGGAAGGCTGAACATGCATTTCAATACGGTCGCATACAACTTCAAGAAGCTCGTGGAATTGGGATACATAAAGAGATTCACGCTGGTCATGAAGCCGCAGGACAGCGTAACGCTCATGTCCACCTTCTGCAAATACGTGATGGCTGAAAACTTCGAGGTCGATGCCTCAAGGATAAGGAGGGAAGTGCTTACAAGCGACGACAAGGAGCCGATCATGTGCAGGTTCCCGTTCGCATCGCAGCTCGTGGGAAGCTATGACTTCTTCTTCGTGGGAATATTCGACAGCTATGATGTCGCTTACAAGAGGCAGGTTCAGTACACGAAGCAGAACTTCAAGAGGCACAGGGTCAAGGTCCTCTATGGCGAGGTCACCGCAATACCGCTCGGCAACCTGCCGTTAAGGAGCATAGACGTGAAGAAGGAGTACAACACGCTGAAATGGATTGCGGATCCTGCCGAAGTAAGCGCAATGCAGCAGGCACAAACTGTAGGAACGGGCTAGTTAAAGCTCCCTATACCTGAAGCAGTAGGTCATATGGTCATTGACCATCCCGGTTGCCTGCATGTGCGCATAGCATATCGTTGTGCCCACGAAGCTGAAGCCCCTTTTCTTGAGGTCTTTGCTCAAGGCATCTGACTCTGCGCTGCTCGCTGGAATCTCCTTCATTCTCTTCCACCTGTTCCTGATCGTATTGCCCTTGACGAAGCTCCAGATATAGCTGTCAAAGGTCCCGAACTCCCCCTGCACCTCAAGGAACCGCTGCGCGTTGCTGATTGCCGATCCTATCTTCAGCCTGTTCCTTACTATTCCTGAATCGTTTAATAGGCGCTTGACATCGGATTTGCCGTATCCCGCAACCTTCGCGGGATTGAAGTCGCCGAATGCCCGCCTGTACCCTTCCCTTCTCTTGAGTATCGTGAACCAGCTCAGCCCCGCCTGCGCCCCTTCCAGCACAAGGAACTCGAATATCTTCCTATCATCGTGCACTGGCACACCCCACTCCCTATCGTGATAGGAGATGTAGAGCGGGTCTGCGCCCGACCATTCGCATCGTCTTAATCTTCCGGACATGGCAACCTCTATTCCTGCTGTACCTTCCAATTGCGATTATATAACTATTAAAGGCGATTCCTGATCCCTCCTGCCAGGATTCGTGAAAGGCTTAAATAACATCGCAACGTCGTGTTAGTCATGTTCAATCTAGCGGCGAATTGGATAGGAGTGGTAATCGCAGCTGTTGCGTCGATGATAATAGGCATGACGCGATACAATCCAAAGATCTTCGGGAAGGTCTGGGCCAGCTACACCGGGTCAACCTGCAAAAGAGCATGGCAAAGAATGAGGTCCTTGCAGGCATAGCATCTCTGATAACCGCATTCGTGCTCGCAGCGGCGATAGTAAACATGCAGAGCGCGACTGCAATCCATGCAGTCGAGGCGGCCGTGATTGTCTGGTTCGGATTCGTGCTCTCGTACCGGCTTGTCAGGATGGCATTCGAGAACACGGGATTTGCCCTCCTCGCAAGAGGAAAGCATGAACCATCTCACTGCCTTCATCGTGATAGTCCTGATCATAGTCTATGCCTGATCAGGCAAGGCCCTGCTTGTCTGACTTTTTCCAGGGCAGCAGTGCTTTCACTTGCCTGAGCTCACCGGAGGTACCGCAGGCGAAGGCAGCGTGACTATGTAGAACGTTCCTTGATCCCCATTGCCTGTTATCTGCCCTGATGTCTTGTCCTGCGCAAAGTAGTAGAGGGGCCATCCTTCGTACTCGAGCTGCTTGCTCCCGTCGCTCCTCGTTATGGTCGAGAACCCGGAGATGTTGACTCCCGCCGGCGCTTCAAGCGTGTAGCTTCCATTCACTATGAACGGAGGCCAGAAGCTGGCGCATCCGCCGGTGCAGGCGCTCGCGTTGCTGTAGCGCTTGTCAGGTGTATATAGATATAGCGCAAAGCCGGTCGCGTTTGCAAGGTAATTCCCGTATGTGGTGTTGAACCCCGCGGTGAACCTGTATACCTTCCTGCTCACCGTCGTAGTCAACGCGGTAGTGTTTGCAGGTATGTTAGGGTGCCCTGTCACGCTGCTTACCGAAGTGCTTGATGTATTGTAATTGGTCTGCGAGACAGCAACCGTTGTAGCGTATCCTGGAGAAAGTGGCTTACCTGAAGAGGTAAATACGTATGCAGCAGCTGCAACAATTATTATCACGACAACTATGGCTCCGACGGCCATCATAGGATTCATTAAATCAACTATGCCCTTTTCTCACTAAACAGTTATTAACCTAGCAGATATGGAATATCGGCCCGACTGACGCCAGCAATTGAGTATGATGTACGACTCCATTAGATAATGATGTTTAATGCCATTTGATGGTTAAATCTTCTCATTGCTAATGAACACTACTATTCATTAGTAATGAATAGATATCTGTATCTGGACGTAAAATGTCTTGCCCCCTACACTTTTACAGATATTGATATTTTTATCAAACTGTAGGGGTAGACACTAGATAAATTGAGGGATTCGCTCCTATTTCCTCATAAACTGAAAATGGACTCGGCGATACGCATCCCTGAAGTGATGTGTAGAAAAGATATCGTTATATATGCAAATAAATGCTTTTGTGTAGAAATAGATATTTATGATTGGATTCAGGGATCTACAGAAAGAACTTTTTAGTTTTGCAAGTAGCGAAAACATGCTGGGAAGCCTTAGAGACCAGCACGAAACCTTTA
>CAYQOG010000002.1:0-50356 GCA_964419095.1 Microcaldota archaeon
AATCCGAGGTTCAAAGGCTGACATGCGCCTACCCTCGGCTTATCGCAGCTTGCCACGGCCTTCTTCGTTACTAGAGCCAAGCCATCCTCTAGGTGGCTTAATTAAAATTTCCAGTTCAACTTCTCCTCAAATCAATTGCTTAGCGCAATCTCACATAGTTTCCATGGTCCGGAGCATGATAGAAGGCATAGGCTATAGCCCATGCAGTTTTGTCATCAAGCAAGAGTAGCTCTCGAGAAACCTTTCCTCTACAAGCTCACGGTGGCCACAAAAGCACCAAACCTATAGTTAGTACGATAAGGTTTATATACCTTGCATCAGGGCAGATGGTACAAAGTCAACAGGAAAAGCTCACTTTTACTGTGGAGGAACCGCCTGGTAGTGGAATATGGACTGGTCGGGTACCTCCCTCACAACGGAGAGCACTCCTGTAGCAGCCTCGAAGGACGCGTGCCACGCTGTACTACCTGTCTCCACCTGTATCACACTCATATCTCCGATGTTGCGCCTTCCGTCGAGGAAGAAGTGCTCTACGCGTGTCTGCTCCCAAGAGAGGCTGCCATAGACCAGGATTACTCTAGTCGAATTCCAAGACATGTTCCTGAGGCCTCCGCTATTTGCCTGCCAGAGGAAGTTCCAGTCAAGCGGCTCCAAGTGCGAGAGGAGATATATGTCTGTCTTCGGGTCATGCACAAGCATCGCGCTGCAGCTGCCGAATCCCTCGCTTCCCATGTGCTCCACTGGACCTGTAGCCCTCGCAGGACGTGGCTCCTGGCGGAATAATTCTGTGAACGCGGCAGGCGAAAGGATTCCTGTGCTGCCCTGCGCCACATATCTGTATGAAGTCGCATCTATGCTTAGGGCCCTGATGTTCTCTAAATACTTGTCTGCGGTCTGCTCGACCCAACTCTCCCTGCGCAAGGGCTGCAATTCCTGTATCTGAGGATTCACTCTCCTGGTTCTTGTCATAAATTACACTTTATTAATCTTAAGAATCGAGATCCGGCCTGCACACTATCAACCGCATTTTACCCTTAATAACATTCTCTAGGTTTTGTTCCATCTAAGCCGTACAAAAAGTTTAAATAGGAAGTTCCTTCTACATTATACTGTTTTTAATAAGGCGAGAAAATGAAAATAAAGTTTTGGAATAGAGAACCCCGAGAGGTACGACCGCAGCAGGAAGACTTGCATCAGGCCAAGCGCGACAGGATCGGATCGGAAGAGGCCCAGCGAACCAGTACCGACAGCAGCGTTAGTATAGACACCACGCGAGAATTCAGGAGCACGCACGTGAACAACAAGTTAGTTGCAAGGGATGCAAGAGCACTTGGAGAAATCACAAGGCCTCACGGAATACGCAGGGCACACCGCACCTGATCAGATCATCTTGTAGATGTGGAGATAGGGCACTCCGCTTATCGTAGCGGCATCGCTCCTAGATGCAAGCCCCTTCTCAATGCACACCGAAAGGGATTCCTCCCCCACTACGTTCGCAGTGTATACCGCTTCCTTTGAGATCATCTTCGCGGCGGTTTTCTTGTCAACGAGTTCTCCCCTGTAGAACTCGCCATAACTCGCAAGGTCGAGCTCGCGCTTTCCCTCCTTCAACCGCTTTCCTATAAGCTCCTCGTCGCACATCGCCACAACTGCGCCCTTCTCTGTCTCGTGGAGCCTTATGTAGATCATGGACTAACCGTATCTATAGAAGAAAAAGAAGGTGGAGCTGTAGAGAAGGCCGTACCAGAGCAGCCACATCCCTCCGGAGAAATTATCGATGAATATGGCAATGGCTCCCAATGAGAGCAGCAGTGCAGAGAAGGAAATCTCGAGCATCGAGCTCCTCATCGCATGGAGCAGATTGCCCCCTTTCCTTGCGTTTATGCGCACCCACTTCGCCCGCGGGTTGATGCTGAATATCGCGCTTACCGCAGCCTTTGTCCTTATAAGAACAAGCGCAAAGTTGACTATGAAGATCATGAGGCCCTTGGTCGCCGACTTGAAATAGAGCTTGGTCAATATCACCGGGGTCATTATCGAGACAAGGAGAGCGGTGACACCGAATATCTCAAGGTATATGTTGAGGTTGTTCGTGACCAGGAGGCTCTGTATAGTTATATGGGCCACAGGAAATGTGGAAAAGACTATGAGCACCGAGATTATCGTGAAGAGCAGAAGCATGGTGGAGAGGTAATTGAGCCCGAAGCCGTGCGTCATGTAGTCGAGCTGCGAAAGCGGCGAGAGGAGCTTGTTCTCCTTCTCCTTTTTCCTTACGAAGAAGTATTTCAGGAATTGCGTATCGCCGTAATTGTATCTCCACTGCTGCTTTGCGAGCTCGCTGAATGTCTTTATCGGCTTGCCCAGTGCATAGACCTTCGGGAGGTAGAGGCTCTTGTACTTGTTCAGATCCGATTCGAAGCTGAAGAAGGTATCCTCTATTATGTACTCGGGGAATCCGCCTATCTCGTCAAGCGCGGATCTCCTTATGATCCCGCACGAGCCTGCGAAGATCGCAGTGTTGTTCAGCGCCCTGGCAGGCTGTATGAACTTGAAGAAGAATGCGTCGAAAAGGTCTATCGTGTCCGAGAATAGAGTGCCTTCCGCATACCTCTTCTCGGTCTGTATGTACGACACGTTCCTGTCAGCAAAGAAGGGCAGCGTGTCCATCAGGAAGTCCCTGTTAGTCAATGTCTCATCGTAGTCGAATATGGCAACGAACTCCTCCTTCGAGTGCTTGAGCATCTCGTTGAGCGCTCCCGCCTTGTACCCTTTCCGTGTGTTGCGGTGCAGGTATACAAAATCGTTCTTCTCGCAGAACTTGCTGAGCTGCATATTCACATTGCTATCCGTCGAATCGTCAAGCAGGTAGTATCGTGCCTTTCCCTTAGGGTAGTTCATCTCCTTCAGCGTAATCATGTTCTCCATGACTATCGAGGGGCTCTCGTTGAAAGTGGGCACCGCGATCGCGACTGTAGGGAACCTGCTCAGTGGCGTCAGCCTCCTCTCTATGCCTTCTATATACTTGTCATAGAAATACGAGCGGTAGTACCAATAGGATGTCGCAATGTTGAATACGCCCGAAATGAGCGAGAGGCAGAGGAAGACTATGGCTATCGCATAAGTGTAAAGCGACTGGGCGTTATAGATAAGGTAGGCCGAAAATATTAGGCCCATGACTGTCAGCACGGAGAATAGGACTATGCCGAGAAAACGAATCCTATAATCCCCTATCGACCTTTCCATGTGAATCTAGACTTTTGCAGATAGCATTACATTGTACCTACCTTTTTATATACTTTTTCTGATTTCACGGTTTGAAAATCCAAGGACGCCGAATCTCAATGTTATAAATATCTTCCATGGCAATACTGCAATGATCCTTGCCGGGGTGGCAGAATCCGGTAACGCGCCAGTTGCATTCAGGCGAAACTCGAGATCTGGTTTCCGCAAGGAAGTTAGGGTTCGAATCCCTACCCCGGCGATCACAGGCAGGAAAAGGCGATGCTCACTGGAAGAGCAGCTTCAGGTCAAGCTCGTCAGACTTTGTTATCTCGTTTATCAGGACCGTTGCATATGAGCCTGAAGGTATAGAGAAGTCAAGCCGCATTCTCTTCTCCTCTATTTCAGTTGCAAGGTCCTTGACCGGCGCAAGCATCGACCTGAAAGAGCCCCTCATACTCAGCTCCGGCATGCTCTTTATCTTGAATGAATCCCTCGTTATCCCCAGTTTTTCGAGTATCTCCCTCTCATCCTCGTTTATGTAATCGTCTTTCGTCTCATAGCCTATGAGCGGCGCAAGAGGGAAGGCGCCTTTCTCGCTGATCGGATTGCCGACATCTGGGAATCCGTAGAGGTTGGCGTTGCAGTATACGTTTGAAACAAAATCCTTCCCTCTCACGCGCTCCTCAACCTCCATGTTGAAGAGAAGGGATTGCACCGCATGGATAAACATGAGCGATATGCCTCTCGGAAGCCTGCGCAACGCGCCGGCATAGTCGCCGCTGTGCGTTGAGAGGTAGCTCATCACGTAGAATTCGTTCTTCAGGTACCTGGGGAAATATGAGAGCGCCGCGGCGAAGTCCTGTTCATCGTAAAGCTTCTTCCTCGCCGCTATAGCAGCGCTATTCTCCTCGCCTGTCGTATCGGCAAGCATCAGTATCACGGCACCCTCGAAGTCCCCCCTCATTATCGCAAGGCCTATCTTCGCGTTGTTGAGCCTTGAGCCGAATCTCTGCCTGTCGAAATAGTTCGAGACGAGGCCGTCGAGCTGCCCGATTATTTTCTCCGCGTTCTCGGGCCGTGCAACATTCTCCACAACCACGCTGAATGCGTTGCCGAGGTTGCTGCCCATCTCCACCCCGTTGCTTTTCCATGCGCCGTTTATCGAGAGGTCCTTTATCCTCAGTTCCAGGATCTTCTCCGGGGCAGTCCCATAGACGCTCGCAAGCTGCACCGAGACCGAGATCCTGTCCTTCGTCCCTGCATAGCCTATCGACTTCTTGCCATGCCCGACCTTCTTCGCTATGGTCACAAGCGCCTGCACCGTGTTCCATTCCTTCTTCTGCAATACGAAGGTTGTGAACTTGCCATCCGCGACCTCTTCTTCCTCCAATTCCGTCGCCGTGTATCTGGCATCGGGCGCAAGCACCTTGCCTTTCGAGGTTATCTCCTTTACTATGAAGTCGGCGGCGCTCTCCTTTATGGTGCCTCCGGTGCCTTCTGTGCTGGTCATGTGGAGCATTAGACGCGCCTATAAAAGCTTTCTCAAGCCAATTAATATATAACAGTAGAACAAAGAGTTATAGGATAGAGAAACTCTCGTTTGATAGATCGCAAGTGGTAATGTTGAAGGATGACTCTTTCGTTGAAAAGATTCTGTACCGGCTGGTGAAGAAGCACGTATCCGGGACCACAATGAGTTCAGCGCTCGAAAAGACAAAGGAGCTGAACAGCAAGAACACGCATGTCTCGATAACCTTCCTCAGCAATAGCATAGCGACCAGGCCGAAGGCAAGGTATGTGACTACTACTTACCTTGAGCTTGTCCGCCAGATATCAAGGCTTGGCCTTAAGGCAAGCATACAGGCGCCGCTCAATCAGCTCGGTCTCGATGTAGATGAGGCAACCGCTTCGGAAAACCTCCGCGAGCTGATCAGGACGGGAAACAAGCACGGCGTCTTCGTATGGGCTGAGATACCTTACGGCGGTGAATTCGCAACCCATGAATTCGACGATGCAAGGGGATTCGGAATAGCAGCGCCTGTGTCGGAGATTGCGCATACGATCAAGGACCACGGCACTATCAAGGCTTTCAAGGCGATATTCTCAACCGCAGACGAGTCGAACTGGCAGGTGCTCGCAAAACAGCTTGAGCGCCTTCCTGCAACAGTGGGAAACAGGGTCATGCTCTCCGCTCCCGAGACTGTCGTAAAGAAGATGATGAACGGAGGCAAGGGCAACAAGTCGATAATATTTGAATTCAGGTTCGGGGAGAGCAGCAAGAGGCTGAAGAAGCTGGCAAAGAGGGGCGCAAGGACGAGCGTCTACCTTCCTTTCGGAAAGGACTGGCAGGCTTACGCGATGAACAACGTGCCTGAAGGGTATATGCGCTTCCTTGCGGGAAAGTTCCTCGACGAAAGGGAGAGCAAGAGCAGGGGTTGATCCTATGGCCAAGACTGTTTTGGTAACCGGCGCAAGCGGCAGGATGGGCAGGTACATAGCCAAGGCGCTCATTGACAAAGGGTACAAGGTGCGCTCCCTAGTGCAGAACAGGGATCACATACTTACGCTGCCCGCAGGCACGGTGCCATATCTCGGCGACATCGGCAATCCCAAGACGGTAAACAAGGCATGCGACGGCGCCGATGCAGTGATACATCTCGCAGGAGTGGTCAGCGAATACAAGTTCACTACGGAGGAGATACTCAAGGCAAACGTTGTCGGCACGAGGAACGTGCTCGACGCGTGCAAGGATAACGGCGTAAAGAAAATGATTTTCTCAAGCTCGGTCGATGTCTATGGCAGGGTTCGAAAGGAGCGCCTATCAGAATCGTCATCGCCCAAGCCGACCGACAAATATGGGTACAGCAAGATGCTTGCGGAGGGCGTGATAAAAGAGGAGGCGGGGCAGGTAAACTGCACGATCTTCAGGCTTGCAACGGCGTACGGCCCTGGATTCGAGCACTCGTTCTTCAAAGTGCTGAGGCTCATAAAGCAGGGGAAGGCATACATGGTGGGCACCGGGGAGAACCATCTCGCCCTGATACACGTCAGCGACGTAGCGCGCGGGTTCATTCTTGCCCTTACGGAGAGATCAGCAAGCAACATGGTCTTCAACCTCACGGATGGGGGAGAGTATACACAGAAGTACCTATTCGAGCTCACGGCCCAGCTGCTCGATGCGCCCAAGCCGACAAAGCAGATAAGCAGCCTGGTCATGAATGTGATGGCAAAGACAAGGAACATAGACAGCGACGAGCTGAGGTTCCTTACAAGCAACAGGATCATAGACATTTCACTTGCCAAGAAGGAACTGGGCTTCAGGCCTCTTATGGGAATCAAGGATGGGGCGAGGGAACTGGTCAAGGAATTCCTAGAGAAGCAGGTATACGCGGAGATGAGGTCTGCATTATGAAAATAGGAAAAGTTGAGAGATACATAAACGAGAGACTTGAGGAACGGGGAGCCTTGCTCCTGACGCTGATAGATCCTGTCGACTACAAGACGCCGGAACTGGCGATGAAGACGGGGCAGGCCGCAGCCGAGGGAGGCGCCGACATAGTGCTAATAGGAGGGAGCATAGGCGCGCAGGGAGATCTCCTTGAATATGTAACGAAAAGCATCAAGGATGTAACGAATACCCCTGTCGTCCTCTTTCCAGGCAACATAGCGACGCTCACAAAGCATGCCGATGCTGTATATTTCATGTCCCTGCTCAACGCAAGGAATCCATACTGGATAACACAGGCACAGATGCTGTCTGCCCCGATAATAAAGCAGATGGGCATAGAGCCTCTCTCTGTCGGATACATTGTAGTATCGCCCGGCGGAACAGTAGGATGGGTAGGCGACGCGAACCTTGTTCCGAGGGAGAAGCCCAGGATAGCGGCTGCGCTCGCGCTTGCGGGAGAGTACCTCGGAAACAGGTTCATAGTGACTGATGCGGGATCGAACCCGCAGCTGCAGGGAGGAGGGCCGGTTCCGCCTGAGATGATCCGCGCCGTCAAGAGCGCGGTGAGCGTGCCTTACATAGTTGCCGGAGGGATAAGGGACAAGGATACGCTGACAACGACGCTCCGCAGCGGAGCTGACGGCGTGCAGATAGGCACCGCATTCGAGGGAAGTACCGACGTGAAAAAGCAGACGGAGTTCTTCGCCAAGATAATCAGGGAGGAAGGGAAGAGGAAGCTCGGCAAGTAGATGGTGCCCGTGCGCGAGATCGCCTCTGTCGAAATCCATTGCATAATCGAGGAGCTGAAGGCAAAGGTGGCCGACGGCTTCGTGAGAAAATTCTACGATCTTGGAGGCGGAGCCTTCAGGTTCACATTCTACAAGGGGACAAAGAATACGATGGTGTACTGCAAGCTTCTCTCCACGTTCAACGAGACAAGCCTGTCGGAGAGCGCAGGCGAACCCTCCCAGTTCGCGATGGGCATGAGGAAGCGCATAGAGGGCTGCAAGGTATCATCGCTCTCGCAGCATGGTTCCGACCGTATAATCGAATTGGGCATACTCTCAAAAGAAGGCGAGTACAAGTTGGTAATGGAGATGTTCGGAAAAGGGGATATCGCTCTTGTAAATGCAAAGGGTATGATAGAGCAGTGCTACACCAACCTCTCTTTCAAGGACCGCGACATAAAGCCGAGATCAGAGTATAGGTTCCCGCAGTCCCAAGCTCTGGATATATGGAATGCAAGCGAAAAGCAGGTGCTCGACGCAGTCAAAGCAATAAAGGGAATGAATAAGGCGATGTCAGAAATGTCAAAGG
The DNA here is from genome assembly GCA_964419095.1 of Microcaldota archaeon. Taxonomy (GTDB): domain Archaea; phylum Micrarchaeota; class Micrarchaeia; order Micrarchaeales; family CABMGC01; genus JAKAVK01. The sequence continues at coordinate 7,988 of CAYQOG010000002.1, forward strand.
CGATAAACTTCGGCCCCCTCTACCTGGAGAACATCTTCAATGCTGCAGGTATAAATCCGAAAGGAAAGATAGCAAGCGATGAGGAAGCGGAGAACCTTGCAGGCGGGATCAGCGAATTCCTCAGGCAGCTGGAAAAGCCTGAGCCCCGCATCTACAAGTCAGATGGAAAGGCTGTTGATTATGCGATAATCCCGATAAAGAAATACGAGGATGCCGGCTTCGATTCCGTGCGCTTCGATACCGTCAGCGCAATGCTTGACGAGATGCATTCGGGGGAGCGCGCCACTGTGAAGGACGATGCCAATGCGAAGCGCACGGCGGAGCTGAGCTCCAACATAAAGAGGCAGGAAGAGCTCACGATACAGCTCAAGGCAGAGGCTGCCGACTACCAAATCTCCGGGAACATGATAATGGCGAGGATGCATGAGATAAATTCACTGATAGAATACCTAAGGCAGAACAAGAGGGCCACCATCCAGGAGCTCGAGTCCTCGTTCAAAGGCTTAAAGATAAAAGGCCTAGACCTCAAGAATAAGACAGTGAAAGTAGAACTGGGCGAGTAGATGATCAAGGTAACGGTTCTGGGAACATCGGGCGCCTCACCGACAAAGCAGAGGAACCTCACGAGCGTGGCGCTCGCCTACGACGGAAATGTCCTCCTCTTCGACTGCGGCGAAGGAACGCAGACCCAGATACTCCGGTACGGCGTCAATTCATCGAGGATACGCGCAATATTCGTCAGCCATGCGCATGGAGACCATGTGATAGGCATAGCGGGTCTCGTCAGAACCTTGTCGCTGAACGGGAGGAGGGAGCCGCTGCTGATATGCGTGCCTAAAGGATCGGAGCCCATCATAAAAAGCCTTATCGGCTTCGACAAGGTCATGCTGACATATCCTATCGCGATAAAAGGAGTGAAAGGCGGCATGGTGTACAAAGGGAAGGATTTCACGGTCTCGGCATTCAAGCTCAATCATACCATACCGACATACGGGTACGTCTTCAAGATAGACGACAAGAGGCGATTCATCGAGCAGAAGGCCAGGAAGCTCGGGCTCGTAGGCGAGATGTACTCGATTCTCCAAAAGAAGGGCAAGCTGAAACTTGGCAGGAAGACGATCCGGCTGAACGATATAACCAGGATAAAGGTAGGCAAGAAGATAGTGTACGCTTCTGACACACGGCCCACAAGCACCACCGTCAAAGCGGCCAAGGATGCGGACTTGCTGCTGCATGAGTCAACTTATGCGGACAGGGAGAAGAGGCTGGCCAGGCAGCGCGGCCATTCCACGGCGTACGAGGCTGCGGCAATTGCGAGGAAGGCAGGGGTAAAGCAGCTTGCGCTGATACATTTCAGCGCTAGATACACGGACATGAAGCAGATAGAGGCTGACGCAAAGAAGGAGTTTGAGAACGTACTCATCACAAAGGACGGGGACGAGATCTACGTATAAGGGGATTATCACTTGCCCTTGAATCTCTCGAGGTATTCCTGCCTTACAATAAGCGTTACCTTGGCTGATTTTATCGCGTGCACGTCTACAACATAAGCGCTGCCCCTGCTTTCTACGACTGTGCCTAGTCTGCCCCTGTACCTCGGATGGGGTATGTTCCTGAAGTTCCCGTGCGGGGCTATGATTACGCGGTCGCCCGGACTGAACTTGTTTATAAGCCTGCTAAGGCCGAGTGTCGAGAGCTTTCCATGCCTGGAGAGATTCCTCGACCTCCCTGCGAATAGACCGTGTGATCTGCTACCTCCCATAAATATTCACCATTATCAAATCTGACTGGCAGTTCCGGCGGAACCGCAGCAAAAGCTTAACAGTAGGTATAGTGTATTAGTATATAAATACCTTCCCACCACTATTTAAATAGACTATTCGAAAACACGTGATAATCATGGCAAAATCAAAAACATCAAGGAAGAGGGTGATCCTCAATCCCAAATTCAAGATCGAGAACATCGTGGCCAGTGCCGACCTTGGAGTCGAACTTGACCTTTACGGCATAGCTAAGGCTTCATCAGACGTGGACTACGAGCCGGAGCAGTTCCCTGGCGCAATCTGCAAGATACACGACCCGAAGACAGCTTTGCTTCTTTTCAAGAACGGAAAGATAATCTGCACAGGAGCAAAGACGGAAGCCGACATAAAGAGGGCCATCGATCAGGTAATAAAGATAGTCAGGAACTACATAATAGAGCCTAGGGAATAAAGCTCATCTCCCTTCGTCGCTGGTATCTGCATTCTCATCCTCAGAGTCTCCCTCGTCTGCGTCCTTCTCCTCCTTCAGCTGGTTCCTCCTATGCCCGCAGCCACAGCCGCACCTGCATCCGTCAGGGCAGCGGCAGTCTCCTGCACAGAGCTTGCACGAACACTTACCGTTGCACTCGCATTCATCGTTGGCCTCGTCCTCTACCATGATTAGGAAATGAAGCCGATGCTTATTAAAAACGGTGGGATGCTTAGGCATTGGCCTTGCCTGCCTTCCTTATCCTCCCGATGGCAAATACGTATATCACGTACAGCACTATCGCAAATGCGGCTATCGAGACGAAGAGCAGTGTCACGTTTGTCGTTGACAGGGCGTAATAGCCGAAGAAGACCAGCGCCGCATCCCATATCACCGTGCCTATGAAAGAGTAGAAAAGGAATTGTCCCTTCGGCATCTCGGCGAAGCCCGCGGGGAAGCTTATCAGCCCCCGCACTATGGGTATCAGCCGCGAAACGAATACGGCGAAAGATCCGTTCTTCTTGAACCACGCGTCGAATGAATCGAGCGTAGACTTCTTGATGTGGAACCATGCGAGATGCTTGTAGATTATGTCCTTCCCGACGAAATACGCTATGTAGTAATCGATCATTATCCCTATCATGCTTCCCGCAATAGCGGCTGTTATGCCCAGCCACACGTTGAGGGTGCCCGCTGCTGCGAGAGCGCCTATCGCAGGCAGCACCACCTCGCTGGGAACCGGCACGGATGCGGATTCGAGAAGCATGAGGAAAAATATGCCCAGGTAGCCGTATGCGCCCACGATTCCCATGGCAGCCGCAGCCAGTCCTGTAAGCGCCGATATTGTTCCAGCCATGCTATCCTATACCATAAGCAGTATTTTAACCTTGCCGTGAATAAAACCTTGATGCGCGATGCGATTAATAAGATTCAATCCAGTATCCAACGCGGTAAAGGTGGAGCCCGACTCATTCGATGACCTCTACCTCCTTGCAATAATAATCTCGAAAGGGGATATGGTAGAGGCAAGGAGCTATAGGAGATTCAAGGCCAGCGAGACTGACACGGGAGAGCAGAAGGAGGTTACCGTAAAGATAACAGTAGAGAAAGTTGAGATAGACAAGGCCGCAGGAAGGCTTAGGCTCATGGGCACGATAAAGGAAGGCAGGCCTGCCGAATTCATAATTCTGGGAAGCCACCACACCATCAATGTCGCGCCTGGCGACATAATAGACATATTCAAGGAGGAATGGAAAGATTACATACTCAAGAGGCTAAAACAGGCGCAGCAGGAATCAAGGAAGCCGAAACTCGGAGTGATTGTGCTTGACGACGAGAAAGCCCTAGTCTCTTACATAAAGGGATACGGCATAGACATCGTGACTGAGTTGTACAGCCGCCTGAGCAAGCGCATGAAGGAGAAGGACTTCGAGAAGCAGAAGGTCCAGTACTTCAATGACGTGATAAAAGCGATAGAGAACATGTCCGTAGACATGGTGATACTGGCGGGGCCAGGATTCACAAAGGAAGATATCAAGAAATATATCTCGGCTAACAACATCGAGATGAAGAAGAGGCTCTTCTATGCTCCAGCAAGCGATGCAGAACGGTCGGGAATAAGGGAAGTCATGAGAAGCTCTGCGGTAAGCGACCTTCTCCAGAACGAGCATGTAAAGAGGGAGTTCGAGTATCTGAATACGTTCCTTTCTGAGCTGAGGGTCGGATCAGCGTCATATGGCACTGACGGAGTTGCAAAGGCGATAAGCGATTCAAGGCCCGCAGCCATAATAGTGAATGACTCCGTGATAAACGACGCAAAGGTGAAGAAGGTGCTCGACATGGCCGACAGCAGGAACATAAAGATAGAAATATTCAACGCTGATGATGACGCAGGCATACAGCTTAAGGCATTCAAGGACATCGCTGCAGTATAACTTAAATCCGAACTAGTCCCAGCATAATATAGTCGCTATGTTATGCCTACCCCAATAAATTTATATCCTATGTGCCGGTAGATTGATGTGCCATATGTTTATGCTCTTACGACTAGATTCTGGACGAATGCCAATAATTATAATTCTGACAGAGTATAAGGGTATGGATGCTATCTAAAATAACTGCAACTAAATACCAAGTATCTTCACAAAACACGTTGCCTTTTACACTTCAGAATGGAGAAAAGATACTAAAAGAAGTTAAGCCAGTAAAAGGAAGCCTTGCACTAGACGTGGCCTTCGACTTTATATTACCTCTACTGTTTTTTGGACTGATGACTATTTTTGCAATTTTTACACGAGCAGGCCTTTTCGTTTTATTTCCACTAGGTCTAACGATTATTTTTTGCATTATGCCAATTCTCTTCATAAAAAGATTACCAGAAAATTACGGATCTTGGGTTACTACTCATAGAGCTATCTCATGTGATAAAACACTTAAATATCGCGTATGGTCAATGCCTTTTGAATGCATAGAGACTGTAAAGGTAGTTAGAACATTATCAGATAGGATAATGGGATCTGCGTCTTTGAAAATATCTGTGATAGGCGGATTTCGAATACCTTCCATGCCATATAGTCCAATCACGAGAATTAGTGGTACAAATTTCTTTGACGCTATACCGATTGATAAAGCGAAGGATATTCAGAAAGTTATTCTCGATCGTGTGACTAGTAATAGCGACTGAAAAAGAGCTACTTTAACTAGGTTCTAATTCACCAGATCTTGTGCAACATTCACCTGGGTTTCTGTATATAACTCCAATAAAACGTAGTCCCAGCCGATTCGATGCTATGTGATATTCAGCGCCTGCAGCCCTTGGCCGCATGGCGTGTACCATACCGATTCAAGGTTGTAGAGGCCAGGGTTCAGTACCGTGTTTGCGGTATAGCCTGTTATGCCGTTGCTTGTCCATGAGTTTGAGCCGAAGAAGCTGTTCCATGTGGAAGCCCCGTTCGGCCTGTAGTACAGCGCCATCGCGTTTGTAGTCTCTATCTTCTCCAGGTTGACGTTGGCGTTTGCATACAGGGTCGTGAAAGCCATCGAGATGAGCGGCGTGAATGACGTGGCGCATGTGGTGACGTTGTTCAGCATTGCGGTGCTCTGCGGGAACGCTACCGCGTTGGTGCCAAGATAACCAGAGCCTATGTAGGAATTCGTGCTGAAAGAATAGATAACATTGCCCCCCGTTCCGTTTACATCCCACTCGCCGTTCTGCGCCAATACGTAATTGCCTGGCAGGAAAGGCGGCGAGATCGAGTTGTACGTTATCGGGCTTATTGCGTTTGCGCCCTGCCCCACCGCAACTCCGAAGACCACTCCCCCTACTGCGGTAGACTCAGTAAGGAAGCTGCCCGTGTAAGTGACCGCCTGGGTGCAATTGTTGAGCGGAATCTCGCCTATTGCGTTATTGCAGTATTTCGCGCCTACTGCGTAATAGCCTTTCACGAATGTGCCAAGGGTCATTATGCCATTGAAAGGAACCGAGCACACTACGGTCTCCCCGGGATAGACGAAATTTGGCGTGCAGAGTCCGTTGACTGTGGTAGTGCCCACGGTTGCATTGAAACTGGTTATGTTCAGGGGCACGCTCTGCGAGCTCTCCAGCGCAACTGTTGCAAGGGAATAGTAGCTGCTGAGGTTTGAGTAATAGGAAGAGTAGCTGCACACGAAGCCTCCATAGCCTGCGCACTGGGCGGTGAAGTTCGACTGGGCCGAGGATGCAAGGAAGATTATTATCGCAAGGGCCACTGCCATGACAACGAAGAGGAAGCCGTATGTAGAGAGGAATTCTATTGAAGACTGCAGCTTCATAAGCTTCACGCTCATAATACTATGATAGTGACTTAATAAATGTTCTTCGGAAAGAGCAAAGAAGCCGAGAGTATTCCGGAATCGGGCATGATCGCGTCGCTCAACCAGAGCTTCGACTCCAAGCTGTCCGGTCTCGATGAAAAGGCGTCAAGGACATTGGAGGACATAGCGAAGGCGAGGAACGCATTCGAGCAGGCATGCGAGAGGTTCGGTGCGCTGGAGAAGGAGCCTGACACCGATTTCATAAGGGCCACGAGCACCACCTATGTAAAGGAGCAGAGGGGCGCCTACCTGAACCTCATGAAGAGGATCCTTGCCGCGCATCCGGCCAGGAAACACGAAGGAAATGTCTATGAGTCGTATCACTCAACAATGCTTGACATAGAGACACTGCTCAGCGAGGTGCTCAGGGCCAACGCCACCTTCAAGATGGTGCTCGACGCGTATCCCAATGACCTCGGCCCTTTCAAGAAGGCATTCGGGTCGATTGAGATGCACTGGAGGATCCTCAAGTCGGAGATAGAGGCGAGGGGCAGCGACCTGATGGAGTACAACCATCTCCTCTCGCAGATAAGGTCCCTGGTAGCCCTCTCAGACGAAATCAAGGAATTGAATCATGAGATAGTGCAACTCTCTTCAGCCGCGCCAAAGCATGCCGATGCGGCTGAAATTTCCAGGCTGCGCGAAAAGATAGCATTGCTGAATGTGCAAAGGGAAACAATAAGCAGGAAGCTGGCGGAACTCAAGTCCGAGATAGGCGTGATACTGGGCACCATAGACAAGCCCGCAAGGAAGCACGACTACCTCTCCCTGTACAAGCCCAAGCTTACCGCTATGCTCGACAATCCCTCCCTGCTTGCGCAGGAGGAAAGATACAGGGAGTTCTGCAGCCAGGTCGCCGATATGAAGAATGAGATAGAGAAAGGGACAATCTCAGTGAAGAATGCCAATGAAGTGCGAAAGGCGATCGGGCTTGTTCTGAACGGCAGGATTAAAGTGATACTGGAAAGCATTGAGGAGCTCAAGATAAACAAGCTCCCCCTGGAGAACGAGATGCGGGATATAGAGCGCATGCTCCAGGAGCTCAACGACGTCGTGAGCGGCGCATCAAGAAGGGAAACGGCGCTGAGGGACTCGCAGGCAAGGCTTGCAGAGATAAGGAAGGAGCAGGAGGAATACAGGGCAAGCATAGAGCTGCTCTTCTCCAATTACTACAAAAGGAGGATAAAGATCATTTGAGGGCATTCCATTCCTCTACGAACGCCTTCGCGGCATCGGCAGGGACTGCGGCCCCAAGAATTGCAGTGATGACCGCTATGCCGTCCGCGCCTTCCTCCTTTAGCTTCTTCAGGTGCTCAAGCTTCAATCCTCCTATTGCGAATACAGGTATCTTCACGCTCTTCCTCACCCTGCTAAAACCTTCAATGCCTATGAGCATGGTCTTTACCTTGGTTGATGTGGGGAATATTGTTCCGACACCAAGGTAGTCCGCGCCATTTATCTCGGCTTCTGCAGCCTGGTCGGGAGTCTTCGCAGAAATGCCTATTATCTTGCCTGGCAGCAGCCTCCTGGCAATCCCTATCGGCGCATCATCCTGCCCCAGATGCACTCCGTCTGCGTCTACTGCCGCTGCGACATCTATCCTGTCATCTACGATGAAAGTTGCGCTATGCTTCGCGCACAAGGCCTTTATCCGCACTGCCTCCTCTATCATGGTCCGCGTAGCCGCATGCTTCTCCCTGTACTGCAGGATCTTCACGCCTCCTTCAAGGAAAGCCCGCGCGCTCTCCTCATGCGTCATGCCGAAATCTGCCGAGGTTATGCCGTAAATCCCTGCAAGCCTCGTTTTCATCAATTCACCTGCCTCTTATGAAATGCTCATAGCCTTTCTTGACTATCCGCGTCCTTCTCCCATCCTTGACCAGGGTATTTCCCTTCCTTGTGGCTCTTCCGATCGCACTTATCCCGATGCCAGTCTTTCTTACCGCCCTCTCTGTACTCAGATAATCCCTCTCATCGATTGTAAACATCAGTTCGTATTCCCCCCCGAAATTTAGCGCAAGCTCTTCCAAGGATATCCCCAAGTCGCGGTGCGCCATCACTGCATTCCTGTCAAAAGGGATTGCAGAATAATCGATCTCAAACCCGCACCCGTTTATCTTTGCAAGCTGTGCTATCGCCGCGTATACTCCATCTGAAAGGTCAATTGCAGAAGTCGCTCCGTTGCGAGACAAAGCCCTGCCAGCGTTTATCCTCGGTTCTATCTCTAAGAGCGTCTCTGCCCAGCGTCTCCCTCCATGCCTCTTCCACATGTGGTAGGCAGCGGCATTCTTTCCCAGAGTGCCAGTGACGCAGAGAAGGTCCCCAACCTCTGCGCCCTGTCTTCTAAGGATCCTATCCCTCTCCACTTCGCCAACAGCGACGCCTACAAGAGCCGTATCGCCTTCCTTCAGGTCCCCGCCGACCATCATCGCACCGTACTTCTCAAGGCACTTGCCGATTCCCTTCTCCAGGCCTTTCAGATAACTTAGCCCCGTATTCCTCGGCAGCAGCATGGAGCTCATAAAATATCTCGGAATGCCGCCCATCGCCGCTATGTCGCTCAGGTTTGCAGCCGCAAAGAAATATCCTATCTTTTCCGGCCTGGCTTCCTTTGGAAAATGGGTCTTCGAATAGAGCGCATCCGTTTTAATCAGCATGTACTTCCCGCCGGACTCGAAATAATAGCAATCGTCGTCAGGCCAGGAGTATCTGTAAATGTTCCTTATCTCCTCTATCGCCTTCCTCTCGCCGAGGTCCTTCAGCTCCATGCGTAATATTACGCATTCTGCTTATATACGCTTATAGGCGCGCTAATAAGACAAGATTGTAAAAAGAAAAAAATAAAAAAAGAAGGAGTCGGATCAGTTGTTCTTCTCCATCTCCTTTATCCTTTCTGAAACTCCCTTCACTTCCTTCTCAAGGTTCCCCTTGTACTCCTTAAGGAGTTCAAGCCTCTCTTCCTTGGTAAGGAAGCTCCTCATTCCGCTGCCATATCCTTCGCACATGTTTACACCTCTATATGATGTCCTATATGAGGGCTCAGATATTTAAATATATAAGATAACCTATACGAATTGAGGTAGAACGTATAAGATATCCTATACATTTATATAGTTGAGAATGCCATGCAGGTATGCAAAAGAGTGGAATCATGGACTGGACAAAACTTGCCGACGAAAAATCGCTGCAGAAGGCAGTGAGCGCGCTTAACGCCAATGGAATTGACGCGACTGTAGTGGAGACCGGAAAGGACGCGCGCGAGAAGCTCCTCAGCATGCTTCCGGAAGGATCGGAGGTAATGACAGTCACCTCTGCAACCATTGACCAGATAGGAGCCGCAAAGGAGATAGACGAGAGCGGAAAGTACGTCTCCATTCGCAAGAAACTTGCCTCTGAAAATGATCCTGCCAAGCGCAACGATATCAGGAGAAAGCTGTCAGCATCGGATTATGCGGTCGGAAGCGTTCATGCGGTTACGGAGAAGGGAGAGCTGATAATCGCGTCGGCCACCGGAAGCCAGCTCGCGTCGTACGCGTATACCGCTTCGAAGATCATCCTGGTTGTGGGGACGCAGAAGATAGTCAAGGACCTCGACCAAGGATTCAAGAGGATATACGAGCACACGCTGCCATTGGAGACCGAGCGCATGAAGAAGGCGTATGGAATGGGAAGCTGGGTCAGCAAGATACTCGTATTCGAGAAGGAGAGGCCAGGCAGGATCACAGTCATCTTCGTCAAGGAAAAACTGGGCTTCTGACCGAACCAAGCAAGCAAATATATCTGCGTTGGAGCGAATAGATTCTGTACGGCGGCCGATTCAATTAATAGGAGAGTTAGATGGAAGAGCAGAAATTCGACAGGAAATACGTCAACAGGGCAATGATCCTATTTTCCGCTTTCGCCATACTGGTCCTCTACATAGAAACCATGCTTATACCCTCTCTTCCAGGCATAGCGAAGCAGTACCAGATCGATCCTGCAGAAGTCAGCCTGCTTGTTTCCCTGTACCTTGTATCGGGAGTGGCGCTGAGCCCCATAATCGGAAAGCTTGGCGACATATACGGAAAGAAGCGCGTGCTTACCTGCCTCCTACCAATCTACGTAATAGCAGTCGGGCTTACGGGTTTCCTGCCAAGCTTCAATCTTATACTTATATCAAGGACCATCCAAGGGGCCGGGCTTACGATCTTTGCCCTGATGATAAGCCTCATACAGGAGGAATTCCCGCGCGAAATGGTGCCGCGGGCCATGGCGATCATAGTCGCCATGTTCGGCGTCGGTTCTGCCATAGGCCTGCCTATAGGCTCGTTCATCTCCAACCTCTACGGATGGCAAGCGAGCTATCATACTGCATTGCCTGCAGTGCTCATAGTCGCTGCTGCGATAATATACTACATACGCGAGTCCAGGTACACGCGACCTGACGTCAAGGTCGACTATGCAGGAGCGCTTGGCCTTGCAGCATCGCTTGCGATGATAGTATTCGCGCTTTCCGAGGGCACCGCATACGGATGGACTTCCCTGCCGATACTCTCACTCATAATCGGAGGGCTTCTCATACTTGCAGGAGTCGTAATCTATGAGAGGAGGATTGCAGAACCGATACTCAGCGCAAAGCTGATGGCGATAAAGAATGTCATGAGCGCAAACCTGATAACGCTCATAGCGGGAATGAGCTTCTTCTTCGCATACCAGATATTCGCATATCTTTTCGAATCGCCCAGCCCGCTTGGTTACGGCCTCAGCATATTCTACACGGGGCTCGCAATGGCACCGTTTGCAGTAGTGAACGTCATTGTCGCGCCGGTGCTCGGGAGATACATACCCAGGATAGGGGTAAAACCATTCTTCCTTGCAGGCGCAGTTATAGGCATAATAGGATTCATAATATCCGCGTTCACATCCAGCCTAATGATTGCAATATTGGGCGAGGCGATAATAGGCGCGGGAGTCGCACTGATCAATGTCCCTACGATAAATCTGCTGGTATTGAGCATAGACAAGAGGGACACGGGCCTTGCAACCTCCATGAATTCGGTCTTCAGGTTCCTCGGCAGCGCTCTTGGAGCCCCGATAGCCGGCCTGCTCATCGCGCAATACCATTCGTTCACGGCTTTCCAGTACTCGTTCTACCTGGGGATAATAACCCTTACCATAGCTGCGATAATCTCCACTTATGCTGACGAGATCTTCGGAAAGAACAGGAAGGTAACGCAGGTGGAAAGGGAAGTCAGCATATGATCCGACCGACTCATTCTTGCATAGTTCTATTAATGTCATCTTCCAATCCTGGATCATGGAAGCAAAGGAGCTACTCAACCTGCGCGGAAAGACTGCAATAGTCACTGGAGGCGCTGCGGGAATAGGGTACGGCATATCATGCAGGCTTGCTGAGGCAGGGGCAAACGTGGTGATTGCAAACAGAACCGAAAGCGAAGGGCAAAAGGCAGCAGAGGAAATCAAAAAGAAGGGGTGGACGGCCGTTGCAATAACTACTGACGTTTCATCCGAGGAGAGCGTAAAGAAGATGATTGCGGAGACGACAAAGACTTATGGGGGCATTGACATACTCTTCAACAATGCGGGCATTTATCCTGAAATACCTCTTGCCAAGATGTCGCTTGACGACTTCCAGAAAGTGATATCGATCAACCTTTTCGGAACATTCCTCTGCACAAAGTATGCATCGGAGCAGATGATAAAGCAGAACAGGGGCGGAAAGATAATCAATGTGACATCGATAGACGCGCTGCATCCCTCCTCGGTGGGGCTTGCGCATTATGACGCGTCAAAGCACGGGGTATGGGGCTTTACGAAGAACATAGCGATAGAACTTGCACCATACAAGATCTGGGTTAACGCGATAGCCCCTGGGGGGATACTTACTCCAGGAGTGCAGAAGTTGCAGCAATCCATGCCCGCCCCTTCAGGGGTGGATATGCAAAAGATGCTTGAAGCCTTCATGGCAAAGATTCCGATGGGAAGGCTCGGCGATGTTGACGAGATAGGCAAGGTCGCGCTCTTTCTTGCATCGGACATGTCCTCATACATGACCGGATCGCAGATTGTCGTGGATGGAGGAGCACTGCTAATGTGAAATCCAGACATAACCAAACCCTCACTTTTAAGCCGACAAAAGCATGACGGGGAGCCCGTGATTTGAACACGGGTCACCACCTCCCGAAGGTGGTAGCCTGACCAAGCTAGCAGAGCTCCCCAGTAAGTGTAAAGCGGCTTAAAGCACAGTTGCGCCCTTCTTTGTCACCATTATATCGTCTTCAATCCTTGCGCCGCCGAACCCGGGAATGTATATTCCTGGTTCCACTGAGCTCACCATTCCCTCCTTCAGCACAAGTTTAGAACCAGGGGAGAGGAATCTTCCTGAGCCGTCATGAACCTCTATGCCTACTGAATGGCCGAGCGCGTGCATGAATGTGCCCTTGTACTTTCCATTGTCCGCCTTGTCTATGTAATCCCTGGCAATGATGTGCGGCCTGTCGCCCTTTACGCCTTCCTTTATCGAACCTATTGCCGCTCTCTGCGCCTCCTTAACTATCCCTATTATCCTTGCCTTTTTGTCATAGTCGCTTATCTTTGCCTTGTCGGTTCCAAATATCATGGTTCTGGTTACATCCGAGCAGTAATTCCTTACCTTGACTCCTACGTCTATCAAGACTATGTCACCATACCTGAGTTTTGTCTCATCAGGCCCATGGTGCGGCAGCGCGGCATTCTTCCCGAAGCAGACTATCGAATCGAAGGATATGCTGTCGGCTCCCATTTCAAGTATCAAGTTTCCGAACTGCCTTGCAACATCCTTTTCAGTTACTCCAACCTTCAGATTTTTCTGAACTTGTAGGATTGCCCTCTTTGTTATTGCATTTGCCTTCCTTATGCGCGCTATCTCCTCATCGTCCTTCACTTCGCGCGTCCTCTCAAAAGCGTCTGAGACGTCAACCAGCGTCCCCGCCTTGAGCCTCTTGGTTATGCGCATGTAGCTGTTGTAGGGAAGGAAATTCCCGTTTATGCCAACGCTCTTCCCCTTTACTTCTTTTATCAGCATGTTTATCTTGTCCTTTCCGTCAAGATTAACGATCCTTATTCCATTGTGCAGCTGCTCCCTTGCAAGTTCATATTCCAGGGGAGATGTGAAAAGGGTTACCCCTCTCTTCGTTATGAGCAGGAAATTTCCTTCAAAGAGGCCTCCAAGCAGGTCGGTCATGTATACGAAGTTGGGATCCTCGGAACCTGTGTTGGCAAGAAGTACCCTTTCCACTTTCGCAGCTCCAAGGACCTTTGCAATCCTTCTCTTCAATGCGGCATTGTTCATCTAACGTACCTGCTTATCCTCTTTAGAATCCTCTCTTCATCAATAAAAATGTTGGTATAGCGGATGTGCCTCCGTATCTCGCTGATGCTGGACCACCTGTAAGCCGCATTTTCAAAGTCCATGTTTACCTCGGAGGAATCTGACCTGAAAATGAACATCATATTGTGCCATTTTATCTTTTTCTTCGGGTCAAAGATCGATACGCGAAATCCTTCTTCCAGCAATGTAAGCGCTTCCTTCCCAAACCCTACCTCTTCCTTGATCTCCCTGTACGCGGTCTCTAGGTATCTCTCGTTCTTCTCTCTGTGCCCGAAAAGGAAGCTCCATGCTCCCGCGTTCTTGAGAAATGGCAGATTCCTCCTCTTAAGCAGCAGCACCTTCTTCCTGCTTATTATTACTGCAGCTGCGCCGTTTGCAGTTATAAGCTTGTACTTCCTGGCCTCTTCCATCTATTCATCTTTTAATTGCAGTAAGAGTTTTGGCGAACAGGTTTATAATGTTTAAGCGGGAACAATGATGGGATGAGACCGTGCCTGCAGAAACAATCTCAGTAAAGCGCACCAACGCGGTCTACCAGAACATGCAGAATCCCTACATGCTCAAGTCCTATTACAATTTCAAGACACTGGAAAAGCTCCAGAGCAACGAGGTCTACGGCTCATCGCCTCCTGACATCTTCGTGGGAAGGTATGGATACCCTAATGTCTATGTCGGCCCTCTTGTCCCGCCGCAATGGGGTGACACCTCGATAATGAGCTCCCCGGAACGCTGGGTCGGCATGTCGATACCGCAGATTGTTGAAATGAGATCCATGCTCATAAGGGGCATGTACCGCACAAGGGTGACCAAAGCTGACAATGGAAGGATAGAGGAGATGCTCAAGGAGCTCGCCCTGGCCGACAACTACGGGGGAGTAGAGGAGAAGTTCTCGCATAGGCCGAAATTGGGAGTGAGCCTTGATGAGAACAGCCAGCCCTACGGGCCGAGCGCGAAGATGGTGGACATGAACCTTGGCAATGTCAAGGCAAACAAGCAGATAGAGAAGGCGTACCATGACACGGCGATGCCCGCAAAGGACGCGATAATAGAGCTCTACGGGAAAGGCGTCTTCGTATCGAAAATACAGAAGTCGCTATCAGCAGGAATACTCGGCATGTCAAAGAACAGGAAGTTCGTCCCGACCAGATGGAGCATAACTGCCGTAGATGATACGCTGGGCAAGCACAGGCTCAAGGAGGTCAAGCAGTATGAGGCAATCGATTCTGTGAAAGTGTTCTACAGCACAGCGCTGGACAACAGGTGGGCGGTGGTCATGTTGCCGGGCTCATGGGAATACGAACTGGTAGAGGCGTGGTATCCTAACACCACGTGGAATCAGGAGAGCCCCGACATAGCTATCTATTCTTCCTATGAGCCTTTCGAGGGAAGGACGAAGTACGCTGAGATAGGCGGCTGCTACTATGCAGCAAGGCTTGCATCATCAGAGCTTCTCGAAAAGATAAAAGGCCAGGCAAAAGTGGTCATTCTCAGGGAGGCGCATCCCGGGTACATAATGCCTGTAGGAGTATGGAACGTGAGGGAGCATGTAAGGGCAACGCTGAAAACCGAACCGATAAACTTCGATAATCTTCATCAAGCATTGATGTTCGTGTCAGGGAAGATGGACATACCTGTAAGATCCTGGATAAAGAACAGCACCCTTCTCAGGAAGGCGCTGTATCAGAAATCGCTTGCATCCTCTGGTTAATTATGATTTGAATGGGTTTGTAACCTTTATCCCAGGTACTCCGCCAAAATCCCTCTCGTTCTCTGTGATGATCTCTGTTATTCCGTTCTCCTTCATCGTTTCGACTATGACGGAATCCCAAAAGCGGATTCCGTAGGCTCTGCATGTGGATAGGGCATTTTTTACCGTGTCGGGACCATAGCTTATTTTTGTCCAGTGCTTGGAGTCGGTTAGGTCTTTTACTGTGAGTTCAGCCCCTGCTATACCTATATCCACTTTATTGACCATGATATTTGAGAATTCGCCAAGGACCTGGTTGGATATCACCCCCGCTATCTCAGTGTCGAACACGCCTTGGACCAGATCTAGACAGACTCTGCGCTTTTCGGACTGGTTGTCCTCATATGCATATACAAGTATGTTCGTATCGAAGAAGATTTTATCTCTCATGAGCTTCATCCCTGTTGAATTTCCAGTGTTTCTTGAACTTAAAGCCTTTGCGCAGTCGCGCTATGGCCTCCTTCCGTATGCGCTCCTGCTCCTCGTCGTGAGACATAACTGCTATCATGTCCTTGTATGCCTTGCTCAGGGCACCCTTCCTCTTACCGTACTTGGACTCGGCATACTTCCTGAAGAGCCTTTCGCTCTCCTCGTCCACGCTTATAGTTATGGTCTTTGACATGTTCATGTATTTACACCTCCATATATTTAAATGTTTTATTTTGTAAGTATATCCAACGACAGGGTGCGCTCTCTTCCTCCTGCAATCTTGAATACCTTAGTTTCGCGCTTCTTCTCTCCTATGACTAGCATTCTGTATTCCCTATCCTGCATCAAGCCTTCCACAATCACCACTCCGTCCTTATCCGTCCTGCCCTTGAAGACTCTCTCACCAACATAGAGTAGTTCAATTGCAGCATCAGTTTTTGGCTTTTCCTCCTGATCGAGGATCTTTATTCTAGTGGTTGGCTGCTTTATAGGAGAAGGTTGCTCATCGTTCTTCGGTTCATCAGCTGCCTCTAATTCATAATGGAGTGCGCTCACGAAGACAGAGCTATTTGGTATTCTCACCCTTCCCTCTATCGTTACGTAGCTGACCGCACAGACTCCCTGGCGCATGCTCTTGAGCCTCTCCACTGCCAATTTACCTTCCTCTTCCCTGAATATCAGGTCTGCGCATGCGCACTTTGCCGAATCGGCGCTCTGCCTGAAATAGAACTTGTTCTGGCAGAGCCTCCTTATCCCAAGGCTGATATCCGTTGCGCTGTGCGCTATCAGCATAAGGCCAACTCCCTTCTTCCTGAAGTCCTGTATCCTTTGCCCCAGGTCAAGCGTTGCCGCAGATTCCTCATCGCTGTCGAGCATCAGTTGCGCTTCCTCCGCACAGATAAGCATCCTCAACTCATCGTTTCCCTTCTCGTCAAGCATCTCCGCGAAGCTGTATATCTGGTTGAGTATCAGTGCATAGAAAAAGGGCTTCATGCTGTTGCTTACTCTTGAGAGGTCGAAGATGACTCCCTGCTCAATGAGCTCTGAGAAATCAATTCCGTCAGGATAAGCGAACTGCGGTTTCATGAGCATAAGCCGCAGGTTCTGCAATGCAGCCATGGTGTTCTCACCGTGTTTCGTGAACTTCACGCCCGCATTGCTTCTCTTTCCATGCTGTTCTATTACCGCGTTCTCAATCTCATCATAGACATATGCGGGATCCGGAGCAGCCGTGGAGCTGTAGACTCTGCCAAATGCAGACAGGAGGCACTTCTCCATAGTCTTCGTGTAGGGCCCTGCGCCTGATGCATACGACACAAGCATCGCAAGATTCTCGTAGAACCTCTCTATCTTTGTGCCGGAGTCGCACTTGAAGAAGTTTATGCGTACATGGTTCTCGTAGACGCGCACTACCTTCAGCCCCATCGAATTTCCGATGGCATTCCATTCCCCCGTAGGAGAGATCACTACTATTCCACTCTTCTGCTTTGCGGCAAGCTGCTTCACTATCCTCATTGCCGTCATGGTCTTTCCTGTTCCCGGCAGTCCCGATATTATCGTGCCAAGGTTGAGCACAGCCCTATCAAGGCAGAGGCTCTCACCGGTTCCTGTCAATGAGCCGTGGAGATACTCGCCTATGTGTATATCACCGTCGGTTCCGTGATATTGGGTCATTATCGCCTGCCTCCTCTCTATCCTGCCGGAGAAAACAAGAAAACCTGCAGCATTCGCGTGTGAAAAAGGAAGTGAATAATGACCCATTGCAAAGGCATATGCCTGCTCCGAGTCTTTCAGTGATATCTTTCTCTCTTCAAGCGTGAAGAGTCTCGACTTTATGTAATCGTGCAGCCTGGCATCCCCGTCAATAACCAGGCTCACGTTGTACGCTGCCCCGTTCTTCATAGATGCGTCGTTGAGAGTCTCAAGAAGCGAGAGTAGCATTCTCCTTTCATCCGATTCATAGAATAGTTCCATTTGCATAGAATCGGATGTGCCGATGCTGCTCCTGCTCGAAGCGCTCTTCGTGAGTCTTATCCCCTTGCTGCTCGCCATTCCCTCTATCCTGCTCCTTACGCTCTCCACATGCTCCCTGCCTGCCGGGGTGAAAAAGACAATGAGCCTTGAATCTGTTCCTCTCAGTATCATGTAAAGGTCGCTGAGCGCCCCCTGTATCTTTTTCTCTTTGTCTAACTGCGGCTCCGCATATCCTACGAAATAGGAACTAAATCGCATCGCTATTGCCTGCTCCGTTTCCTTAAAATCTATCCCTGCAAGCCTCGCCTTGAGCCTCGCTATCGCATCAGAATCCTCCGTCACGAGCAATGTCCTCATTTCCTTGAGGTCATGGCAGATCATGAAAGGAGAGCCAAGCATAGCGTCTACAAAGCCCTTGAGGTCAAGTTCCTCGGGAAGGGAAACTATCTCAAAAGAATGCAGCATCATCCAATCACCTCAACGCTAAAATAACAAGCAGAAACACGACCAGATTCGCCATGGCGAGAACGTAGACCTGCCTTATGTCGGCTTTGGGCATACTACTGCTGTATCTTGAGCCTATGTACATTACGATCGCAGAAAAGAGCATCGCCGGAATCGCCAAAGCGACAATTCCAAGAACAAAAGAGACAACTGCAATCGAAGAGAATACCCCAAGTGTTGCAAATAAAATCAAAAGGTACCTTCCGCTTCTTCCGTGTCCCTCGTATATGCTCCTTCCTACATTCATCCTATCACCACCTTCACTGAAAAAGCTATGAGCAAGAGGAGGAGCAGGGCTGCGCATCGCACAACTATCGCGTCTACGGGCCTGCCAGGCCTGAAGACCCTTAGCAATATTACCGCGTCGATGAGTATGACCGCCGCCATTGCGCTTGCCTCTATAACTGCTATTGCCAAGCTGGATACAAAGTCCATTCCGACTCCTTCCCCGGCTGTGCTGGCTGCACCAAGAATGAGAACAATTAATATGCGTTGGAAGAATATATAGCCTTTTCGTTTTATTATTATTCAAGTTGATCAACATTCCAGCCAAAACGAATCTCTGTCCTGGCTGCGGCCATCCATACTCGGCGCACAAAGATGGAAAATGCGGCGTAGTCTTTCCAAACGGACAGCGATGCGCGTGCCAGAGCTCCAAGCCCGAGAAAGGGATGGCTAAAAAACCGATGGACGCCTTCCTTGCCGCAGCGCTCATAGTGACGGTGATATTCGCAATCTACTGGATGGCGTTTGCTGCTAATGCATACAACACATTCCACGAGTACGACGACCTTGGCATATTTGCGCACAACATGTACTTGGATATCAACTATCCGGGCATAATGGGAGGTGCGCTCCAATTCCTCATATTTGGCAACCACATAGCGCCTGATCAGTTGCTTGTGCTCCCATTTTTCTACTTGGACCAGTCCGCGCTCACGCTCCTTGCGGTGCAGGTGGCAGTTCTCTCGGCAGCAGGCCTTGCGGTCTTCATAACTGCAAGGAGACTGTTGGGAAACCAGAAAGTCGCGTTTATGCTCTTCCTCGCGTTCATACTGAATCCCGGCGTTTGGGGCATGCTTGTCTACGATTACCACACCGAGGCTTTCATAATACTGTTCTATGTCATGGCGTTCTACTTCTTCATGACGCTCAACAAGAAGCTCTTCATAGTCTCGCTCCTGCTCCTTCTGGGAACCATAGAACAGGGACCGTTCCTCGGCGCCACGCTCGGGATGGGGATGCTTTTCTATTCACTCCTCTACGCGGAAAAGGACGCGAACAGGAAGCCGAGGATAATGCTTGCAGCCTCTGGAATAGGCATCTCGCTGCTTGTCTTCGTGATCTATAATATCATATCTATTACGCTCCTTGGAGCATATCCGACTCCTGCCTTTGCGCAGCTGCCGCCATACCTGCGCGTTGACGCGCCGATAGGCAGCGCAGTTTCGCAACTTGCGTCGGGCGGGCATGCGCTCGCTGCAATACCATACCTGCTTGTGAACCCTTACTCCCTCTACGGGATCACAGTTGCCCTGCTGCTCTTCGGCATAGCAGTATTCTTTGATCCTCTCCTTACGCTGATAATGGCCGCTCCCTATCTCTACGAGGCGTATGTTGTGCAGAACCACTACTTCCTCGTGGTCTTCAACCAGTACTACGGATTTGTGATAGGCTGCGTATTCGCAGGCGCGGTCATCGGCCTGATGAGGGCGCAGAAGAAGCAGGGCATCCTCGGAAGGCTCATCAGCAGGCGCGATAATGGCGGCCGAACGCTCACATACCTTGTCATGGGCTCGATAGGGATAGTGACCGTCATACTGCTGGTCCTGTATCCGACGTTCGTGGTCTCGAAGAACACGAACAACCTGACGCAGGACTTCCTCTTCCAGAAAGGCACGGTGACGCAGGCTGACTCTGCCCAGATAGACTCAATGCTCGCGCTGATTCCAAAGAACGCCAGCCTTATAGCGCCCTTTTTCGTTTCTTCGCACGTCGCTGACAGGGAATACTTCGAGGACACTGGATACACTATGGTGCAGTGGTACTTCACTCCACAGTACCTTCTCGTGGACACCAATCTCAATGTGAGCCTTAACGCCTATGTTGGAGTGGCACAGCTAGTGAACTTCAGCAAGAATAATACGTATGCTTACTATGGCCGCAACGGCAGCGCCATACTCTTCAAGTACGTACCCCAGGGCAGCTAACTGGGAATCACTTCTTCTCCTTCCTTGCGTATTCCTCCTTTACCGCGACCTTGCTTACCTTGGGCAGGTATTCTAGGATAGCGTTAACGGCAGCAGTCTTGTTCATGAAGTAATTAGCGTCCTTATCGACTTTGTCGCCGAATGAGATCTCCGCAATACTCCCATTCACTGCAATGCTGTCCGCCTTCGCACCTGCCATCTCCACGATCGCAGCTATCCTCTCCTTCTCATCGTCAACCTTTGCAACGATCTTGAGCTCGTAGGTTATCTTCTCGCCGGCAAGCGGATGGTTCGCGTCCACTGTTACGCGACCTGAATTCACCGCAGTTATAACGGCTGCCGTGCCATCAAGGTCGATCTGCAGGCCAGGTACTGGATCGATGTCCCTCTTCCTGAAATCAGATGCGTGCATGACTCTTACAAGCTCTGGGTTCCTTTCCCCGAAGGCTTCAGCAGGTTCTACGTCAACTTTCTTGGTTTCGTTGACATTCATCCCCCTGATGGCCTTCTCAAGGCCCTTGATTACTGTGTTCTTGCCTATTATCACAAGGCTCGGGCCGTATGCCCTTTCCTTGTTGTAAATGTCGTTCTCCTCCGCCTTGTTCTTCTGGGTAGTGTAGACCATGGTGCCATCAGAGGCTCGCCACGCGCTATACTCGACCTTTATGAAATCTCCATCATTGAAGCTCACAGCATCACCATTCATTGCCTTCGAGGTTACAAAGCTAGATTCAGATAAATGCCCAAACCGAAAGCATATTAATTCTGTAACATAAGGTATAAAAATGATGTTGCAGCAAGCGAGCTCGAGCCCTCTCCGCAATCGCACCAATCAGTGATTAAAAATGGAAAAGAACAAGATTGTCAAATTCCTCTTTGCCCTGTTCATAGCCGTGATATTCATAGTATCCTATTCAACTGTATTCTCAAGTACCGCGGTCTCAACTTCAACCACCACTGCAAAGCAGAGCGGCCCGACAACCTTCGCGAGCGGCACCTCAAATGCCACTGTGACTGGATATGCGCCGCAGATGAATATATCCGTGAAATGCTCCAATTCACTGGAAACCGCGGCTGTATTCTTGCAAGTCTCGAACAGCATAACGGATCTTGAGGCGAACAACTCCGTCTCCATATTCTACCCCCTCCATTACAACATCACTGTGCAGGCCGGCAACAGCAACACGCTGCAGATATACTCATATGAATACTCCAGGATGAACGCGAGCGCAGTCCAGTGCACTGCCTTCGCCACGGGGCAGGTGGTCGAACTGCCGCAGAAAATAACCCTCGTTGTTCAGAACCAGAAGCTCCCGATAACCCTCCAGAACGACAGCAGAAGCTACATCCTGCCGACGACGCTCACGCAGAACATGAGCAGCCTTGTCCATGTGAAGATAGCCGCATTGGTGACGCAGACCGGAGCCCTTTACGGCAACCTGAGCGTTACGCGAGCGCAGGTGTGATCGTGTCAATAAACAATGCTGCAAAGGAGCTGATAAGGAAGCTGGCGATAAAGAACGCGATAGACTACGGAAGCGCAAGGGAAGGCCCGATAACAGCAAAGGTCCTTTCAAAATATCCTGAACTGAAATCAAATATGAAGGAGCTGGCGCAAGCGGTAGCGGAGATAAACGCCGAGGTAAATTCGCTACCAAAGAGCGAACTCCAAAAAGCCTACGAAAAGCATGCCGAAGAATTCAAGCAGGCAGCCGCGGAGAAGGCAGAGAGATCCGCAAAGCACAATTTCAGCATAGAAGGCGCTGAGAAAGCAGATTTCGTCACAAGGTTTCCTCCCGAGCCGGGTGGCTACATGCACATAGGCCATACGAAGGCGCTCTTCATAGAGGATGAACTGAGAAGGGTATACAAAGGAAAACTGATGCTCTACTTCGACGACACGAACCCGGACAACGAGAAGCAGGAATTCGTAGATGCGTTCAAGGAGGACTTCAAATGGCTGGGAGTCAGTTTTGACGGCGAATATTACGCTAGCGACCAGATACCTCTCCTCTACAAGTACGCCGCCGAAGCGATAAAGAAGGGCGGAGCGTACGTCTGCACATGCTCTGCAGAGGAGATAAAGGAAAAGAGGCTCGGCGGGGAGGCATGCAAGCATAAGAAAGGGAGCACTGCCGAGAATGAAAAACAATGGAACCGCATGATAGAGGATGATTTCGGGGACGGAGAGGCAATAGTAAGGCTAAATGGAGACATGAAGGCTGTCAATACTACGATGCGCGACCCTACTCTCTTCCGCATAAAGCACGCGCAGCATTACAGGCAGGGCAACAAGTACTTCGTCTGGCCTACATACGATTTCTGCACGCCCATTACCGATTCGATAAAAGGAATAAGCGACGTACTTAGGAGCAAGGAGTACGAGATGCGCGACGAACTTTACTTCGCTGTTCTAGATCTGCTTGCATTGAGGAAGCCGAGGATAACAAGCTTCTCAAGGCTTGAGATAGCAAATAACGTGACTTCGAAGAGGTTGGTCAGGGAGCTGATCCATCAGAAACTTATAAGCGGATGGGACGACCCGCGTCTGGTAACTATAAGCGCGCTCAGGAGGAGGGGAATAGGGGCGGAAGCGGTAAGGGAGTTTGCCCTCAGTTTCGGAATGGGCAAATCGGAGAGCGTGGTTGGAATAACAGCGCTCCTCAACATAAACAGGAAGCTTGTAGAGGCAAACGCGAAGCGCCTTTCCATAATAGTCGACCCAGTGAAGCTTGATGTAGACAATGTACCTGAGGATTCGAGTTACAAGGCAAATGGAGAACTCTTTATAAATGCTCCAGATTCAAAGCTACTTCGGACAGGCGACACAGTCCGGCTCAAAGACGCTTTCAATGTGACAGTCAAGAGCGTCGGCAAAGCCATAAATGCAGAATACGACTCCGGCGAACCAGGAAACATTCCACGGATCCCGTGGATAACGAGGAAAGATGCTGTGAAATGCGAGCTGTTGCATATAGGCGATCTTCTCAAGGGCGAGGAGTTCAACAATGAGAGCATAACCAGCATAGAAGGCTTCGCCGAGCCGCATGCAACGACACTGAAAAACGGTGATCTTGTCCAATTCGACAAGCAGGGGTTGTTCAGGCTTGACAACAAGGAGAGGATGTCGTTCCTCTCGTTATAAGGGGATGCTTTGGTAAATGCTGTTTTGGATAGAGAGAAGGCTCCTGTGAAGGAGGCGGACGAGCATCACGGCACCGTCGACGGAATACTCAAGGACATAATAAGGCAGACCTGGAAGGAAGGCGTTGGAGTCAGGAAGGACAGCAAGGAGGCAGTGACTGATCTGGATGAGCACGTATTGAACATGCGAAAGCTCCTCAATGGTTATAATTACGAGGCCAGGGGAATGCCCCTGGTAGCCGCAAACTCCTCTCGGATGAGCAAGGAGGATAGGAGGCAATACCTGGCTAACATAGAAGCGATAGCGATAGGCTACGGGAACCTCCTGGGATCGGACCTGACCACTCTTATTCTACTGGGCTTGCCGCAGGTCGCGAAGGACCACGGCTCAGCCTCACGTTATACCTCGATACTCATGAATGACCTGGAGAACAGGCAGCACGCGTACAGGAGGCGCGTCATAAGGGAGGGAGTAGAAGTGGAAAAGGCGGCAACGAAGATAGTCAGGCACAGCTCCGGGATACTGAGATTCTTCAGGCGAGGCAAGATTACGGTTCTCAAGAAGGGGCTCGAGAGAAGGTCGTCAAGGATAAGAAAGCTCGAGGCGAAGGCCGACAGGTATTACTACCTCCTCCAGAAAGTCAAGGAAAGATCGGGAAAGCCTGGCAAATAGCTAATTGATAACCAAAAGAGTACGCTAAAGCAAATCTTTATAAATTTATAGATTTATAAATGTAGTATGAAAACCATCGCAGTATCCAAGACCACTTTCAAAAGATTAGCAAAACTAAAGGAGGAATTCGATACGCCTAATATGGACGAAGCACTTGAGAGACTGATAGAAAACTACGGCATGCTTCTAAAAAGGATTTCGCTCAAGAAGCTACTCGAACTTAACAAGACGGAGGCAAAGATAGAAATAAAGGAGTTGCTGGAAGACAGGAGGAGATACGGATGGCCGAGAAATCTATCCTAGACACATCTATACTCATAGACGCCATAGACCACGGAAGGCACACCGACCTTCTTAATAGTGATAACAGCATCTCTGTAATCAGCATCTACGAGTTCATCAGGTATAAGAAGAGGGCCTTAGAGAATAAACTGCTCCTAGAAGACTCCTTCAACGTTATAGGGATAAACAATCCTATTCTTTTAAAGTCAACAGAAATATTCGTAAAGCTCAGAGCAAAAGGCGAGACCATAAGTGAAAACGACATATACATCGCTGCGGCAGCATTATCAAACAGCATGAGATTGTATACAAAGGACAGGGATTTCCTACAGATCAAGAAACATTTCAAGGATTTCAAGCTCGAACTGATAAGCGACTGAACAGGCTAACCTTTTTTCAGTGCAGCGGCTATGTCTCCTGATATGTCAACAGTCTTGGCGTCCGAGCACGGGATCGTGTTGGTGCCATAGACCCTTGTTATGCCTGCCTGCTTCATCCTGTTGTAAGCTCCTTCTGCCATTATGAGGTGCACAGCGGCGACAGCGACCTCTGTCGCTCCCCTCGAGTACGCGAAGTTCGCAGCCAGCCCTATTGTACCTCCGGTGCTTATCATGTCATCGACGATCAGCACCTGCTTGCCGTCGAACCGCTCCTTAGGAGTATTCTTTATGCTCACCGTGCCTGTCTTTGTGTCCCTCTCCTTGTCTATGTGCGTGTAATCGCATTTGAGAATCGATGCCGCAAGCTTTGCGAGCGTCAGGCTTCCCTTGTCAGGCGCAAGCACGAAGGGAGTCTTCAGATCTCCAGCGACTTCCTTCATAAGCGTCCTTATCGGGCTTATCGAGATTCCCTTTCCCTCGAAATGCGTCAGCGGCTCGTCCTTGTGCAATTGCACTGTAACAAGCCGGCCGATGCCCATCTTGTTGAAGAGCCTCATCACCACGTTTGCGCTCACGGCCTCTCCGTCGGTGAAGCTCTTGTTCTGGCGCATGTACGCAAGGTATGGCACAACCGCGCAGATGCTCTTAGCCTTCATGCTCCATACTGCATCAGCCATGAAGAGCAATTCCATGAGATGCCTCTCCTGCGGCGCATATGTCGATTGCACTATCACCACATCCTCCCCATAAGCGTTGAAAGGAACTTTTACCGCAAACTCGCCATCGGAAAAGCTCTTCAATTCCACTGCAGAATACTTCGCCTTGATTAGCTTCGCAAGATTTTTCCCCACACTGCCAGCCGCGGATCCACCAAGGACTATCAATCAAAAACCTACATCCTGTTGAGTCTCTCTATTCTTCTCGAATATCTCTCTTCGCCCTTGAAGTCGGCGTTGAGCCATGCAGAGACTATTCTCATGGCTCCCTTGCTACTGCCAACCTGCCCCGCAAGGCAGATCACATTGGCATTCTGGTGCTCCTTGGCCCATCTCCCCGTCTTCGCGTTCCAGCAAAGGGCAGCTCTTATTCCTTTGACCTTGTTGGCTGCCATGCTCATGCCGTGGCCCGAGCCGCAGATCAGTATGCCTCTCCCATCTCCTTTCAGAGTCTCCCTGCATACCTTGTCCGCATAATCAAGAAAATCGTCCTTGCCGTCGTATTCCTTTGGACCCATGTCACGGACAGAGTAACCTTCCCTGGCAAGCTGCCCCGCCAATGCGCCTTTCAGCTCAAAGCCCCTATGGTCGCTGCCAATGTAGATAACGCCTTTTGCCATGACTCCACACCACAATAAAGAGCAATAGCATATGCCGTGAAAGAGATATAAATATAAGCATGGCTCTGCAACTTCCTATCCGGTAGGATGATAAGGCATTACCTGATGGAGATGTTCGAGCCCACGCTGCTCTACGGCTTTGCGCTCGCACTGCTCGGAGTCGCAGCCGCGTACCATTACGGCCATTTCCTGTTTTCATACGCAATCTTGGTGATAATCGGAACGGTTCTGGCGCAAATGTCCGTTAATGTCATAAGCGATTATTTCGACTACAAGAGCGGACTTGACAGGGAACTGGTGAAGAAGAAGTCGGGCAATCTGGCTGGAGGAAGCTCACTGATGGCAAAAGGTCTGATAAAACCCGGCAGGACATTGGCACTTGGCCTTTCGACGCTCTCTATCGCAGCACTGATAGGAATTTACCTGCTTTACACAAGGATCCAGATACTTCCTATAATGGTAATAGCAGCGTTCTCAATATTCCTTTACGCCAAATATGTCAAGAGAATACCTTATCTCTCAGAGCCGGTCTGCTCCCTCAATTACGTACTTGTGACTTTCGGCAGCTTCATCGTGGTCGCGGGCGCATCATCGCTTACGTATGCATTGGTATTCTCGTTTATACCCGCAGGCATAATGCTCGGCGGAAATGCCCTATTCGTGAACGAAGTTCCAGACAGGGTCGTCGACAAAAAATACGGGGTAAGGCACAGCGCAGTCATGCTGAAGACAAACCAGAAGATAGGCATCTATTACCTTGGCATACAGCTAATTTGCTTTGCAATAATTGCGATCGGCACAGCAGCCAAAGCAATACCCATTCTCGCAGCTGCATGCTTCCTTGCACTGCCTGCCACATATTATGTTTTCAAAGGATTATATGAAGGTGATTCAAAAAATTACGGCAGATACCTGCAGACACATACCATTGCATCGGTCGTGCTTGCATTGATCCTCTGCGCAGCTTACAGTACAGGAATATGACGTGAAACAATGAGCAAAAAAATACAGAAAATATTCACTGACGTCGCAAAAAGATACGACAGGGTAAACAAGACAAGCAGCCTCGGTCTCATAGTAAATTGGCGCAAAAGGGGCGCGGCAGAGTCGCTGATATCCAAAAATGAGTACACTATTCTTGACATTGCTACTGGCACGGGAGAACTTGCGCTTGAGATAATGCGCACTGCAGAGAAAAACGGGAAGAAAGTTAAAATGACCGCAATGGATTTGAACGAAAATATGCTTGAGGTGGCGCGCGGAAAGTTCGGCAATGGGAATCAAATAAGAATAGAGCGTGGCGACGCAATGAACCTAAGGTATCCAGACAACACGTTCGATGTGGTGACATCTGCATTCGCACTCAGGAACGTTGACAGTTTGGAGAGATTCTCAAGCGAGGCAAGGAGGGTGCTCAAGAAGAGCGGTAAATTCATCTTCATGGAGATGGCAAGGCCTGACACTGCTGCAGAAAGAGCGCTACTCCGTGCATACTGGATCGCAGTTAGCGGAATCGGTATCCTGTCAGATAGGAAGGCCTATGACTGGCTGGTCGAGAGCATCGATACCTTCGACAAACGCGCCTTTGTAGTAACGCTAAAGAACGCAGGATTCAGGAACATAAGATCAAGGAATTTGCTTTCAGGAGCCGCATTCATGGTCACGGGTAACAAGTAGGTTGTAAGATGGAGAGCGATAACGCAGCAATGTATTCCGAAGCGCATAAGAGCTACGACTGGACAAACCATTTCCTCAGCTTCTTCGCCGATTCTTCGATGAGGGAAAAGGCTGCAAAGGAGGTTCTCAGCTCCAATCCTGAAAGGATAATAGAGATAGCAACGGGAACTGGAGACACGGCAATCGCTATCGCAAAGCTCGCTGCAAAAGAATCAAGAAAAATAGAGATAATCGCGATGGATGCAAATGTGGATATGCTTTCTGTGGCCGCAAAGAAGGCCGCATTCGAGAAAACCCTTCCAATAGACTTCGAGAAAGGAGATGCGCTCAACTTGAATTATCCTGATGGCTATTTCGATGCCGTTGTATGCACCTTTTCCACAAAGAACTTCTCCAATCTCGACAGGTTTGCGGGAGAGGCAAACAGGATACTTAAACAAAAGGGCAGGCTGGTGATTGCAGACATGTCGCGCCCTGACGGGACGCTTAACAGAGCCGTCTTCAATGTCTACCTGGTGTACATGAAGCTGATAGGCACGCTTGCAGGTAAAAAGCTTTACAGATGGCTGTCTGGAAGCACAAGCTCCTTCAACAGAAGCAAATTCCTGGCAGTGCTCTCGAAGAACCGCTTCTCAAAGCCGACGGTGACCGAGTTCTTCTTCGGAATAGCATATATTATATCCTGCGCAAAGCAGTAAGATTATTATATCTGTTAGCTCTATATTAATACAGTGTTAATATGGTTAAAGCCATAATAGACATAACTGACGAAGCAAACAGGGTCTTGAATATCATAAAGGCACAGTACGACTTGAAGGACAAGTCAGAGGCCATAGACGTAATGGCAAAGGAATATGAAGAACTTGTCTTTGAGCCCAAAATAAAACCGTCGTATCTGAAGAAGTTAAAGAAAATAGAGAAGGAGCCGCTCGTCCACATAGGGTCTCTTAAGGAGTTCAGAAAGAGATACAATATGGACTGAGGTGCCTTTGTGGACGTGCCATACGAGTTAAAGGTTAGAAAACATGTCGATAGGCTATTTACCAAAATGGCAAGGCGAGACAGGCGCAACCTGGAAATAATCTACAGAAAGCTTGGGGAGGTATGCGAGGATCCAGAAAAGTTCAAACCTCTTAATGCGCCTATGCAAAACCTTAGAAGAGTTCACGTCCTAAAGAGCTTCGTGATATTTTATTCCATAGACGAGACTGCGCATGCTGTCTGGATTGAAGATTACGATCATCACGATAACGTATACTAACTAAAGGAAAAAACATGAGAAACAGGAGAATGCATCGGATGGGTCAGGTCTTTCTCACGAATCCGAGGATAGCTGCCTCTGAAGCCGAACATGCCCTGGGGAAAGTGGTCCTGGAGATGGGCCCCGGTCCCGGAATACTCACGCGAGCGCTTCTCAAGAAGGCAAAGAAGGTCATTGCCGTGGAAAAGGATGCGGCGCTCTACAGATCGCTAAGCCTGCGGGTAAGATCCAGGAAGCTGAAACTGATAAACAAAGATTTCTTCGATGCCACCGACGAGGAATTGGAACTTCCTTCTGTGGACATAATGATATCCAACATACCGTATTCCTTGTCAAGCAAGACGATAGAATGGCTATCGGAAAAGAAGATGCAGGCTGTGCTCTGCCTGCAGAAAGAGTTCGTGGACCACATGCTTGCAAATGAGGATACGAACAACTATTCCCGTCTAAGCGTCATGACCGCATTGTCCTTTCGAGTTACAAGAATATTCGAGGTATCAAGGGGAAACTTCAAGCCCAATCCGCTTGTTGACTCTTCAATAATATACATAAAACCGATAGCAAGCGTAGACCCGAAGGACGCGGCAATAATAAGCGCACTGATGCAGCACAAGAAGAAGACGGTAAGAAAGGCGATTGTCGATTCGAGCTCAAGCCTCGGCATTGACAAGCAATCGCTTGCGTCGGCAATGGACAAGATAGAAAGAAGGAGCGACCGCGTCTTCAAGATCCCTCCCAAGGAAATGCTTCCGCTCGCGCAGGAAATAAGAAGGACCTTAGAATGAGTACTGCGATTCCTCCATCTGGGTGAGGAATACTGCCTTCCCGACCTTTTCCCTGAAAAGCTCCTCTGCCTTCTTTGACCCTTCCTTTCCAAGCACCATCTTGTAGTGCATAGGTATGTACTGCTCTGCAATTATCGCATGCGCGGCCTCTATGGCCTGGTTGACGTCCATGGTATAGGTTCCGCTCATCGGTAAAAGCGCCATGTCCACCTTCAGTCCTTTCATCTCGTCTATGAAATCAGTGTCCCCAGCATGGTAGAGCCATTTGCCATTTACGTTCACTATGTAGCCGACCCAGCCGTAGCCTTTCGGATGCTTGTCCAATCTGTCTTTCACTACATTGTACGCGGGAATGGTCCTGAATTCTACGCCCTGTGCCTTGTACCTCTTGTTAGGCTCGACGCCCTTGACACTGCCTATAGGTATCTTGTCCACGCTGTCCTTCGGCACGAAGATCTCTGTCTTGTCGTCCGCTATCTTCTTTATGTCATCGAGGTTCATGTGGTCGAAATGAGGATGCGTTATTAGTATCAAATCTGCATGCTCCCTCACCTTCTCGAGCCTGAACGGATCGATGTACACATTCTTCCCGTTTATCTTCAGGAGGAAAGAGGCGTGCCCTATCCAGTTTATCTCAGCCATAAACTCCACCAATGAACAAATCCCAGAGTAAGTTAATATAGCTGCAAAAGGCTATTTAAAACCATGGCAGTCAATTCAGTCCAACCTCCTAAAAGAGCCACTCGCAGGCCTAGGTGGGAAGAGGTCGACAAGCATGTAGTGCGTGGGGTTGTTTCTAAGGACGGCGGAGTCGTGATGCTGAAACGGAAGCACGATGATATAGGCGAGCTGGTGGGAGGAAAGGTCCTGAAACCTGACCTTTCTTTAGTAAGACCCCGCAGGGGCGAAACGTACGAAGGCGCAATCCTGAGAACCGTGCATAGACTCGGCGGAAAAGTAGAGACGCTGGGACAAGCGATGGTCCGGGAGACTGCAGAGGAGCTCGGAGTCGCAGAAGAGGATGTCACTGTGACTGGTCACCTATTTACATTAAGATATACCTCAAGGGAAGCAAGGGACGG
The DNA here is from genome assembly GCA_964419095.1 of Microcaldota archaeon. Classification (GTDB taxonomy): domain Archaea; phylum Micrarchaeota; class Micrarchaeia; order Micrarchaeales; family CABMGC01; genus JAKAVK01. The sequence goes on from CAYQOG010000002.1 coordinate 38,925, forward strand.
CCCACGTGCTGCCATGGACATTTTTACGGTTACAGTGAATGGGGATAAGAAATTCCGCATAAACGATGAGGAGCATTCAGGACTCTTCATAGCCACACGAGAGAGCTACCCGAACCAGCGCATAGAATGGAAATCTGTATTGGGCCTTGAGCTCTCCATGGGCATACGTTCTGTCGAAGTGTAAGTGCAGGGCAGGCAGAAAGCCTTTTATCCCTTGTTTGCGAGATGCTAACATGGCATCAAAGCAATATGTCTGGTTCGACGGCAAATTTGTTGACTTCGAGAAGGCAAACGTTCACATACTCACCCATTCTTTGCAATACGGGAGCGGAATATTCGAGGGAATACGCGCCTATTCCACTGAGAAAGGTCCCGCGATCTTCAGGCTCAGGGAGCATGCAAAGCGATTCCTCAACAGCTCAAAGATAGTTGGCCTGGACCTGCAGATGCAGCAAAAGGAGATAGAGGAAGCAATCAAGGAAGCAGTGAAAAAAAACAAGCTGGAAAGCTGCTACATAAGGCCGTTCGCATTCTACAACGACCAGGGGATAGGCCTCAATGTAGTTGGCAAGAAGGTCAGCGTCGCGATAGCCGCACTCGCATTCGGAAACTACTTCGAGGGCAAGGATGCAGGGATAAAATGCAAGGTCGCATCGTGGCAGAGGATAAATTCCTACGTATTGCCTCCGCAGGCGAAGCTCAGCGGCAATTACGCGAATTCGATACTCGCATCGCTGGAGGCAAAGCTTGCAGGCGCCGACGAAGCAATACTGCTTTCTCCAGGCGGATATGTTGCAGAAGGCCCTGGCGAGAACATATTCCTCGTCAATGACGGAAAGATAATCACCCCTTCAAAGGACTCGGACATACTCCTCGGGATAACAAGGAATTCGATAATCAAGGTTGCGGAGAGCATGGGCTTCGAGGTTGAGGAGAGACTTGTGCATAAGGAGGAACTTTACACGTGCGACGAGGCGTTCTTCACCGGCACTGCAGCGGAGCTCACCCCGATAACTTCGATAGACTCGAGGAAGATAGGCAATGGGAAGCCCGGGCCCATAACAAAGGTTCTCGGCGACAAATTCTCAGGCGTAGTCCACGGAAAGGAGAGGGAGTACATGCAGTGGCTCACATTCCTCTGACCAAAACTGTAGCAATCCTTTAAAATCCATTATGTTAATAAGGAAATTAGCGGGGCTTGCCAAATGCTAAAGATTCGCACAACTTATGCGGAAGCAAGAGCAGGCATACATCCGGACATTCCTGCCAATTTTAATCCAAGTAGTGATGACCAGAGAAGCAGGGTGGCGCTCACCCTCCTACTAAGGGACAGGTTTGCGCCTTTATGCGATGAAGTAGCATCGCAAGTGCGGGGGATGGATGCAGCAGCGATACAGCAGGTAAGCGGCCTGGTTGACATAGCGCTCGGCGCGTACGACCATCATGTCCCATTCCATTCTGCCGTAAATGCCGAGGTAAAATCGTATTTTTACGTGAAAGGGATAAGCCGTTATGGCAACTACTATTACGATAAGAAGAGGCTTACAGACGCGGAATTCGAACTGATGGAACCGCTTAGGATACCTGTAGGCGCGTATGGGAAAGGATTCGCACTCCGCCTTGCAATAGCGACAGGGAAGATGCTCGAGCTGACGGGCAACATAGCAATGGACGGAGCAACGGCACTAAAGAGCGAAGAGCCAGACCTGCTCAGGAAAACAAGCGTGAACGATCCCGTCGGCATACTCAAGGACGGGATAGTCTCGATAGCAGGAAGCTTCTCGCTCCTGATGGCGGAGCCAATACCTGGATACGAGAGACCACTTGATGCTATGGAGGCCATACACAACGCATCATTGCCGAGACAACTCTCCCTTGTGACTCCTTTCGGGCTCATGGGACCTATGATCGGCGACGGATTCTATATAAAAGGAATTGTCTCGGTCGGCGAGACAGGGAGGCTGAAACTCAGCACAGCTTTCGTAAAAGCAGCGCATGCCGCAAAGGAGAAGAGGAGGGCTTCCGGCGAACTGCTGCGCGACGTAGCCTGGCCGACGGGCACCGGACTCGATTACGGCTGCCCCGTAGGGAAGAAGGTTCCCGGAGAGGAAGAGAGTGCGATAAGCGCTCTTACAGAAGCAGTTCTCCATGTCTTCAGGCTGACGTCTCAGGCATGATTTCCTTAGAAAAACTATTTATAATGGGAGAGGCAACCAGAACTGGAGCAATATGGGAATTCGTAGTCCTACTTCTGCATACAGGGAAGCCATGAAAGGCGTTCACCCTGACATTCCCGAGGGAAGGAAGTCCGAGAGCAGGATAGAGAGGAGCACCCTTGCACTCACGCTACTCCTGAGGGACAGGTTCGCGCCTCTATGCCAGGATCTTGCATCGCAGATAAAGGGCATGGACGACTCTGAGATACGACGAATCCATCCTCCCGGCGCAGTAGGGGAGTTAAGGTACAGCATCGCGCCTTCCGTGGATCTTGCCGCATTGGGAAACCCTGATACGGGGCGCTACACCAAATACTATGCGCCACTGCAACGTCCGCGCGGAGGCCTTCCTACAGGCATAATCCACATGACTCCGGTAGGCGCGTATGGTCCGGAATTCACAATGCACCTGCTGGAGACAACGCGCAAGATGCTCGAAATCACCTCGGAAGTCTCCAGAGAAGGCGCAAGGCAGCTCTACGTCGAGGAACGGGAGCTGATATGCAGGGAGACAAGCCTCAGCAATCCATTCTCCACGCTCCAGGACGGCATAGTCTCCATAGCAAATGGCTTTTCGCTGCTCATGGCAGAGCGCGTACCCGGATTTGAGAAACCGTTCCATGCGATGGTGACCATACAAGAGGCATCGCTCCTAAACCAGCTCTCGCTAATCACTCCTTTCGGGCTCATAGGTCCGTTCATGGCATCCGGCCTCTATGTCAAAGGCCTGGTCGTCTCAAACGGCAACGGAAGACTCAGGCTGAACACTGAATTTGTAAGGGCCATGCACGAGGCCAGGAGGAGCAGGAAGGAGCACCGCAAGCCACTGAACTGGATGGAAGATGCAAGCGGCATAGACCTGGGCCATGGCTGTCCAGTCGGAAGGAAGAGATCAGGAGAGGATGAGACTGCAATACATTCCTTAACAGAAGCATTCCTTCATGTATTCAGGGCAGTGCAGGGGCTGCGGCAGAATAATCCCCTCGGGAATCAATCGTTGCCTGGCGGTCTATGAGAAAACCTATTTATAAGGAGCGGCTCAACAAGAATCAAGATTCATATGCGCCAGAGAGCCCGCAGCTACACGGAGGCGTTGGAGGGACCTCCGGAGAAAAGGCTTCGCGACATAACCATGCTCCTCAGGGACAAGTTGAGCCAGCTCTGCTTCGACTTGGAGCTCCATGTAAAGGCAATGGATCCCGCGCTCATAAGCTCTCTGCCTGGCACAACCGCGCTGAAGAAGGTGAGTTACTGCCATTCGCCAGGCGCCGAGGAAGACTATATGGGCATTTTGAAGACGAAGGCAGTCAACTTCACCGAGTATTACTCCGGGGCGCCTCCTATCGAGCTCGGCATACCACGGACCACATTCATCAACGTGCCTATAGGCTATTACGGCGAACAATTCGCCAGGCAGCTTGCCATGGCTACGGGAACGCTGCTCTGGGTGTGCCACGAAAGGCTCGATGCGTCTATCTCCAGGACACATTCGGCCAACCGCGAGCTGATGCGTGGAAACACGAGCCTGAACGATCCTTACAGGACCATGATGGACGGCATACTCTCGGTAAAGGATGCCTACTCGCTGCTAATGGCGGAGAGGCTGCCCGGCTTCGATGAGCCATTGGCATGCATGGATGCCTTGCACCGGGCTGGCATGCTCAATCAGCTCTCCATGCTCACGCGGTTCGGATTCCTGGGACCTGCAACCAGGATGGGCATATATGTCAAGGGCCTAGTCTCCGTTTCCAAGACTGACAGGTTCAGGCTTGACAGGGACTTCGTGAACACGATGGAGAGACACAGGAGGAATCCTAATTCGGGCATCAACAGGTACACAGAAGGCTGTCCCGTCGGCAGGAGAATGGAGGACGAGTCGCAGACAGGGGTCGAGGCGGTGACCGAGGCTTTCATACACGCGTTCAGGGCTCTGAGCTATGGACCTTCCGGATCTGCTCTTGCAACAAAGTATCGGCACAGTTAGTCAGAGGAGCTTGAGCCCCGAGGTAAAGGCGTCTATCTCGCTTCCTTTCCAAGGCCCTATCCCCAAAGCGGTGAAAGTTCCGGGAGGGAGTTGGGTGAGACCCGCATCGCTGACCAGTGCGCACGGTATCTTCTTGTAGTTGAAAGCGGCAGCGAGCTTCTTCAACGCCTCCTCATTCTGCACCTTGAGCACTATCTTCTTCTCGCCGGCCCTTATCCACGCGTCGGCAACTTTAGGGTCGGCCTGCTTCGCCTCGAGGTAGCTCATCAGCGAGGCGTGAGCTCCCTGTGCCACTGTCTTCCCCGTGCCCATGGTTATGTCCTTCCTTATGACTATGACCTGCTTGAGCTCCTCCATGAATAGGCTTTCAAGAGGAGAATCTATTTAATTGCATCGGTGGCTGCGAAGCGTACCAGTTCATTTTATATATTCTATTGCAGCAATAGGTTTAGGTATATGCAATGGGCAACGTGAATCGTCTAACCGGTTTGATACGTCAATCGTTGAACGAATCCGGTTCCGCGTGTGAAAATAGCCTGAAATTACGCTTCCTAGAGAAGTCAGGCACTACAAATGACGAACAAAACGTAGGCATCTGCATAAATAAAGTTAAACATAACGCAGGGTTTATAAGCTTAACATTTGCTATGATAACCACAGAATTGTATTAAGTGATAGAATGAAAAGTCTAAACGCGAAGAGAATAGCCGCTGTAGCGGCCAGTTTGGTAATGGGTCTTGCAGTTGCAGGAGCGGGCGTCACATTTGGTAACGTACCGATAATAAACAACCTGGGACAGCCGGTAGTGCAGATCGTAGTCGGTCATGCAGCATGGCCTGAGGACGGTGTAACTGCGGCAAACATTGCGGCAGTCATCGGAAACCTTGCGCTAACTACGCAGAACGTCACTGCAACCGTATCCAACGCCGGCTCGGTATTGAGCTGCGGCGGAACGCCTACGTGCACGATAACGAACCAGCAGGTCTGGCTAGGAGAGAAGGGACTGTCAGCCCCATCGGGATCATATGGATTCACAGCGCTGATAGGATCAGTTCTCAACAGGGCAGTCCAATTGAACGCACCTCAATATACTAAGTCGTTGCAGACATCTTCAGCGCAATACGCATACCCGGAGACGAGCTCATTGACAGCATCACCTGCTGCAAGCCCGTACTCGGCTGCAGGAGGATTCTCAAGCGGCGGTGTGCCTACATCTGCTTCAGTAGTATATAACTATAATGGAGGCGGAGCATCATTCACCAAGTTCGGAAACGGCGGAAGCGACAACATCTTCGAGATAACAAACTCGCAGTTGCCAGCATTGCAGAGCAACTCCGGCGGCAATGGCGAAACAGACTCGCTCTGGCTGACAGGCTTCCCTGTATTCAACCAGCAGTCAGGCGTGAACAACTTCCAGCTGCTTGACGTGGGCGGCGCATACCAGGTAACGTTCTCAAAGCCTATACAGAACACGACTAGCTCGAATTCTGTTAACATAAACGTACCAATAAACCTATTGGGAACGAACTGGACAATAGTCAATGCAACAGGAAAGCCGACAGTAGTAACAAGCCAGGCTGTCGAGAACGGCGGATTCCTATGGCTGGCCTCGTCACTGACTCCACTCAAGACGGTCTACGTGGGACAGAACGTCTCAAACTCGACTGTGGGCGGATTCAACGTACAGCTGACAGACTTGGGACAGCCCAATTCGAACGGATTGTCAAACGCAGCCATAAACGTCTACTACAATGGCGCATTGACAAACACGACGCAGATGGCACCGTACTCGACGCAGAAGTTCAATGTCACGGGACACATACTCTATGTGCACGTGAACCAGACATTCGCAGGTTTGTACGCATACCAGAAGTGGGCCAAGATGCAGCTCTACTCCAACCTGGTCTTTGTAAAGGACAACTCGCCTTTCAACCAGACTGGAGACAAGGGATGGCAGGTCAACTTGCTCTGGACAAACACATCTTCAAGCGGAAAGGGAGATGCGCTCCAAAGCATAGTGATCTACAACCTCTCGCCTACGACATTGTCGCCTGGACAGAGTTTCGTATTCATACCAAACCCTGCCAGATACAAAGTGACCTTCGTGGGAGACACGCTTGGTAACAACTACGACCCTGTTACGTTTGCTTCGAGCTTCGCATCAGGCGAGCAGTACACCGACAACCTCGGTACTGGAGCATCATACGCGGGATCGCAGGGACCATCAGTTACAAACGTAACTGAACCGGCTCAGCTGCTCACTGTGACAAGCCAGATACCTAACGCATTCACATATGCGGGTACCTCAAGCAGCAGCGTGGTCTATGACCTTACGCCATACCTCTTCAACCAGGTAGCAAACTCTGTTGGAGCAGGAGGCAACGCGAACGAAGTAGTCCTTGCTTACACTGTCAACGGAGTAGCAGGCTCATACATAACCCAAACGCACCAACTGCAAGTGCAGGTACAGGGAGCTGCAAGCAACGGCGGAGCGGTGCAGTCTGAATCGGTGACATTCACGTCGAATGCACAGGCGCAGACGCTGCCTACGGCATTGTACAACGTTACGAGCATAAAGCTGATACCGACAGGACCTCTGCCTCCGGGATCGCTGACATTGGCAGTGCAGGGCCCAACAGCCGCTGGAAACGTACTCGTTACCGCAAACAACCTTGCTACGCTGACAAACGCGGCAGGACCTACTGTGCTGTACTCGGTTTCAGGCAAGTCATACCCATTCGAGGAGCTTACCTCAGGAAACTCGGTCAACTACAACCAGCCGGGACAGGCGTCGCAGCAGTTCTCGATATCGTCGACTTCAGGCGCGCCTTCTCCAGGAACGGGAGCAGGGCAGTACTTCACGTACACCGTCAACGAGCTTGCCGTAGCGACTAACAGCCTTGCAACGGACTCGCTAAGCTTCGGTATCTTCAACAACACGGGTGGAGTGACCTCACAGCCGCTCTTCCAGTTGAACTACACGGCAACAGGAGCGCAGCACAACAACGTCTCGTACACCAACTCGAGCGGCGGATCAGCATTCGCCGTCAGGGCAGGATTCAGGACGGAGCGCGGCAGCTCAGTTGCATCGGTAGGACCGACAACGGATACCTTCAACTTGGCCAAGACCGTAGACACGCTGCAATTCGTGGCAGGGCCTGCAACAACGTCGTCCAACACCGCACTCTCAACGACTACGAACTATGGTCCATACACCGTAGGCCAGCAGACCAACATCGCCAACGTGACGATAGCACAGGTTAACGCAACCTGCACGTTCTCGAAGACCACTTGCACAGTGGTTGGAGCGAACGCGCTCGTAGCAACACCTTCTGTCTCGCAGGCAGTGGTCTCAAGCCACCTGAACACGGTGACCACGCCAATCGCAGTGCTCGACGTCAATGCAAACAACGCTTCATCGCTCATAGTAGTGGGAAGCGCGTACGTGAACTCTGTCGCAGGACAGATATTCGCGAACAACCCTCAGTTTGCATCGAGCTTCGACAATGGCGGAGCAAGCGGGCCTAACGCGGTAACAGTGCAGGCATTCGGGAACAAGATACTGGTCGCGGGATACACGGCAAACCAGACCGTGACTGCAGGAAACCAGTTCATAACCCAACTCCTCGCTGCTGCGGGTACGAAGTAAAGGTAGCAAACAGCTGATTAAAAAAAGGGAGCCGTTTTGGCTCCCCTTTTTCTTTTTATTTTATCAATGCTTCAGCGGGAGCAATGCCTATTTCTCTTTCTCCTCTGCGAATTGACGTCGTAAAAAGCAGCGCGGTCTTCACGAAGCAACTAGATACATTTAAATAAGTTCCTGACGAATAAGGAGTGATTGGATGCTAAAATCGGCGACAATAGCGTCACTCGTATTCGCAATCATGCTCGCAGGCACGGCAAACGCTGCATCTAACAGCATCGTCACGCTGCTGCAGAACTACTCCGTGCCAACCTCCCTGATAAACAGCCTCAGCCAGGTCAACATAACCTACAACGGCACGAATTACGCGGCCCTCTACGGCAGCGGAGGGGCGCTCAACTTCGTGGTCAACATAAAGGCAGGTACCTTTGTGCTGAGCCAGAATACGATCTTCTCGATAATACGCAATTACACTGTGCAGAACAGCTACGGCAAGTCGAACCTGAGCGCAGTGGCGGCTTCAATGCACAGCTACATGGCTACCGCATCGGCACCGCTCGCAGACTGCGTGGCGGAATCTGGCCTCGCCAACCCCGGCGCATCGTGCACAGAGGCCAACTTCTGCCAGGCGTGCAAGACCGTCTCATACTGCAACAAGGTGCTCAACGAAGTGGGAGGGCCGCAGTCTCCTGTGGGATACGGGTTCGTCAACTTCGACAGCAACTACACGCACCTCAATGCCAATCTCAGCAGCTTCTTCAACGCCATAAATTCAGTGACCCCGGGCAACATCAATACCTCGTTCTCGCTCATCAATTCCTCATTCCAGAACATCTCCAGGATAACGCAGAAGATATGGCAGAATCCGATCTTCCCTGCCACTGGAAACACCACCGCAGACCAGGTCTCCAAATGCGTAGGCTTCGGCGCATCAACATCGAACACCGCGCTCTCGGGAGCTCCATGGTACTGCAACTCCGTTGAATTCTGCCCGTACCTCACTGTCAGGGACAGCCTGAACCAGCCTACTTACCGCGGCGATGGATTCAACTACACCGTTCTCAATGAGATAAGCGCGATGATCAGCACGTCTGCGGCGCTGCCATTCAGCAATTCACAGATAGAATCGATAGCGGCAAACGCAAACACGACGACAAGCCAGTACATAGCGCCGCAGGTCACGAAGCAGAGGTCATCCGCGCTCAACACCATCCTCGACACATCGCTCTCCGGATACAACACAACAGTCTATGCATCGAATGTGCTGCTTACTCATATAAACAACGCCTCTTTTGCAAGCGCGCTTGCCGCGCTGAAGAGCAATTATTCCATCCTGACAACACAATACCTCAGCATAAACATAACCAGGCAGGCCGTGATAGTGGCGAACCAGCTCTCGTCTCTATCATCATCGTACAAGAGGACAAACGCCTCTTATTCGGCGCTTGTGGCCGAGTCACAGAACAACACGGGCACCATAGTCGTTCTCCAGCTCGACGGCAATTCGGGCAACGCTGCGCTCAGCAGTCTCGCCTTCAGGGAACTCAGGATCAATGCCGGCCTATCCGGCAAGGTCTCAAACACGATATCCGTGAAGGTGCAGCTCGATTCGGTTAAATCGGGACTGAGCACCATAGGCTCAGGCGAGAATCCTGCGGTATCGCTTTCAAGGTCACTGGGAGGATCTGCAGCTAGGTCCATAAACCCGAGCATAAGCCTTCCTTACATTGCAGCTGTGGCAATTTCTCCGTTCACTGCCTCGATACCCGCGATAATAATAGGCATTGTGGGGTTGGTAGCGGTATTGATCATCTACATACTCTCGAACAGGAAGAAGCAGGCTACCATAGGCAGCCAGAAGCAGAAGCATTGGCTGGGCCGCAAGACGCTTGCGCTCATCGCGATTGTCCTGGTACTCTACATGGTCATTTCAGTAGCACTCTCATTCGGCGACAACGGCAGCGCTCCAATAAGCGCCTTCAATTCCGCGCTCTCCTCGTCGCAGGATGTTGTTGTGGCGCTCAACGGCACGCAGACAAACGGCATGCTCTCATGCTATTCCCAGATACAAACCAAGCTCAAGGGACTGGGCAAGAGCATACTCAATGTCCAGATGTCCGGAGGCAAGTGCACCGTCTCAAATACCACATTGACCACTGACGAGTGCATGAACAGCTATGCTGCAAGGAACATCCCCGTCATAATGCTTACAAACTCATCATCAAGCGGCATAACGGCATACTCCTTCTACGGCACTGTGCTCCAGGAGAGCGGCAATTCGAGCACACTGGCAAAATGCACTGCGGCGCAGGTAATAGGTTAATAGCATGGCAGAAACTAAGTCAAAAAAGCCAAAGGCAGAAGCAAAGGCAAATCCAAATTCTCCAAAGCCGGCAAGGCAGGAGCATGCCGAGAGGCCGGAAGCAAAGGAATCCTCTGAAAGGGAATCAAAGCAGAGTCCTGTATACCTTGCAGTTGGAATAATCGCGGTACTGGCAATAATCGTGGCAGCGGTATTCTACTTCCTCGTGCCCGGAGTGGCGGGAGTGCCCTTTGCCACATTCAAGTCAAATTTCCAGGCCGCTCCGCGGGTCGCGCTTGCGATAACATACCTCAATGAAAGCCAGTATGTGGCAGAGGTCCCCTGCTATACCACTATGCTCGAGATAATCGCCAGGACGAGGAACGCGAGCACCATAGACTTTTTGCTGCTTAACCAGACAAAGTGCGAGTACTCTCCCACAGGCCTGGGATCCGCGGCCAGTTTCACGACGGCAAATGCGAGCTCCTGCATACAGATAGCGAACAACGAGCCGAGCATCTTCATGAACTACAGCGCTACCAATTACACCAAGGTCGCGCAGGACCATCTCTACATAGGAGCAGACTTCAACTACCTGGCAAGCTGCCCTATAGCCGCAGAGTTCGGCTGATATCCTTCATGCGGCTGATCAGAGAGTTATCCCAATAAGCCTTAGTATAACAATTATGGCCACTCCCGGAAGCCCGAGGATCGCAGTTATTATTATCACGAGCCAGTCCCATGGGATTGCGAGGCTGAATACCGCATTTAGCACGAAAATGGAGATGAAGCCAAGTACCACGTTCAGTATTAGGCCGAAAAGGAATTTGCCAAGCTTGAAGATTACGTAGATAACGAGCAGTATCGCAATTATTACGAGAATCTCGGACAGCAGCCCGGTTCCCAATCCCACGACCATTCAATCTACCGATAATAGATTGCATCTGGGGTTTTTAAAGCAGAAGGTGGTGCTAAGGCTCTTCAGACAGATGCTGCAGCCGCAGCGCCCATCGGAACGTCTGCGGAAACCCGGATCGCAGAGGAAACGGCAGTCGGAATGCCCATTACAGCATCCATCCTCCTGTTTATCTCCATGGTCTTGCGCATTGTCACAGTGTAGTTCTTCTCGTTCTTCTTGAACTCGCTGAGCTTTATGAAATACCAGCCCTTGCCGTTCATGCGCCAGGCAACGAATGTAGGAAATGATGTATTCTTCTCCCACTCCAGCAGCTTTGTGAACTGGTCAGGATCCAGGCTAAGGCTCCCGCGGTCCCAGGCCTTGCACTC
>CAYQOG010000002.1:50366-83924 GCA_964419095.1 Microcaldota archaeon
TCTATGCATATGGCATCCTTGTCCTTAAGGGCCAAAATGTCAGGTCCCAAGGCATTTACACCGCTGCCCGCCGCCCTTATCACTGAATAGCCGAGCTCGTAGAACTTGTTGAGCAGCTCCCTCTCGCTCCTTGCCCCCTTGACATATCTCTGCATGCAGTCGCCCGGATACTCTTACCGCAGTGAAGGATTATAACCCTTTATCCTCACTTCTGGCCCCCTCATAATCGCTTGTCGTCTGATTGGATAAAAAGTATATTAACCTTTGCATGCCTAAAGAAATCAGGACAAGAGTTGCGTATAACTAGCAGAAGTGAATTCATGTTTATTCAAGAATTTAAGGTATTTGCAAGCGAAAGACAAGAAAAGAAGGGCTAGTTAGAACAGCAGCTTATCCTGAAGTAGATGCATTGCAGAAGCGAGTCAAGGAAGAGAGGGCAAGGGAAAGGCTCCTGAAGATGCTCGATTTCCTAGCTAACGGCACGGTCATTGTCGAGGGGAAGCACGACAGGAAGGCATTGCAGGAACTGGGAGTCGAATCCGTGGTCTATACCTCGGTGGAGAGCGGCAAGGTGGTCCCTGACAGGACAAAAACAGTCTATGTGGCAATGGACATGGACAAGGGCGGAGAGCAGAAGGCAACAAAGGTCATCTCAAAGCTGCTTTCAGAGTACAAGGGCTACACAATAAATCTTGACCTTTCAAGGTCGTTACTTAAGATGCTTAATGCAAGGTCCGTGGAGCAGATCTGCGGACCTGCAAGAGAATTAATAGAAGTGGTATAAATGGCAAAAACTTACCTAGAAATCGTAAAATACATGGTAGAATCGGAGTTCACCATCGACGGGATGGTCGACAAGCCTGACATAATAGGCGCAGTCTTCGGGCAGACCGAAGGTCTTCTCGGCAACGAGCTGGATCTCAGGGAGTTGCAGAAGAATGGAAAGATAGGCAGAATAGAGATAGAATTGCAGCAGCAGGGCAACAGGACCCACGGCAAGCTCTATCTGCCAGCCTCACTGGACAAGATAGAGACATGCATACTTGCAGCTGCTGTAGAGGCAGTTGACAGGGTAGGGCCTTACGAAGCACAGTTCATGGTCAAGAAAGTGGAAGACACTAGATCCGAGAAGAGGAGAAAGATACTTGCAAGAGCCAAGGACCTAGTGAGGATACTCATGAGCACTGGCATGCCTGACAGCCGTGAGATTTCGGAGATGGTGCAGTCAGATGTCAGGGCCAGCGAAATAGCTGCATACGGCCCTGAGAAGCTGCCTGCAGGACCTGACGTGGGCAAGAGCGAGGAGATAATCATAGTTGAAGGAAGAGCTGACGTTATAAACCTACTCAAGAACGACATAACCAACGCGATAGCGGTAGGAGGGGCAACGAACAACATACCCAAATCAATAATCGATCTCTGCAACCAGAAGGAGACAACCATATTCGCGGACGGGGATAGGGGCGGCGACCTGATAATAAGGTCGCTTATGAATGTGGCTGAGATAGACTACATAACAAAGGCTCCTGATGGCAAGGAGGTAGAGGACCTCACGCGCAAGGAGATAATAAAGTCTATGCGGGCCAGGACTCCTGTTGACCAGGATGCTGCTGCCGCAAAGCTGAGGAAGCAGAATCTCCAGCAGATCTCCAGCCAGGGACCTGCATTCCCGCAGCAGGCCAGCACGCCCGCGCCTATCGCGCAGCAGCCAAGGCCTTCTGCGCCTCCTAACAGCGGAGTAAGGCCGCCTTCGCAGCTCAGGGAACCCGCGCCACCTGCACCAACGCTAAGGCCGGCGCCTTCAGGGATAAAGTCCATGGATGAGGACTCTGACCGCGACATACCTGTGATAGGCGCATCCGAAGGAACCAAACCGCCTGCAGGAACGCAGCCGGCATTGCAGTCCGTGATACTGACCCAGCTCTCAGGCGGGCTCGATGAGCTTGCAGGGACGCTGCGGAGCAGGATATACGATCCTGCGGGCAATGTTGTAAAGGAGGTGCCCATACGGGAGCTCCTTGTCGAGGTACAGGACTCCAACGGCGCCTACGCGATAGTGCTTGACGGAGTGATAACGCAGAGGCTCGTGGAACTGGCGCTGCAGAAGGGCATAAAGGTCATTTACGGCAACAGGGCCAATCAACTCAGGAAGGAGAAGGAGATAATCCTCTACACGAAGGAGCAGGGAGTCATCACTTGAAGTATATTGTTACCGAGAGCGGGCCGTAGAAAGCCTGCGGCGATGCCCTCATGTCAAGCTGGAGCTTGACCTGCGAGTTTGGAGGCAGGTTTATCGGGAGCTGAGGCACAGTGGACATCAGCGCGAATCCTGGCGTGTTGACGGTAACGTTGTATACCTGCTCGGCGCACTGGTCGCTTGACTCCTGGAATTGCAGGTAGAAGACGCTGCTGCTGTTTATCGTCTGCGACTGCCCGTCTATGTAGGCATAGGAATTATAAGAGCAGTTTACCCCGTTCTTTGATGCAGGGCCGGTGTACACATATTTAACGTCGACATTGTAGAAGCTCACTATCGCATGAACGCTTGTTGTGGAGGCTGCGCTGCCGTTGAGCTGAGTGACGGTAGTGGTGGCGCTATTCGGGGAGTGACCCAGGCTGCCCAGCGCCACTACTGCGATTATGACTCCTATCACCACTACTATGATTATCATTATCGCAGAGCTTTCCATTCAGATAATACCTTGTAATACGCCCTTAAAAACATTGATTCCCGTTTCGAGCATCCTGCGTGAGATTAAAAAGGCCGTTAGTCGCTTAAATAGGCCTGCTTTCCAAACAAAGCCCGGCCCGGCGAAAGACATATATACCTTAACATACATTATAATGTCGTAACATTATAATATACGTGATAGAATGGCGAACAACAAGGCTCCACCAAGGAAGTACACGACGATAACCATACCCCAGCCGCTCTTCAACAAGATAAAGAAGAAGATAGAGCCTACTGGATTCTCCTCTGTCTCAGACTACGTGACATATGTGCTGAGGGAGACGATGGCCGAGCTGGACAGCAGCAAGAAGGGGGAGAAAAGCAGCGTAATAGAGAAGCTCAAGGCGCTCGGTTACGCATAAATCGTGGCATTTATGGCAAAGGACCAATTGAAGGAGATAGCAGAGAAGCTCTGGAAGGAACCTACGGAGAAAAACTGGAAGAGCTTTGCAGCGGCGCTCAAGAAGAGCAAGGCAAAGTACTATAACGTGGTTTTCTCCAAGGGCAAACTTGCAAAGAAGGATGATCTGAGAGAGGCGTATGCCGAGCTGTACGACGGAAAGGAGAAGCAGATGGCGAAGGTTCCTGTCTACATATCAAAGGGAAAGCAGGTAGGGGGAGCGACTATCTATCTCAAGGGACTGCTGAACATAAACAAGTGATTATATGATAAAGCAGGATTTGAACGAGTTGGAAGAGAGAAGCATATTCATAATGCGTGAGGCTAAGTCGAAGTTCAAGAACGTGGCCGCGCTCTGGAGCATGGGAAAGGACAGCACCACGATGCTTGCGCTTGCAAGGAAGGCATTCCTTGGAAAGGTTCCGTTCCCTATGATTCACATCGACAACGGGATTGATTTTCCGGAGACATACGCCTTCAGGGAGTATCTCACAAAGAAGTGGAGCCTTGATCTTATAGTCGTAAAGAGCCAGATAAAGCCGGAGATGTCCGGATTCGCATGCTGCGGCGAGAACAAGACCGTTGCACTAAAGAAGCTCATGGCAGAGCGCGGATTCGACGCCTTGATAGTCTCAATAAGAAGGGACGAGCACGGAATAAGGGCCAAGGAGAGATACGTTTCGCCAAGGGATACAAACTTCAAGTGGGATTACAAGAACCAGCGTGCTGAGATGTGGGACGACTATGCCTCAAGGGCTGATACGAAAGGTCATGTAAGAGTGCACCCCCTGCTTGATTGGAACGAACTGAGCATTTGGCAATACATTAAAAGAGAGAAAATACCCATAAATCCTCTCTATTACTCTAGAAACGGACATAGGTATAGGAGCCTTGGGTGCACTCATTGTACTTCGATGATCAAGTCTGATGCTAAAACGATAGGCGAGATAATCAACGAATTAGAAACTACTGATACTGAAGAGCGTGCCTCTAGGGATCAAGATAAAGAAAAAGCATATGTCATGAGTAAATTACGCGCTTTGGGCTATATGTAGTAAGTATTATCTTATATGGGTCGCCAAGTTAATGCAGGTATGACCGAATGCATTAACCTCGTCAAAAGCCTAATTCAAACTGAGATGAATATGTGTTAATAAATAACATAACTTTACTTGGACATAAAGATCATGGAAAATCAACTTTGTTAGGAAGTCTGTTAATAGCAACAAAGTCTGTAACCGCGCATAGAATAAAAGAGGCAGAGAAGACCAGCAGGCAGCTCGGCAGGCAATTTGAGCCTGGCTATATCCTTGACAGTTTCCAAGAGGAACGCGAGAATGAGATGACAATAGATACTACACGTGCACAAATAAAGTACAAAAATGCTGGATTTGAATTCATAGATGTCCCTGGGCATGAAGAATTGATAAAGAACATGATGAGCGGCGCATCATATGCGAGCTTTGCCCTTCTCCTTGTCTCCGCAAAGCCTGATGAGGGGATAAGAGACCAGACAAAGAGACACCTCTTCATAGCGAAGATGATGGGAATAAAGAAGATAGTAGTTGCTGTGAACAAGATGGATACTGTTAAGTACGATCAAAAGAGATTCGAAGAAATAAAAGCTGACCTTTCAGCATTCCTCAAGAAGATAGGCTTCAACAGCAGCGACATTGAGTTTATACCTATCTCTGCATACAATGCAGAGAACCTGGTCAAGGTCTCTTCAAGCATAAAATGGTACAAGGGGAAGAGCCTTTTGGACATGATGTACAAGCTTGCAAGCAGCCCCGCAACCAGAGAGGAAGGCAAACTAAGAATAGTGCTTCAAGGCTACCTTCCTGACGACAAGGAAAAGAAGCTCATTGGAAAGATTATAAGTGGCGCAGTCAAAGCAGGTGAGAAGGTCAAACTGGTTCCTGGAGGCTCCTCATTCAGGATAAAATCGATCTTTGTAAAAGGGAGCAAGGCATCTTCGGCCAAATCCGGTGAAAATATTGCATTGATCCTGGACAAGGTCATAAAGGAGGACGCAAGAGGCGAGGTTCTCTGCGGAGAAGGAGATAATTTATCACAGACTGACGACATAAAGGCTCTGGTATTCTTCACCTCAAAGGTAGACGGGAACACTGCCATAAGGTTCAACGGAATTGAGATACCTGCGGGACTGGATGTGCAGGGTGAAGTGGACGTGGTCACAGGCGAAGTTGGCAAGGGCAAGGTAATAAAGCCGCTCAACGCAGCAAACGTAAGACTTAGTTTGGGAAGAGAGATAGCTGCAGAGCCGTTCAACAAGACCATGGAGCTTGGACGATTCGTGCTCTACAGCAACAGGAACTTCGCTGGAATAGGCATAATAAAGGAATGAATCATGACAAAGAGAATGTCAAGCAAGAAGAGGCTCTACCTGATAGGTATAGATGCGGCTCCGCTCTGGCTGCTTGAAGAGCTCAAGGGCAGGAAGGGCATGGAGCCTTTCAGGGAATTGCTCCGGCATAAGCAACTCGGCAACCTGGAATCGACTCTCCCGCCAATGACCGGGTCTGCATGGCCGAGCATATACACGGGACTAGCTCCGGCAAAGCACGGAACACCTGATTTCTTCGTGATAAAGAAGGATTATGTGAAGGACGTGGTCTACTACGATTCAAATGAGCATCCTCCTTTCTGGAAGGCATTCGCAGACAGAGGGCTGAAGTCATTGGTGATAACACCCGCAACGAACATAACGCTTCCAGAATTTGAGAATACCGACGTAATAACTGGTTTCCCCCTGAGGTCGCGAGCAAACACTGAGAGGCTCAGGAAACTCATGTCAAGGTACGATTTTGACGGTGAGCCTGAGATTGAGAAGGGAATGGCTGAGGGCAAGATAAGCAATTCAGATGCATCGCAGATCTATGTGAAGAGCGTGGCGAAGAGGGGCAGGATGGCTAGGGAGATGATTGAGGGAGGCGATTACGACTTCGTATACGTTTGCTTCACAGAGACTGACCGCATACAGCACTTCACGCTAGGAACAAGGGAGAAGTGGGATTACATACTGCCTGTGTATGTGGAGATAGCAAAATTCATTGAATACATAAAGAAGAGGGTCGATAAGGAGAACGCGCTCATGGTCATTGTGTCGGACCACGGCGCGCAGCCGATCAAGGAGAAGTTCCTGCTCAATGGATGGCTCATAAAGAACGGGTACCTCAACCTAAAGGACTCTGTTCTAAAGAGCATCAAAGCCTCTACCAGCAGCTCTGCGCCCCAAAGCAGCGCTCTGAGGGAAAGACTACTGAGAAGTGGACTTAGGAAGACGTATGACAAGATGCCTTACCAGATGAAGAAGGTAACGACAAGGCTGGTAGGAAAGGTATTTACTGGCACATCATCCGGCGAGTACACGAGGCTCCATCTATTTGACTTTGAGATGAAGAAGTCTGTTGCATTCGCAGAAGTATCCAACGGGCCATTCGCCACTTTATGGATCAACGACAGGCGCTTCGCCTCAGGCACTGTAAGCGATGCCGAAAAGAAGTCGGTTATTGCTGACATAAAGAAGAAGCTTCTGGAGGTCAAGGACCATGAAGGCGACAAGCTCATAGTGGGATTCGAGAACGCTGCAGCCTACTACAAGGGCGCAAAAGGCTTCATACCTCCCGACCTCTTCATAGAAGCAAGGAAAGGATACACGATAGACATATTCAATTATTCACCAAACACCCTTTTCATGAAGCCCGAGCATGCCAAGAGCGGCGACCACATTAGGCATGGCATAATAGGCTACTTCGGCTCTTCAAAGCTCAACATAGGGAATGCATCGGTTCTTGACATCGCGCCTACTCTGCTAGCCTATTTTGGGATGAAGGCCATGGGCAAGGGCAAGAGCCTCCTCTCAAGATAAGATCTTCTTGTACACCGCCAGCGTATCCTTTGCTGTCTGCTCCCAGGTGAAGCTCCTTGCATAGGCCATCGCCCTTCTCTTCTGCCTCTCGTCATAGCCATTCGCCTTCAGGTGCTCTATTGTGCGGGCCATCTCCTGCCCGCTCCCTACCTCGAAACAGTATCTCCTCGTTTCATCGGGTATCTTTCCCTCGCTGCATATTATCACTGGAAGGCCTCTTGCCTGCGCCTCGAATATAGGGAGGCAGAGGCCCTCATAGAGGCTCGGGAAGACAAACACATCAAAGGAATCGTACACCTGCACGAGCTTCTCCTCAGGCGCAAAGCCCTTGAAGATTATGTTCTGGTTAGTGGCTGACTGCCTCAGCATATCGTATTCGTATGCGGGTTTGCCCCAAAGGTCAAACCGTATGCCGTTGTCACTGATCCTGTTGAAGGCGTCTATCGCAAACGATACGTTCTTCCTGGTCCTGAATGCGCCTATATATCCTACTACAAACTGGTCCTGCTTCTTTTTCTGGGGAATTGGTTTCCTGTACCTGTCGTCAACCGCTCCCCCGACTACGAATATCCTCTTCCTGTCAAAACCAAGGTGCGCCGCATCGTTCTTTGTCAGGCTTGACCTTGAGATTATGTAATCAGCCTTGAGCGTAAGTCTAAGACTGTATCGTATCTCAAACTCAAGCTTTATCCTTTCCCTGAGGCTATTCTGCATGTCTGTGTCAAGTTCAGGAGCCAGCAAGGGCTGGTAGTCGTGCGCAGTCGCAACGAATAGTGCCTTTCCCCTGCTCATTGGATATATGGGCTTTACGTCAAGGTTGTGGACTATGTCAAATTGGCTGTAATCCCTGGCCATGCTGCCTATAGCCATATTCAGGAAGCCGGAAAGCTCGGAGGATCCCCTCTCATATGGCAAAACAGAGGTATGGAAACCGTATTTAGGCGCAAGCTTCTTGAAGTGCCGTGCAAGCTCGTACATATACGAGGTTACGCCTGCGCCAGTATCCCTATTGAAATTGTCTCGCAGACCCAGCAATGCAACCTTTTTGGCGGGCATTCTCTCAACTCTATTAAACTTTATGTGCTTTTAATGCCTCCTCAGCCTTCCTGTACTGCTCATGGTCGTTCACTGTATAGAAGGCATGTATCGGATAAGCGTATACAAGTCCTTTCGGGGCCAGCTTCCCAAGGACCTCCCGCTCAAACGAGAAAGCATTAGAGTCTGGGAACTCCCTGGCTATCCCTCTGCTCACTATGTAAATCCCGCAGTTGATGAAATGACTCGGGGCCTTCTCAAGAGCCGGCTTCTCAACGAATGCAGTAACCTGCTCACCTTTAAGCGCAAGCACCCCCGATCCGGTCACGTCATCCACTTCGATCATGGCGATTGTCACTACAGCCTTGTTCGCAAGATGCCTCTTATACATCTCTGAAAAGTCGAGTCTGAAGAGGTTATCGCCATTTATGACTATGATGTCATTACCTCCAGTTACTTTTGACATGGCGAGTTTTATCGCCCCGCCAGTGCCAAGCTTCTCCTTTTCCACGCTGTATTTCAGCATCAGCGGCACCTCCCTGATCTTCTTGTTGAAATGGCTCTCGATCACCTCTGCCTTGTAGCCTATCGCAAGAACTGCTTCCTTGACGCCTTGCTCGGCTATCTCGTCGATTATGTATTCCAGCAGCGGTTTTCCAAGAATCGGCACAAGAGGCTTTGGCGTCTTAAGCGTCAGAGGCCGCAACCTAGTTCCCTCTCCGCCAGCAATAATTATTGCGGTTCTTGGCACCTGCCTGTTCTGTTGCATGTAATTTGCCTTAGAATAAATGAACACAAGAAGGTTAATAAATAAGAAATTGCAATGATAAGACAGTCGATATTCTATGGAAAAGGAACAGATAAAGGAATACCTAGAGGAGGGAGCCCGGCTGAGAAAGCTTGTAAAAGTCGACGAGATCTACGAGATAAGCCTTGAGGTAGCAGACCGGCTCATCAAGGGCAAAGGAACTTTGCTGATATTCGGAAACGGTGGCAGCGCTGGAGACGCTATGCACATAGCTGAAGAGTTCTTCAGCTACTGCGACAGGCGAAATAGGAGGCCTCTAGCTGCAATACCATTGACCGCAAGCCAGCCATTGCTTACAGCGCTTGCAAACGATTTTGGATTTGAGGAAGTGTTCTCAAGGCAGGTGCGTGGCATGGCAAAGGAAGGAGACGTTGTCATAGGCATCTCAACCAGCGGGAATGCAATAAATGTCATAAAGGGAATAGAAGAGGCTAACAAGATAGGGTGCTTCACTATAGCTCTGACCGGAAAGACTGCAGGAAACCTAAGGGGAAAGGCGGACAGGATTATACGTGTCGACAGCACGAGCACCCCCATTATACAGGAAGTTCACATGGCGATAGGCCACCTCATGTCAAAGATTGTGGAAGACTTGGTAGATGTATATTAAATTTAGAAGCAAAAGAGATAGATACTATGCGCGGAGAAAAACGTTACATCGTGACCAGAACGCCCCTAAGAATAAGCTTTGCAGGCGGCGGAACAGACATTCCTGACTACTACAAGAATTACGGGGATGGTGCCGTTGTGAGCGCTGGGCTAAACAAGTACGTCTACGTGACTGTGAAGGACTACTTCTATGGCAACAGCATAAAGGTGCACTACACCCAGGTCGAGAACGATGTTACAAATGTCAATGAGGTTCACCACCCTTCTGTCAGGGAGTCGCTGAAATACCTCGGGATCACAAAGGGCCTTGAGATAAGCTCCCTTGCAGATGTGCACTCGAAGGGTACTGGACTGGGGTCGAGCAGCTCTTTTGCTGTAGGATTGCTTAATGCACTGCATGCCTATAAGGGAGAAAAGATCATGCCTAAGGAGCTTGCCGACGAGGCAATACACATCGAAAGGAACGTGCTGAAGGAAGCGGGAGGAAAACAGGATCAGTATATAGCAGCATACGGGGGCATAAGGCTCATGATATTCAAGAAGGATGACACTGTGGAAGTAAAGACTGCAAATCTGAGCAAAGAGGATCTCAACGGACTTGAGAGCCATCTGCTGCTCATGTATACAGGGAAGGAGAGAAGCAGCACCACCATACACACGAAGCAGGCTGTAGGCGTTAGCGAAAGAATTGACTCATACAAGAAGATGGTCGATCTGGCGCACAAGCAGTACGATGCTTTCCAGAACGGTAAGTGGCAGGAGACTGGGAAACTACTTCATGAGAACTGGCTCCTCAAGAAGACCCTTGCCAGCGGGATAAGCGACGCCTACATAGACAGGCTGTACGATACTGCCCTTGAGAACGGGGCCGAAGGCGGCAAGATAATAGGCGCAGGAGGCGGCGGATTCTTCCTATTCTTCGCTGCTCCAGATAAGCACGAAAAGATAATAGAGGCCTTGCCTGAGCTGACGCCTGAGCCATTCAGCATAGAGCCTGAAGGGAGTAAGGTCATCTATCGTCAGGGAGAAATCTTTAAGGTATAATGTCCTAATAGGCGTCTCAAATTAACATACCTTAGGCATAACTTTGTCAGCTTAGACAATGCTTAAATAGGAAGGAAACCATATTATCATTTGGTAAAATGCCGAATGCTGCTGCTTTACGTAATCCAATACGCATAGGAATAGTAGGTCCTGGGGAGCTAGTTCTGGAGAGGGCAATACCTGCATTGAATGCGCATGGCAATTACACTGTGCCATGGGCTGTCGGTGCGCAATCAAGGGATCAGGCACTTACTGAACTGTCACGCGCCGGAGCGCAGTTGAGTCCAACATTCGAATACCGTCAGGAACAGGGATTCCTGAGCGGACTGCCTTCTGGGGCAGATCTGATATATATTGCAACGCCTTCGAGGTATCATGCGAACAATGTGCTAATGGCTGCCAAATCTGGTACGCCATTTTGCGTTGAGAAGCCCTCAACAATAAACGAGGAAGGTATAGGAACACTAACCAATGCAGTACATGGAAATCCCCACATGCTGACATATTTTGTTGAGTATTACAGGGACGAGAAGGGTATAGCCCTCAGGACTGCCTTGAAGAAAGACGAGCCCCTCGCAATACAGCCTGGCTCTTGGTACGAGCAGTTCTTCGTTAATGGCATACCCGGTAAACTGCAGGGAGTCTTTGATGCGATAGGCCCTATTAAGCGCATAGTAGGCACAGGCATAGAGGATGAGGGCATAACTGGAGATCTGACTACCTCTAGACTCTGGGTAAATGACAAGGACCAGGGAGGCCAGTTCCTCGACAGGAGCACACATCTCGTCTCATTTGTGCATATGCTTGGAAGTCGTGTTGGAGAGGTCACGGTGGAGGATGTAAAGGCTGGAATATGCATAAAGCTCGATAAGGCATACAGAGAGGTAACAGGGGGTAAAGAACCAGCTGAAACTTATGCCGAAGTAACTCTAAGGAGCCAACACGGTTTCCCTATAATCTTCGCATTTGGAAATTACACAGGAACGAATCACAGGAGGCTTCAGATTGATGGCGAGCATGGTTACGTATTTATCGACTTCGCAACACAAGTCACAAGAATCGAGAGCCCCCAGTTTTCAGGCGAGATAGAGGTAAAGTCAGATCCTAAATACACTATAATAATTGGCGACCTGCTCAGGAGGTACGGTGACCCACAATACCATCACGAGTACGCCCTCCAGAATAGCATACAGTCGCTCAGAACAATAAACGAGGCAAGGGCACAAATAACGCCTGAAAACACGTTCTATCACGAAGCAGGACATGTTCCTGGCATGTCTACAATCACAGGAATGCTTAGAGATTAAAGCTGCTTTATCACTATATTAACATCATCAGGAAATCTTCTCGCTCCTATGGTCAATATGCCATTTTTGCCCTCCCTTGCCATATCTATCACTGTAAAAGTCCCAGGAAGCACTCCCATGTCGTCTATCCTTGGCAGCTCTTTCTCTTTCTTGCCCAACAAACAGCCCAATGCCGCCTTGATCGGGTCGCCATGCGTCACTGCAACCGTAATCCTGCCTTTCTTTGCAAGCTTTAGAAACTTCTGCATCCTCCTGGTCATCGCATCCCAACTCTCCCAATCAAGATAGCCTTTCCTGATTTGCTCACCTATAATTTTAGGGTTCTCCCTGGTGCCTTCGTATTTTCCTGTATATCTCTCCTTAAGCAGTGGACTTATATGTGGTTTTGTTCTTATTCGCTTTGCTATTACGTCTGCCGTCTCCTTTGCCCTCAGTATAGGGCTTGTGTAAAGCATGTCCACATGGGGTAGCCTTGCCAGTTCCTTGCCTACTGCATCCGCCTGCATCTTCCCCTTCCTTGTCAGGTGATACTTTCCACGCTCCGAGCTGTATATGTCCAAGATGTTCTTGCGACTCTCCCCGTGCCTTACAAATATAACAATAGTAGCCTTGCGGGTTTTGCTTATGGAAGTCATTTATTTCACTTGATGACTACCTTGTCGGAGATGTCGATTATCCTGTCGACGTTGTAGGAAACGGGGTTTCCGAAGCTCGTGTTGACGGTGAACCTGCCTGCCTTTACGTTAAGCCCCGCAACCTTGCCTATCAACGCTCCCAATTCGTTTACAACCATCTTGTCCTTCAGCTTCTTCTGCTGCAGCGTCCTCCTGCGCAGCACGCTGGCAAGCGTCGAGATGCCTATTCCAATGACTATTGCGACTAGCGTGAAGTCTATCAGCTGGCTGAAGTATATCTGGCCTATTATCCACGCCACGAACGAGAGCGCAAGCACCCAGAATATTATCGAAGAGCCGATGTATATTCCGTACTTGAAATTCCTGAAGACATACCTGCTTCCTCTGGCGTCGATTATCCTCCCTATGAGGTAGAGTATCAGTATCAGAGGCACGAGTATGAGGAAGCCCTCTATCGCATATGCCAGTGCGCTTATGCTGTTATTGCCTGACTGATACGCGCTGAGGTAGCTGCCGTTGGCTATGAAGAGGGCGGCAACGACGAATATCAGCGATGCCATATAGAATGCGAAGCTCATCCTGTCGACGCTGAATCCGAAACCCCTGAACGAGTTGATGAACGATTCCTCAAGCCCGAATCCTTTTATTAGCAGATACAATCCTATCAGCGCGGCGGGAGGCTCCCATCCTGCTCCCAGTATGTAACTTACTGCAAAGAGCAATATGAGCACTGCAGGGAGCCCGAACACTATCCTTGCATAATGGGGCTCCTTGAGCTTTTCCAGTATTGTGAAATAGGTGTTCTCAAGCCCCTTTGCCTGCTTTACCGTTACCACTCTCACGCTGCTTATCTTTATTCTCGACTGGACTATCGGGATGACGCGCTCGTCGCTTGCGCCGTCGCTCACGAAGACACAGGAATCTGCCTTGTACTGCTCAAGGACGAGCTCGAGCTGCCTTGAGATCTCCATGTCTGCATTGTAGCCCTCCTTCTCCGAGCCAGTTATAGTGGCAACGTTCGCAAGATAACCATCGTCTATGAGCTGGTCATAGAGTCTGACAGCCTCGAACATGGTGTTTGAATCGGTGTCTTCAGGATCTGCAAGCGCAAGCTGTGTTGCTCCATTGAGATTCTGCACCTTGCCCATGAGCGGCCCGCTTATCTTCGTTTTCTGATACAGGTCATTATCTATGTCTACCGCTAGGATGAGTACCCTTTCCTCCTTGTTCTTGAATCTCAAAGGATTGCCTGCCATCGGTTCCTATTGCGCAGTGAGCCTTTATAACCCTTGTTTTATCCTTCGATTCCAGCCGACTATAACGTTGCAAAAGCCTACGCAACCTATTTATGTGATACGCCAGATAAAGATAGACTATGCCAGGGTAGCACAATCCGGTACTGCGCCGGTCTTGAATTCATGGAATTTCAAGAGCTGATTTATGGATGATGCGACAAGCAAACCGGTTCCTTCGGGAATTGGGGGTTCAAATCCCTCCCCTGGCGAATATTTATGCCAAATCAAGATACTGTCCTAGTATAGTATATTTATATATCTACTCTCCTTGATACTTCTAGGTGAACAAAATGAAAAGAGAAAGAGGCAGACCTAGAAGTAAGATCAATGCTGTTTGTCAGAACCCTGCGTGCCCGTATTACATGACGGAAAAAGGTAAGAACATAACAAAGGCAGGCATACTTAAGACAGGACATCAAAGGTATCTGTGCCATCGTTGTGGCAAAACTTTTGTTGAAACAAAGGGTACGCCTTTGTATAAAAAGCACCTCTCCGAAGAACAGATAATCGAGATCTGCAAACACTTGGTAGAGAGGAATGGGATTAGATCAATTGAGAGACTTACAGGTCATCACAGGGATACGATAGGTCACCTCTTAGAAGATCTCGGAGAGCATGCACGTAAAGTCAACGGCATCCTGATAAAGAACCTTCATTGGAGTCCGGTAGAATTAGATGAGATGTGGACATTTTTAAAAAAAAGGAGAAAAGAGTGGACCCCAAACGCGATAAGAGAGATGAAGTTGGCAATGCGTGGATATTCGATGCGGTAAAACGCAATACTTATTTCTTCGTTGCGTTTGCCGTCGGAAATATGAGTAATACAACCTGTGAGGTCTTTCTAAGAGAATTAAGGGGCCGATTTGTAAAAGTATCCAAAACGGAGATCGGAGAATTCTATACGGATACATCACAAAACCGCTACACTGTACTTCTGAAGAAATTGTTTACTAGAAAGTACATCCGTTACGGACAACTAATGAAATTTTATGGCAGAACAGGAAGACTTGAGAGAAAGATAAGGAAAACAATCTTTGGAAAGCCATATTTGGAGAACATAGACACAACAAACATAGAAAACTTCCATGGGATAATGCGCGAAAGAATAGGTCGTCTGGTTAGGAAGACAAAATGCCACTCTAAACTAAAAACAAGACTGGAAAATGCCTTGCATCTATTCCAATTCTACTGGAACTTTATGAACAAAATCGACGGTAAGGATACTCCTGCAATAAGAGAAGGGGTAATCAAAACTGCACTGGATTGGGACGCATTTCTCCATTTCAATTTAACTGCAATTAATTAGGACAGTATCCAAATCAACAAGTATCCCTTGTAATATTGTCCAAAGTGTCAGGCTTTAAATATGAGGTAATGCCTATATTAGGCTAGATAAAATGACAGAAAGCGCAGCTAGGTCTAGACCTGTAAACATTGCAGTTATAGGTGGAGGTAACGTCACCAGGGATTTCATAGGTCCTGCATTCGCATCTGTTCCAGAAGCAAATCTTGTTTGCATTGCAGATGTGAAGCGAAAGGATGAGATAGCCGCAAGAGAGTATCTAACTCCCGGTGTGACATACTGCCAAGTTGATGGAAGCTCTATTTCAAGACTGCCACTGGATCGCGTCGATGCAGTCATAGTTGCTTCAACACATGATAACCACACCAGCAATCTCGGCGAAGTTTTGGCTGCAGGAAAGGCCGCTGCTGTGGAAAAACCATGCGCCCCTGATGACAAGGGTCTTGACGCAATTCCCCCGCTACTTGCTGCGCACCCTGATCAAGTTGTAGACTTCTGGAGTTATTACACAAAAGTGAAAGGACTTCCATGGAGAACCTTGCTTCCTGACGAGAATCCGATGAGAATCAGGCCAGGCGGATGGCACGATAGATCTGGATTTCTGCTACCTGAAGTAAACCCTATTCTGCCCCATGTCCTAGACAGCATCGGCGATTTCGAACGTATGACTATAACGTGCCTCGAGGGCGGATCTCAATTTGATATTATAGGCAGAGAAAGTGTGGTTGATAAGAGGAATCTTGGAGGAATGATGCGCGATCTTGGCGATCATGTGTTTACCTATGCTATTCTCCTCGGTGACCGTGTAGGCAACATGACTCTAGACAGGGTCAGAGCGGGCAAATCGATCGAGGCTCTAGAACATTTTAGAAACGTGCCAGGAAATTCTGACAGGACACTTGCAGACATGGAGGAGACTTTTGCCCAGGGTTCAATGACCAGTGAAAATGGATTCCCTATAGAGTGGACACTCGGAAAGTACACCGGTAAGGTAAACGCTGCAGGAGATCTTAATAGCTGGGGGGTTCAGGTGGTAGGCAAGCATGGATATGTTTACCTTAATCTTAAGTCGAGCGGACCTGGAAGTCGCACGATGACAGTAGATTCACCAGCATTCAAAGGGCAGATAACGGTAGGTGCTACGGACAAGCCAAAGTATCACATCATGCTAAGCGAATTCGTTAGAATGGTCCAAAATCCTTCCGAATTTGCAGGCGGAAAGGAATTTGGATACGTTAACGATACCTTAAGGCTTGTTTACAGCATAAAAAGTGAGATAGACAGACAAGGAGATATGTTTACTTATTCTGGTGGGGTAATTCCAGAGGAACCGGGATTTGCCCGCATCAGGGATCTAGCCGATTCGTATAGGGGAAGCTCATAATTCCTGGCACAACAAATCTCTACTTTTTATTCTTCCGTTCCCTTTCAATCTTCTTCCTTTCCGCATCCACGTGCCTCTTGAATTTGCCCGCATAATAGAAGAAGACCAGCGTTACCACAACTGCCAATCCAGATGCTATTCCCAGAAGGCTCCCAAGTATTGCAGCAACTCCGCCTACGAAGAAGAAAAAGCTGTAGCCGTTCCAGCCCTCCCTTATCATCTCTATCTTATTCCCTATACTCGACCTTGCGGCCTGTTTCCCAAGCCATTCTACCGGATCCATTAGACCAAGGATTACTCGATAAGAAACGCTATATAGCTTTGCTAGCTTTGCCATTCAACTCTTTATGCAAAATGCTGTCTAGATGGCCGGAGGCATATCAAAATCATCCATTCCGGGCTAGATTAGTGAAAATTCCATACCCCGCTAGAAATCTGCCTATAACTGTGTAGAAGGAGCTTAGCGAAAGGGTTAAAAAGCCAAATAGATATAAAGTATCTGTGGTCATATTACCCTCATGGGCTATGACAACAAAAACATAGTGCTTAATGATCTCATTGGGCTTAAGGCACGAGTGCTAAAGTCACTGGATAAGAAACAACGAGGTCTATCGGGAATTGTGATAGACGAGACCAAGAACACGCTCGTGATGGAAACCGAAAAAGGTTCCAAACGTGTGGTCAAGAAGTCGTCATCGTTTAGGTTCTATTTCGGAGGCAAGCATTTCGATGTCGATGGCAATGAGATAAGCTTTCGCCCAGTCGAAAGGACTGAGAAGGCTCTAAAGTACTACAAAAGGAGAAAGTGATTTGATTGGTAGAATGCACAGACCCGAGATGCGGAATACACGGCGGAGCCACGCCACGCGGCATACAGCTTACCGGAAGGGTAGTCAGCGACAAGGCCAAGCAGACTGTAATAGTGGAGATGGATTTTGCAAGGTACATGTATAAGTACGAAAGATTCTTCAGAAAGAGGTCAAGGATACCTGCGCACAACCCTGCGTGCATAAACGCGAAGACCGGACAGATAGTCAACATAGCTGAGACAAGGAGGCTCAGCAAGACCAAGTCCTTCGTAGTTATGGGAATAGTCAAGTGAGTGTTTTAAATGAAGGGAGTTTCATCAAAAATAACAAAGGCATTCGTGCCCATGTCGATAATACCGTGCGCCGATAACAGCGGAGCATACGAATTCAAGATGATCCACATAATCGGGAAGACGGGCGGAGAGCACGGAAGGCTCTCTGCTGCCGGAGTCGGGGACCTGATCTCCGCAAGCGTTACCAAGGGCACTGCAACATACCTCAAGAAGCCCGTGCGAGTGGTCATCATAAGGCAGAGAGCCCTGATAAGGCGGGCCAACGGCATGAGGCTCAGGTTCGAGGACAACGCTGGAATAATGATAAGCGACGACAACCTGCCGATAGGCACGGAAGTGAAGGGCGCAATGGCAAGGGAGGTCGTTGAAAGGTATGTCAAGGTAGCAGGAGTCGCATCCAGGATAGTATAAGTTGATATTCATGATACAAAGCAGCCAGCCGAGGAAGGAAAGGAAGTTCAGGTTCACCGCTCCTCTCCACGATCGCCAGAAGTTCCTCCATGCACATGTCTCCGAGGAGCTCGCAAAGAAGCTCGGAATAAAGTCAAGGAGCATAAGCATGAGGAAAGGAGACACGGTGAAAGTGCAATCGGGTGCGCACAGGGGCAAGACTGGAAAAGTAAGCAAGGTAAATCTTCATAACGGCAGAATCTACATAGACGGGATAAATCGAAAGGACGCGAAAGGCAAGGAGTTCCCCATACCTGTGTACTCATCTAATGTATACCTGATAGACATTGATTTGACGGACAAGCTGAGAACGGAGAAGATAGAGATGCTGAAGGGCGGAAAGCTGCAAATAGCAACGCC
Organism: Microcaldota archaeon; assembly: GCA_964419095.1. Lineage (GTDB taxonomy): Archaea > Micrarchaeota > Micrarchaeia > Micrarchaeales > CABMGC01 > JAKAVK01. The sequence continues at coordinate 68,722 of CAYQOG010000002.1, forward strand.
GGCCGCAAAGCTTGCTGCTTCAGCAGCGAAGGTTCAGGCAACAACTACAAAACCGGTGGCATAATATGGGAGGAAAAGGAAACACTAGACACATAAACCGCTTTGCCGCGAGCAATTACACGGGCATAAGCAGGAAGTCCTCTGTATACCTGACAAAGCAGAACCCTGGGAGGTATACGCTGCAAAACAGCATGGCAATAATGACTGTCCTCAAGGAGAAGATGAATGTCGCCATTGACGCCCGTGAAGCGGTCATACTCCTCAAGAACGGAAGCGTCCTTGTAAACGGGAACGCCATCAAGGACAGGAGGTATCCGGTCGGATTCGGAGACATAATAACATTGAAGCCGAGCGGCGAGTCATACAGGATAGACGTCGCGAAGAGGGGAACCATAAAGGTTGACGAGAAGGCCGATCACAAGGCATCAAGGCCTACGAAGGTCATAGGCAAGTACATAGGTCCGAAGAACAAGGTAATGCTAAGGCTTTACGACGGGACAGTCCTGCCGGGAAAGGCAGACGTGAAGGTAAACGATTCAGTGACGCTCAAGGGCAAGTCAATAGGTTCTGTGATAAAGTTCTCGAAAGGCGCAAAGTGCTATGTGATAAAAGGTGCTCACGCATCGGAGAGCGGGACAATAAAGGAGATAACGCAGGGCAGCGCAACGCGTGCCGCAATAGTGCAGATAGATAGCGGAAATGGAACGTTCCAAACGCTTGTAGACAATGTAATGGTAGTAGGAGAATGATCATGGCAGAAAACACCAACCCTATGAGAGATGTCAGGCTGGAGAAGCTCGTGGTCAACATAGGGATAGGCGACAAGGAAGACATGTTTGTTAACGCCAAGTCGCTCCTTGAGAAGCTTACCGGAAGATCTGCCGTTGCAACGAAGGCAAAGAGAAGGGAGCCGGAGCTCAAGATAAGGAAAGGGCAAGTCATAGGGGCAATGGTCACTCTGCGAGGAACAGAAGCGCAGACATTGCTGAAGAGGGCACTCGAGGCTAACAACAACGTCGTAACGGAGAGCGCAATGGCAAACAACTCGCTCAACTTCGGAGTAAGCGAATACATATACTTCTCAGGTGTCAAGTACGACCCGAAGATAGGCATGCTCGGCATGAACATAAACGCCGCTTTCGGAAGGAAGGGCAAGCGAGTGGAATTGAGGAAGAGGAAGGCCGGCAGGGTTGCCGTAGAGCACAGGAACATAGCGCCCGAGGAGCTGCAGCAGTACATCGAATCGAAGTTCGGCGCCAAGGTAGTCAAGAAAGAAGGAAGATGATCAAATGAAGATGGCATATGAGTACAGGTACAAGGGCAGGAACATGAGAAAGTGCAGGATATGCGGCACATCTCGTGGGCTCATCAGGTCATACAGCCTCAACGTATGCAGAAGGTGCTTCCGTGAAGTGGCACCGGAGATAGGCTTCGACAAATTCAGATGATATTATGGTTGATATTCTAGCCGACACGATAAACAAGATAAAGGTCTACGAGTCAAAGGGGCTCTACGAATGCGACGTTCCCTCAACGAAACTCATAAACTCGGTTCTCGAGTCCATGAAGGCAAACGGATATGTTGCCAATTTCGAGGAAGTCAAGGAGGGCAAGTTCAAGAAGATCCGAATCAAGCTCTCGAAGAAGATAAATGACATAGGAGTAATAAAACCAAGGTATCCTGTGACTCTCGGAGACTTCCAGAAATTCGAGGAGAGATACATACCGAGCGTGCATTTTGGCATACTCATAGTCTCAACATCGAAGGGAATTATGACGAACAGGGAGGCAAAGGAGAAGCATCTGGGAGGCCGTCTCCTGCTATACGTATACTAAACTGATCAAAATGGCTGAAATACAGATACAGAGTGGAGTTGAAGTCAAGGCAGAAGGCAAGACGCTCACCATAAAGGGCAAGCGCGGAACTACTGTAAAGACCATCGACCTCAGGCTTCTTGACCTGAAGATAGAATCGGGAAAGATAACCATAGGGCTTACAAAGAACAAGAAGCTACAGTTCAAGGCCGGGCTTGCGGCAATGGCTCTGACTACCGAGATCACTAGCGCAATGAAGAGCACGACCGAGGGTATAGAGAAGAAGATGACAATCATATTCGCGCACTTCCCCATGTCTACCGAAATAAAGGGCAAGGAGTTCTTCATAAAGAACATATTCGGGGAGAAGGTTCCAAGGAAGGCAAAGATAGTCGGCGACACCAAGGTAGAGGTAAAGGGCCAGGACGTGAAGATAACCGGCGCAGACAAGTATGACGTCGGGCAGACAATGACAAATATAATGCACGCATGCCACGCTCGCGGCCAGGATACCAGGGTATTCCAGGACGGGATATACCCTGCAAGAGAGGAATAAGCATGATGATAAAGAGGAAAAGACACCCGAAGTTCTACGTGCCTAACTTCGGCGCGCCGAACAGGAGCAGGGTCAAGGAACGCTGGAGATCCCAGAGAGGCATAGACAACAAGAAGAGGGTCAAGAAAAAGGAGCTCGGCTTCTCCCCTAACATTGGCTACAAGAACGGCGCGAAGGTAAGGTACGCAAGGGCTGACGGCACGTTCGAGGCACTTGTACACAACCAGGGAGAGCTCATGACGCTTATACAGAGCAAGGAAGGCAAGGCAGTCCGGTTCGCGCACGACCTCTCAGCGAGGAAGAGGGCAATGCTTCAGCAGATGGCAGACAAGAACGGATTAAAGGTAGTCAACAGGGTTATGCAATGACGATAAAATTCACGAAGAGAGTGGCAAGCGAACTGATGCACAGGGGCGTCAGCGCCATAAGGATATCGGCCAATTCCCTGGAAGAGGCAGACAAGGCAATAACAAGGGACGACGTAAGGAGGCTGATAGCGAGCGGCGGAGTCATAGCACTTAAGGAGAAGCACAATGTCAGCGCGAGATCAAAGGAACTGAGGATCAAGAGATCGGAAGGAAGAAGCAGGGGTATCGGAAGAAGAAAAGGAACAAGAAAGGCAAGACAGGGATCTGGCTGGGAGAAGAAGATAAGGTCCCAGAGAATATTCATCAAGAAGCTCAAGCTGATGGGGAAGATAGACACGAAGACGTTCAACACGCTTTACGGCCAGGTCAAGGGAAACGTCTATGCAAGCAAGGCAAACATAGTAATCCACCTGCGGGACCAGGGCACCAAGATAAGCGACGAAGAAATAGGAAAGATAAACGAGGAAATAAGGCAAACTTACAAGTGAACGATTATGCGCGGATCAACCAAACAACTGCCATTTAGACGGAGAAGGGAAGCGAAGACCGACTACAAGAAGAGGTTCGCAAGCGTAAAGGGGGGAATGGACAGGCTGGTTGTAAGGAAGACCAATAAACGGATAATAGGGCACATAACAAGGTACACCGAACAGGGGGACCTCACTCTTGCATATGCCGATTCATCGGAACTTTCAAAGATGGGATGGCCGCCTAGGGCAAACCGGTCCACGGCATACCTGGTTGGAATGCTTCTCGCAAAGAAGGCGCTCGCAAAACCTGACTTGAAAGACAGCGAGACCGTACTAGATATAGGACTCAGCTCTCCTGTCAAGAATTCTGTGCCGTTTGCATTCGCAAGGGGATGCGTCGATGGAGGACTGAAAGTCAGAAGCGGAATCGAGATGGATGCCAAAGTATATAACTACTCAGATGTAAAGTACATCAAGGAACTCAGGGAGAAGGACCCTGAAAAATACAAGAGACAGTACGGCAGCTACATAAAGGAGGGCAAGGAGCCTGAATCCCTTGGAGCATTGTTTACAAAGACAAGAGAGATGATATTGAATGGAAGATAGGAGAGATAGAAGGGACTTCGGCGAGCCACAGCAGAACCTCGGAGCCTGGGAACCCAAGACAAAAATAGGCCAGCAGGTCAAGAGCGGCCAGATAACCACGCTAGAGCAGGTCTTCGTTACGGGAAAGCCGATAAAGGAAACAGAGGTAGTGGACATGCTGCTCCCCGGCCTCGAGGACAAGGTCCTTGAGATAGCGTCGGTGCAGAGAATGACCAAGAACAACAGGAAGATGAAGTTCAGGACCACGGTTGTGGTCGGAGATAGGAACGGCCATGTGGGAATAGGCGTTGGCAAGGACGTCGAAGCGAAGCCTGCCATTGACACTGGAATAAGGGATGCCAAGAAGCACATGATTTCGGTGAACCTGGGATGCGGATCGCAGGAATGCGACTGCAACACTCCACACAGCCTGCCTCTGAGACTCGAGGCGAAGTGCGGAAGCGCCCACATAATACTCAAGCCCGCTCCTAAAGGAGTAGGCATAGTCGCAAGCGACACCGTGAGATCGGTGCTGGAGCTTGCAGGAGTAAAGGACGTATGGACATTCTCAAGGGGAAGAACGCGAGACGTGTACAACATGGCTCTTGCAACGTACATCGCATTGGGCAAGCTCTACGAACTCAAGAACATAGAGGCAATGCAGAAGCCCCACCAGCAGACGGAGAAGCAGTGACTCACCCCTTTTTTAAGCTGATAGGAAGCAATATAATCATGCCAGCGAGCAGCATGAGACTCCAGAGTGCCATAGAGTACCTCACCTCCTATGCCTGGGCCATCATCGTAATCGTAATCGTAATATTCGCATTATACACATTCGGCTTCTTCAACAACTCCCCGACATTCTGCAACCTCGGATCAGGATTCTCGTGCCAGAGCTACTTCCTTGCCGCGAATGGCGTTCTCACTGCGACAATACTCCAGACCACATCCAGCCAGATAAGCGTCACAGGACTGGCGTGTGGGACGAACAGCAGCCCGAAATTCCAGTCGATGACCCCCGTGATTCAGAATTCGAGCTCAACTCAGGCATATTCCGTGCAATGCCTCACTTCCAATGGCAACGCCTTCTCCGGAACCCAGGGTACCACCTTCAAGGGCAGCCTGATCCTCAGGTACAAGGACAATTTCACGGGATACGCGCACACGGTATACGGTTCGCTGGAGACAAAGGTGACATCCCCTTAAGGCTGACAAGGCTGAAAGCAAAAAAGGAACAGGCTACTTGTAGATTGAGTGGTAGACGTTGTTGCTGTCGTCTGTTATCACTATGCACTCGCCTTCGCATTCTATAAGGCATGCCTGGCAGAGTATGCATGAAGGCCCGTTTATCGCAACCGATATCCCCCCGCTGCCTCCTTCAAACTTGTCCGCGAAGTGGTGATGTCCGTCCTGCACGCTCCCCCACTTTGCAGTCACTTCCGGCAGATGGCTTCCCTTCCACTTCCATTGGTCCGGTGCGACATCAGAGTTAACATCGTTAGAGGTCCTGTCGTGCATCTGGAATACCGCTACAGGGCATACGTCAAAGCAGTGGGCGCATCCGGTGCACTTGGGCTTCTCCACATATACTTGCATAATAAACGCCTCATCTATTCTTGCATGCAAATGTTTATATTGCTAATTCAGATATTGCAGCACGCGCACGGCTGGCAGTAACCTTAACTGCGTTCTCAAGCAGAGCGCGTGGTTGCAACAAATCAGCCGAATAAGCTTGCAAGACCTCCTGCAGCCTCTTCCTCGCTGACCTTCTCTTCCTTCGCCTCCTCCTTCTTGCTCTTTCCTTCCGCAGGTGCGGCCTGGGCAGCTGGTGCGGCTACGCTGACATTCTGGGCGTTCTTTATTATTTCCTTTATGTCTACGCCCTTCAGTGAGTTCGCGACCGACTTTGCCATTGCTTCGTCAGGGCTTGCTCCTGCAGCCTTTACTACGCTGACCAGATTCTGCTCGCTTATTTCCTTTCCTGCTGAGTTCAGCAAGAGTGCGGCGTATATGTACTCCATTTATTTCATTCCTCTTCAGTATGATTATTCCTTCTTAGGCTCCTCTGCAGGCTTCTCCTCCTTCTTTTCCTCAGCAGGCGCAGCTGTCTCTGCAGGCTTTACCAGCTTGTTCGCCATGACTGCCTCTCTAACTGCCTTTGCAAGCAGCTTCTCGACAACTTCCGGCTCGTATATTCCCCTCTCGATTCCCAGCCCCATTGCGGAAAGGTATGCCTTTCTTATGAGGTCCGGCGCGTTGTAGGGGGTTACGAATCCTATTGCCGTGCTGAGCATGTGCATGTGAAGGAAGTCTGTTGCAATCTGCCTCTCCACAAAGGCCTTGTCTATGCTGAGCGCCTGCTCGGTGAATAGGAGCTTCTCGTTAAGCGCTGCCCTCAGCTTTGTGCTCGCCTCGAAAGGCATTATGTCGAGCATCTTGAGAGCCTTTGAAATGGGAACCGTTACCTTTGCGCCTTTTGCCACAAGGACCTTGCTCTTGGAGATGACTACCTTGCCCTTGTCTATCTTTACGTCTATTCCCGCTGCCTTGAGGTCTGTGACGGCCTGACCAGGAGCGATCGTCGTCTCCCCGGCCTCTATGCTTATGTCTGCAGGAGATACCTGGTGCGGCTTTGCAGCAAGCTTTATCTTGTTTGCCACTACCACCTCATTTATTTCGCTAGGCTCCTTGTTTGTAAATATCAATGCCACGTTTCCGTTTATGTGCGCAACGAGCTTCTGCAGCTCAGGGTCGCCTTCCATCGCCCTCAGGAGCAGCGTCTTCCTTGCGACTACGAACTTTTCCTCCGGCTTTAGCTGGTTCCTGATCTTCTGCACAAGCCTGTCAGGCGTGGCTCCTGTCTCAAGCACGGCGCAGGTCTTGTAGGACTTCAGGTCCTTTGTGAGCTGCTTAACGAATTTTGTCTTTTCCTTCTTCTGCATAAATATCACATCAGCCTCATCGGCTTGCTCATTGTCAATTTCACATAGACTGACTTTATGTGGTTCTGCCCTACTTTCTTGTTCACAGCGTCAATTACCTCCCTTATGTTGGTCTGGAGCTTCTCCGGCTCCATGTCCTCGGTGCCCACTACGCAGTGAAGAGTAGGCAGGTTCTTGCCCTTGTTCCTGAGCACTATTCTCCTGTTGAGCTCTGTCACAAGGTTTGCAACATTTACGTTTCCGAGGAGCGGCTTCGGCATCTTGTTCCTTGGACCCAGGAACTGACCCATGTTCTTCGCTATCATGGGCATGAGGCTTGGCTGTGCCACAAGTTCGTAATTGAGCAGGCTTGTCATCCTGGCGCTGTCAGTGGCGGTGCTGGGTATTTCCGTATCGCGTATTATCTCTATGCCGTTCTTCTCTGCGTCCGCAATGAGGTTCTTGTCGCTTGCGAACAGTCCGATCTTCCTCACTTTGCCCTTGCCGTTGGGAAGAAGCACCTCGAGGTTGAGACGGTTGTCCTGCTTGGTAAAGTCTACGGCCTTGAAATTAATCGCAAGCTCTACGCTCTGCCTGAATTTTCTCTGACCTTTGTTCTCGCCAAGGAACTTGGCTAACTCCTCGTAATTCTGTGCCATAAATCTCCCTCCTGCATAATGCAGTGTTGACGGGAAAATGAGCAATATCCATTTGCCAGTATACATATAAAAAGCTTATGCTGGCCCAAAGCAGTACTATTCCTGCCTCGCATTTCGTCAAGAGTCTAAGTCTCTCTCAGACGACATCACGACGTTAACACCGAGTTATATAAACGCTTTCTCCAACAGAAAAGACTTTAATATCAGGAAAGAGCAGTTAGGATTGGTGGTGATATAAGTGGAAGGACGTGTGGTAAGGTTACGCCAGGAGGCACAGGAGAGGCGTGAGGCTATCGGGGCAGCGGCCAGAGACGATGCCGCCAGGGAGCCCCGGTTCGCTGGACGGGCAATACTGCGAGCCAAGGAGCTTGCGCCTCTTGCAAGGGACAAGGCAAAGAGCGCCCATTCGTTCATGCAGCACTTCAAGGCTTACGCAATAGGCGCTGCCACATTCATGGGAGGCACGCTGGTCCTGTCCGATGTATCCATGGTAAATCACGGAAGGTTCTCCGGAGGCGTACTGATAGCCGTGACGCCGCTTGCCGCTGTGCTGACCAAGACCGCATTCGAGTTCTCGAAGAAGAGTGACGAAAGGAAGAACAGGGAGCAGAACAACCTCGAGAGACTGAGGAACAGTGCGGTATCAGAGAAGGAGCAGCTCAAGATAGTCTCAAGGTACTCTGAGCGCAGGTTCCACCTCTGGGCAGCCCTGGCAATAAATCCCCATGTGGCGGCCAGTGCACTCGACACAATGAGACGAAGCAAGAGGTTCAATCTTGATCTCTGGAGGGCATACACCGCGGCAAATGCTGGTGCAAACTGGAACAGGCAGATGATGGACCAGGAGAAGCTGGAGCAGGAGCAGCTGCAGGGCCAGCTCGGTGACGAGAAGAAGCCGGTGAAGATAGGGGTGAACCCGGAATTCGAGGTCAACTTCCGCAGGTCACTGGTATCCGTTGGATTCTACGAGCGCGCCATGGAGGCACTGGAGAGCAGGTCTTTGGAAACAGATTCCGCCAACCGCGTCTTTTCAGATCTTGCCAGAAGCGCATAGGAAGGCTATGCAGGCTTAAGCACCACTACCCCCTGCCTGCCTGTCCTAAGGTACTTCTTCGCATACTTCTTGACATTAGCAAGGCTTACCCTGGCTATCCTCCCCGGAAGCAGCTCAAGGAACCTGTAGTCGCCGGTAAGCATCGCATATGAGGCTATTGCGTTGGCCATGTCCAAAGTACCCTCCCTCTGCATACGATACTGTATCGAAAGCCCTGAAGCTGCGCGCTCCACCTCGCTGCGCTGTGCCTCGCCCTTCTCAAGCCTGGAGAACTCCCCAAGAATTATCTCCTTGACGTCATCTATCTTTTTAGGCTCCACTCCAGCCTGCGCGCCTATGAAGCTGAAGGTGCTGAATGGGTAGTAGCTTGCCGAAGGGTCGTATGAAAGCCCGTTCTTATCCCTTACCTCGTCAAAGAGCCTGTACGAGAGCATCTTGCTTATGACCTGCATGGAGAGGAACTCCTCCACCGAAGAGTTCTTGAATGGCAGGCACTTGAAGCCTACGCCTATCCTTGCCTGTTTCAGGTTCTCCCTCTTGATTACCCTCTCATTCAGGGTCTGCGGCTCATTTGATATGCGCCTTCTCAAAGGCACATGCTTCCTGTTGAAATTCCCAAAACGATTCGATATCTCCTTCCTTGCCTTTTCAACATCTACGTTTCCATAGATGGCAACTAGCATGTTCTTGGGAGTATAATAGGAATTGTATATTCCAAGCAGATCTCCCCTGGTAGTCCTCTCTATGCTCTCCCTTGACCCTCCGACAGGCCTCATTGCCGGGTGCTTCTTGTACAGGACCTTTCCGAAGCTGTCGTAAAAGAAGAAGCGCGGGTTGTCCCGGTGCATGAGCTTCTCGTTTATGACAGGGCCGCGTTCCAGCTCGAACTCCTTCTGCGGCAGAGTCGAGTTTGTCGTCATGTCTGATATTATGTCAATCATCCTTTCGAAGTATCCTGAGTAACCCTGAAGGTAGTATATGGTCGTCTCGAAGGTCGTGAACGCATTCCAGCTGACCCCGATGTCGCGGACCTCCTGCTTTATGTCGTATGCGGTTCTCCTGGTAGTGCCCTTGAAGAGCATGTGCTCGAGGTAGTGCGCAGCGCCGTTGATCTCTTTCCTATCGTCTATAGAGCCGTAGTTCACTCCTACGGCAACGCCGACGCTCTCCATCTCCGGCCTCGGATAAACATACACGTGCATCCCGTTCCTCAATGTCAGTGCAGTAGATTTCATCGACTCACTTTGTCAGTAGCTCAGTAGGCAAGATCGCCGTGCCTCTCCTTCCTCCTCTCCCCGCATGTGCATCCGCAATCGCAGTTCTCCTTGCACCTGCAGCCGTTCGTGCATCCGCATCTGCAGCCTCCGCCGCATTCGCATCCGCCTCCAGCACCCTGGTTTGCCATAGTATCATCCTTCCAATGCCTTTCCCTGTATATCTGTGACCTTACCTTCTCATAAATGTATCGAACTTCTGGCGTATAAATCTTCTTGTCTGCCGAGCTGAGGAATTCGAGGACAGCTTCCGCACTAAGATATTTTGAATAATGCGCCAACTGAACAACGTAATCGAGCTTGTCAACCTCGTGGACGAATCGCGACTCCTTGGTCTTCTCAGCCATGAATTCCTTGACAAGGGAAAGGAACTCGGATCGCCCTCCCAAATATGACATGATTGCCATGTTGTCCTTCCTCTCCAGCATCCTCTTCCTTTCAGTCTCTCGACCGCGCCTTGCAGCTATGTCTCCTGTAATGGCTTCATGGATGTCGTGCGTCAAAGCCATCTTGAGACATTTATCCGCATCAAGACTCAGTCTCCTAGCCAGCAGGTACGAAAGAACTGCAGCGCTGAACATGTGGTCGCCCACGTGCTCCGGGTTCTTCATGCCGAAGCGGACCCAGCCTGTCCTATTCACCTTCTTTACCTTGACGGCCTCTGTCATGAAACTGAAGATCCTGTCAAGCTCCTTAGTATTCATAAAACCATCATGCGGACAAGAGAATAATGCCTATTAAAACCATGGCGATCCCGATGATCTGATTCTTTTCAAGTCTTTCCTTCAGAAGGAAGCCAGCGAGCAGTATTACGACTATCGGTGAAGCAGCCGTTATCGGTGCAACTACTGCAGCATAATTGTAGGTTACACCTATGTTAAACGCTATGAACCCTATGAAATTCAGCACGCAGATGAAAAGAAGGTATGGGAGAGCAACTTTTGGCAGAGCCAGCTCCCTCTTTGATATTATGCCGTAGGCCAAGAAAACCATTGCGCTTGCTGCCGTTTCCAGGAGCGCGGCGGGAAACCATCCTATGGAACTAATTAGGAAACTCAACAGAAAGTAGAAGAATCCCCATCCAAAAACAGTGACAAGCGCACACTCCACTCCCAACTTCCTTACTCTGGTTGCGGATCTGCTAAGATTCTTCAATTCAAGCGATACCAGCACCGTACCAATTATTATCAGGGCTATATCGAATATTTGGAAAGCGGAAAGGATCTCGTGCAGCAATACTACTCCTAAGACTACTGTTACGGCCGCCCAAGCGTTGGCTATTGTTACGACCACGGAGAGGTTGCCTACCTGCTGACCTTTTGTAAAGGCGAAGATGCCTATGAAGTCAAATATCGCAGTCAGCAGTATTATGCTTATTATAAACAGCGACAATGGCGAATAGTTATAAAGGAAAGGTGCAAATATCAGGATCATTATGGTTGCTATCCCAAGAAGCCATAGCGAAAACCTGAAGGGACCGTATTTCTTGACCAGCTTTACCTGGAAGAAGTTCTGGAAGCCGAATCCGAACATTGAAACTACGCCGAATAATATGCCTATTATCGAATTCAAGCTAGCACCATGTTTACCTTGGGTAACGGATTGATTTCAGTACTTAAATGCCTTAATTCAATATATAACTCCTACCGGTACTACAATCAGCTGGGTGGCACTCTCGACTTCAGATAGAGCAGGATTAGCGCCACAATGACTACGACCACCACAATTGTTATGGCGTATTGCACGATTATGTTTGACAAGAGGGATGAATTCTTTGCGGAGCCTTTTGACTGTGTACCGCTCCCGCTTCCAGTATTTGTGCTGCTGTTTATCGAGGCGCTCGAATTGCCTCCGTTCTGCGATGCGGTTGTTGTGCTGCTAGTCGTACTAGTTGTATTGTACGTGGTTGATGTGCTGTTGGAAGTGCTATAGTTTGTTGCATACGCGTAGTTTGCGAACTCGGTTGAATTATGGTTAAGAGTAAAGGAGACGAAATTCCTGGTCCCTGAATAGCAGCCATGCCCGGCGCATGTCCAGTTGCCAAAGTACGATGATACTGCGCCTATGTAAACCGTGGTGCCGCAAGGCACCTGCATCGATTCGTTGGTATATGTGTAATTTGCCGGAATAGTTGCGTTGTACATCTCTATCTCGCCATAGTTATGCACTATCCCTGTGAGTGTGCACTCTGGCGTTGAATTGCCTGCCTGAAGCACGGTAGTGGTAGTCGTGTCTGGGGATCCCACAAAAGTAGCTGTCTCCGTGATGTTGTCGTTAAGTGTAATATGGTGGAGCGGCTGGTTTCCGGCATAGCAGCCTCCGCCGCTGCAGGTCCATTCGGCGAAATTCGGGGTCTGGGCGTTTATGTATACGTTGTCTCCGCAATTGAAAGTATACGAGGCATTCTCGAAAGTGTCAAACGAAGAAGAGAGGTTGTACACCTGGACCTGGCCGTTGCCATTGATTATCAATGAGATTTTGCAGGTGCTGTTCGTGCCTTGTGCCTGCAGGCTTGAGGACAGGAGGACAAGGAGCAGTATTCCTATCACAGCATAAAGCTTCCTGTCATGCTGATTAAGCGGCATCATATCATCGTGAATATGACTAAGAAAGTTGCTATTTATATTCGTATGTAAACTTTAGCGCAATCATGACAGTCACTAATATAAACAAAATCCCATTGCTTATTATTACTGGGAGCGAAGAAACCAGCGCGCCGTAAAATATCCATACTGCTATTCCGAATTCCAGCGGGAGGAGCCAGGGCCAGTAGAAGTCCTTTGCAGATTTTCTTGCATGTACCTTGATTACCTGTGGTATGTAGGAAGTTACAACTATAGCTCCGGCACCAAAACCTATTAAAGTAACATAATCCATGGACATCTGTGTAACACCTCAGACTAATTATAAACGCTGGGTACGAGAAGAAAGACATCTGTAAAGCTCTCGTGTATTGGTAAGTATCTATACTTATCTATAACCTAAACATAAAGGCACTCAGGCCTTTAGAAACAAAAGATTTAAATACATGTAATGTAAATATATCTACATGACAAAGACAATAACTGTGAGTGTAGAGGAAGAATCTGAGAAGAAATTTAGAAAGGCAGCTTATGTTAAATATGGAAGGCGAAAAGGCGCTTTGGGCAAGGCTTTATCAGAAGCAATAAAGAACTGGGCGGAACAAAACCAAGATATGGCAGACGAGCGCCTACTCAAACTCATGAGAAAAGGGCTCAAAATGGGGAAGATATTAGGAACTAGAAGCGAGTGGCATGGAAGATGACGCTTTCTATGATACATCGGTCTTGGTTTATGCTTTTGATGTTAGCGATGCCAGAAAACACGATATTTGCATCAGTATGATAACCGAGCTAGTAAACTCTGGGACAAAGGCATACATATCAAATCAGATACTTGGGGAAGTTTTTAGCGTGCTTACTGAAAGTATCTCAATGCCGATCGATAAGAAGTTAGCCCTGGAGATAATAAATGATTTTATAGCATCAAAAAGCTGGGTGAAATTTAATTACACATACGATACAGTTAAGAATGCAGCAAAGGCATCAGACGAATACAAGATGCCATTTTGGGACGCCCTAATAACAGAAACTATGAGAGAAAATGGAATCAAGACTATAATTACGGAAAATGTTAAGGACTTTAAGAACGCGCATGGAATAAAGGTAGTAAATCCATTCGAAGTATGAACGCTGGGTACGAGCATGATGGTCAAATTATACGTTATTTAGTACAGACATGCGCAACATTGGATGTACAATGCCATACGCATGGCATTTACCTTCAGATTTTTATTCTTACTATCCCTAGCCTATCATATACGTGATCCGAGCTTATTATCTCTCCGCCACATGCTGCTGCGTGGAACGAATCAAAAACACCCACTCCTTCCTCTTCCATCAAATGTGCTGCATGAAGTATCGTGGCAGGCTCGTAGCCTGGCACTTTCGTTATCTCGAGCACGCTGCTCATAAGTTTCTCTGGGGGCATATTGAACTTCTTCGAAAGGAGCAGTAATTCCAGTATTGTTGCAAGGGATGTATAAATGTTGTTTTTGTGTATCACATAAAGTTTTTTTGCCGATGAAGCTAGCCAATCGCCTTCTTTTAGCAATGCGATAAAGAAGTCTGTATCTGCATACGGCATAGGGTAACACCTAAATGTTAGTCGCTGTCTCCTTCAAGGCCTCTTTCTCTATCGCCTTCGTGATCTGGCTCTTTGAGAGTTTATTTAAGCCTGCATGCCTTCCCAATTCACCGAGTGCCTTTATCGGATCTTTGGGTGTGGGAATTAGCAATATCTCTTCGTTGGTCTCCACTACAAAGAAACGCCCGCCGTGTTTCTGCGCTAATCTCCTACCTATAGTAACCCTGCCCCTCTGGTCCGTGACTGTTACCTGCATACTACCACTACCAATATTATGTATGGGTAGATATTTAAATTAGTGGGTTATACACTGATATAGTGGGTATACTAAGCCTGTAAGCATAAACGCTGGGTAAGAGAATAAGGACATCTGTAAAGCTCTCATGTATTAGTAAGTGTCTATACCTGCCTATACTATGCACAGTTAGAAGCCAACACGCACGAGACGATGCTAGAACAGATAAACTTATATATCTATAGTACTATATTTATATAGATATTATGCCTGAGATAACCACCATACAATTAGATGAGAAGACCAAATTTCTTCTAGATATCATCAAAAAGGAATCAGGAGTCAAAAGTTATGCTGCAGCGATTGCCTGGCTAGCAAAGCATGCAAAGGTGCTAGATCACAGTGAACTAGGTACATTGCCAAGACTCAAATCCTTCAAGAGGGAGAAGCATGACCGTTTTGATTGATAGCTGGGCCTGGATAGAATACTGGAAGGGCAGCAAATCTGGAAAAATCGCTGCAACATATATAGATGGAGATGAGGAAGTATTTGTATCTACTATCAATCTAACGGAAACCTACGTGTGGGTCGCAAGAAATTATGATGAAGAAATTGCAAGGCATAAGATAGAAGCAATCGAAAAGAGGGCATATATCGTGCCTGTGGAAAAGGGCATTGCACTCGAAGCCGCAAGGTTAAAGCTCAAGCATAAACTTGGAATAGCAGACGCAGTGGTTCTAGCAACTGCAAATCACATAAAAGGAAATGTTGTAACTGGCGATCCAGACTTCAAAAATATCGACAAGGTTACATTTATTGGAGAATGAACGCTGGGTACGGGACTGATGAGTAAATTATACGTTATTTAGTGTCAACAAGTACGTTATTGTACCTCTTTATACGGCACACACTACAAGACATTGTAAGAATTATATTCACTAACTTGCTATTTTCAAGTGAATATAATCGAATCTTAACGAAGTAGTTCTGATATTCACCAGATTTCCCACTTCATAATAGATGTGAATATACAATGCCTCTGCGAACCGAGCGCGGCGAGGCGAGCAGCTATGTCCAACAATGCCCTAGCCCGAGCGA
>CAYQOG010000003.1:0-48196 GCA_964419095.1 Microcaldota archaeon
CAGGAATCAGGAAGCGATAAAAGCGTTGCATGAGATGCAATCCTTATCCTAGGTTGAGAAATTGAGAGTAGAGGAGCTCAGGAACAGGCTCCCGAATGAGTTCGTGGACGCCTGCTTGAAGCAAGGAATAGAGAAGCTGAGCCCGCCGCAGGAGCTTGCGGTGGAGAACGGCCTGCTCGACGGAAAGAACTTCGTGATAGCAGCGCCGACAGCCAGCGGAAAGACGCTGATAGCGGAGATGTGCATAGCAAGGTCGGTGTTCAGGGAAAAGAAGAAGGCCATTTACGTTGCTCCTATGCGGGCCCTTGTAAGCGAGAAGTTCACCGATTTCAAGAAGGCATACCCTTCATTGCGCATTGCGATGTCGATAGGAGACCTTGACGCATTGGATCCTTGGCTCGCGGAGTATGATCTCGTTTTGACTTCCACGGAGAAGCTCGACAGCCTGATAAGGCACGGGGCAAACTGGCTGGAGAATATAGGCTGCATGGTCTTCGACGAGGTGCACATGCTTGACGATGCGGGAAGAGGCCCTACGCTAGAGATATTGATTGCAAGGCTAAGGAGAATATGCAAGGATGCGCAGGTAGTTGCGCTGAGCGCAACAGTCGGAAACGCAAATGAGATTGCCGACTGGTTGAAGGCAGGACTTGTGGAAAGCGACTACAGGCCTGTACTGCTCGAAAAGGGAATAGAGCTCAATTCAAAGGTCTATTATGGGGACAAGGAGGAAGAGCTTGAAGGCACACACAAGATACCTGAAATGAGGATAACGCAGGATACGCTGGAGAGAAACAAGCAGATACTGCTTTTCTACAGCACGAAAAGGAATGCAGAATCTGGAGCTGGGAGGCTTGGGGAGGTAGTAGTGCCGTATCTCAAGGAGAATGAGAAAAAAGATTTGAAAGTGCTCTCCGGAAGGATTCTTCATGCGCTTGACCGTCCCACTGCACAATGCGAAAAGCTCGCAAAGGCAGTGGAAACGGGTGTTGCATTTCATCATGGCGGGCTTGTAAATGAACAAAGACGATTAATAGAGGATGCATTTAAAAATAATATACTTAAAGCAATTTGCGCGACTACAACCCTGTGTCTTCCGCCAAACCAAGATATCATTTGTAACCCTAAACAGGAGCAGATACAGTATGTGCAGAGTCAGGATAAAGTTTTAACACATAACGGTCAGTATAGAAGAGTTTTAACGCCCATAAAGAGCGATTATAATGGAACTATTGTCGAGATTAGGCCATATGGCCAACTCCCTATGTCGATGACTGAGGAACATAGGGTATTGGTTGTCAAAAGGAAACGGCATAATAACCATTTTAGAAACGGAAGGCATAAGTTGTGGTGGACTTATTCAGAACCAGAATGGGTTGAGGCAAAGTCAGTGATTGAGGGAGATTTAGTATTGTTTCCTCGAATAAGGGAGGAAAGAGGTATTTCAGTCATTAAAATGGATAAAATAGGACCGCTTACTAATCAGACAGGAGTAGTCGGGAAACATTGGAGACGTCTAAATACGGATGATATAGAACTCAATTTAGATACCATGGAGTTTATGGGTCTATTTATTGCGGAAGGATATACAGGTAAGAATGGCATTTTAAGACTTGCAATAAATATGGATGAACTAGACCTTACTGAATTGATATCAAAATGGTTCACTTCCCTTGGTTTAGTTCCTGTCGTAAAGGATTTCGAACGGCACAGGAGGACCATTAATGTGTGTTCAAAACAACTTTCATATAAGTTTAGAGAGCTTTTTGGAGGAAATGCTCTCGAAAAGCATCTTCCACAAGAATTTCTTTTCTTAGACAGAGAAAGACTGGTGTACGTAGTTAGAGGTATGTGGCGCGGGGATGGATATCTTTATCGTACGAAGACTTATGGCGATGCAGAGTATAGCACGATATCCAAGGTTTTAGCGAATCAGTTATTCATTATACTAGTTAAATTGGGCTACATGCCACGAATTAAGTATGCGGATCAACAAAATGTTGCAAGAAAAGACAGTTTAAACATTCAGTCACGTCATAGGATTTATAAAGTCAGTGTTTCAGGAAAGCAACTTAGTAGATTTACAAGAGAGGTACTTAATAAAAAAGTGCACTTTAGCGGGAATAGAACGTATAATCTTGGATTTATAGATGATAACTATTACTATATGCCAGTAAAGTCTATCAAGAATATTGACTACTCAGGAGCAGTTTACAATCTTGAAGTCGAAGACGATGCAAGTTATGTAGGTTCATTTATTGTACATAACTCATTGGGAGTCAATCTTCCAGCACATACTGTAGTCGTAAGGGACACTACAAGATACAGCGAGGGTGAAGGAGCGGAGAGGATAAGCGTAAACGAAGTCACGCAGCTTTTCGGGAGAGCAGGAAGGCCCAAGTACGATAAATACGGGAGAGCGCTTCTCATCGCCAGGTCGAGGAGCGAGATAGAGGAATTATACAACAGGTACATCGTGGCTGAGCTTGAGCCCGTAGTCTCGAAGCTCGGAGTGCTTCCCATACTGAGGACGCATATACTTGCCTTTGTGGCAACGAGGTTTCTTACAAACGAGGAGTCCATACTTGGATTCCTTAGCGAGACACTTTATGGATACCAATACTCGAGCATGTCGGAGCTAAGATCAATAACAAGGGACGTGCTCGCAGAGCTCTCGAAGTGGGGCTTCGTCGAGAAGAAGGGCAGCGTCTACAACACTACGAAGATAGGTGAACGCGTAAGCGAGCTCTACATAGACCCTCTCTCCGCCAGATGGATACTCGATTCGCTTACAAAGGAGCGCGACGATGTCGCAAACCTCTTCATGGTCACCAATACCATTGAGATGAGGCCGTATATGAAGGCAACGGACGATGCCGCAGAGGCATTCATGCATTACCAATACATGCTCAACAACACAACGGTCAACTACGATTCTGAAGACCTGATGTACTACGACCCGATAAAGCCGCTCAGCACCGCGCTTCTTCTCCACAGGTGGATAAACGAGACCTCTGAGCAGGAGCTTACCAAGGCATATTCAACCACTCCAGGGGCGATATTCTCAAAGATAACAAACGCGGACTGGCTGCTTTACGCGTGCACCGAGCTTGGAAAGCTTGCACGAGTCAACACGAGACCGCTGCTGGAATTGCGCATAAGGATGAAGTATGGCATAAAGAAGGAGCTGACGGACCTTGTGAGATTGGAGCAGGTGGGACGCGTAAGGGCAAGGATGCTTTACGGAAATGGGATAACGAGCGTTGCGGATCTTAGGAAAGAAGGAGCTGCAGCGGCTGTGGAGCGCCTCTTCGGGAAGGAGCTGACGAGGAGAATCTTAGACCAGGTCAAGACGCTTTGAAGCCGTTTTTCCCCGTTTCCGACTGAAACTACCGTTGATTATTTAGTAATTACCATATCATCCGAGAACAGAAAAGGTTATAAAAGCCATCGTTGTATTAACCGTGACAGGCGATCGGTGAATAAAATGGGAGTTTTCGATAAGTTGGGCCAGGCAATGGGCTCCACAAAGGAGATAAACGTAGAGGACTACATGAACTCTGTAGAGATGGACGACGTAGACTTGCTGCACGAGCCGGCTGACATGTATGTCAAGCCCGTGTCGATTGTAAGCGAGGACGACGTAAAGGCCATAGAGGAGGAATTGGCAAAGAAGAACATACTTCTTCTGGACATGACTGAATTGAACAAGCGACCCACCACAAGGGGCAATGTAGTCGCTGAACTCAAGAGGTATGTCGACAAGATAAATGGAGACATAGGCCAGATAGACGCAAACAGAGTGCTTCTTACTCCTGCAAAGGTAAAGATAGTAAAGAGAAAGAAGTCAGGCAAGTAAGCACTCACTTAAGCGCGGTTATCAATGCGTGCAGCTCCTGCTTTGTGGGCTGCGCGTTTGTTATTATCCTTTTGAATACATTCATGACCGCCTTCCTGTTCCTTATATTCTTTCTGGCGACTATGGAACTGAATGTCGCGAAGAGGTACTGCATCTCCTTTCTGTCGGGCGTCTCTGTTTTCATTGGCTCGCTGACACCGGAGAAGTTCTTCATTGTTAGGGCATAAAGCAGCACTGCAAGCGCATGTGAGAGATTCAATACAGGATAATCCGGATTCGTACCTATGTGCGCGACTATGTCGCACTTTCCTAATTCCTCTACCGTCAAGCCTATGTCGTCCCTGCCGATCAGCAGACCAAGCACTGCGTCCTTTCCCATCTTTGTCTTCCTAAGCTTCCGTATAGCCTGGTCAAGCAGGTAGACTCTCCTGAAATCAGATCTTGCCTTCTCCCATATGCCGGTGGTGCCCATCACCATGCTGCAATCTTTTACCGACTCATCGAATGTTTTGTAGACCTTTGCGTTCTCAAGGAGCTCCCGCGCGTGCTTCGCGTACATTATCGCCTTGTTCCCGGTATGCTTTACGCGAGGATTGACAAGGTAGAGTTTCTTTATCCCGAAGTTCTTGGAGACGCGTGCAACATACCCCAGGTTGACCTGGTACTTCGGCTCTACGATTATTACTTTTATCTTTATAGAATCACCATGAAGGTGACTATCAGGGTTACCGCGTTAAGGAGCATATGCCCGATGATTGAGGGATAGAGCGAATTCGTCCTCTTGTAGGCGTATCCTGCAAGCAGTCCGAATAGCAGCGCGGCTATTACCTCTATCTCGAAGCTCGAGTTGTATGCGAAATGGCCTGCGGCGAAGAAGAGGGAGCTTATAACTATGCCGAGTCGCGGGACCATGAAGCCCCTGAAGAGTATCTCTTCGTTTATAGGGGACATTATAGCCGTGAAGACGTAGAACCAGAGCGGCGCTGAGGCAAGGAGGATGTCCACGTTGCTGTTTATAGGCACGTTGGTTATGTAGCTTATCACGCTGACTATTATCTCCATTACAAAAAGCGCGGCGAAGAGTATCACGCCTACCAGGATGACGTTGAAATTGAACTTGCCATTGCCGAGTCCTACTGCGGAAAGGATATCAGTGAAATTCTGCTTCTTGTAGAAGATGAAGTAGCACATGACGGAGAGCGAGAAGGACATGGAGAGTGCCGCATCAGATACGAAGTTCAGGGAGTTGTAGCTCATATAGTCGTAGGTGTAGAGTATCACGCCGGGAGCGATAAGAATTATGTTTAGGACTATGAAGAACGCGACGAATACAAGGGCAGATACAAACGGGTTCTGTTTTTTTGTTTGCTTCCTTGCCCTGGGCTTTCTCCTTGCCAAGAATCTCTACCTTACTTGTTCGGCTTCATCTCCGTGTAGCCGCACTTACCGCACGCGAACCTGTCCTTGTGGTCGCCCATCCTTGCGCCGCATTTAGAGCAGAACTTTGCCGCAGGCTTGTAAGCCTCGATCTTTTTCTTCTTCGGAGCAGCCTCCTTTTTTGCCTCAGCCATTCAAATCAACCTTTCTTCTCCTCGGCCTTAGCGGCGGGGGTGGCAGCGGCTGGAGCAGCAGGCTGCGCGCCGGGCTTCGCCTTCTTCTCCTTCTCCTTCTTCGCGAACTTGTCCATGGATTCCTTGCTGTTGTATGAGTATGCCACTACCTCGCTTGTCCTTATCCCGTAGTTCTGGTCTATCCTTATAATCTGGAAGGTATCAGGGTTCAGGTTCAGCTTCTTGCAGACGCCTTCCGCTATCTCCGCCCTGCCCGGCGTCTTCCCTTCGTAAGCAGCATGTACTGCGAGCTCCCTCCTCTCGAAGAGCTTGTTCTCCTTGTCATCGTTTATCGTTATTTCCATTTTATCCGCCTCCTACCATTCTTGCTATGGCCCTCTTGCCCATGCTCTCTACGATCTCGACTTCCGCGCCTGCCTTGAGGGTTCCCTTGAGATCCTCAGGGATGGGCACCTCGAAGGTGTCATATGCCTCTAGGTCCATCAGCTGCGCGGATGTCTCTGTAAGCGAAACCACCTGGGCCTTCTTCTTCGTTATTATGGGCACTTCTATATCGGCATGACTTGGCGCCAGCATAGTCCTCTTCTGGTTGTCGAATACGCCCACGGCAGTGAGCCTTACCTTGGCCGCGCCGTGCTTTCCAGGCGAAGACGTATCGAGCTCAACCACCTTGCATGGCACTCCGTCTATGAGTATGTACTTTCCCGGCTTTATGTCTTTCATCGATGAGTACATCACGTCTTCAGGCATCTAACCAAACCAATTATCTGATTAAGCAAAAAAGGAATTGCTCTCAGGAATATATGAATGGAAACCATTAATAAAGCATACGGCATGCTAGCGTTATTCCATTCTAAAGAGGAAATTACTCAGTAGAGCCTGTCTACTCCTTCCATCGCCATTGCGGTGGCAGTTTCCTTGTACTCCTTAGGCGAGCCGAACTTGGCCTTGACTCCAGTTATCACGGACATGACTCTTACCTGGTCGTTAAGCTCGGGATTCATTCTCGCGCCGAAGATCACGTTGGCATCAGGCGCGAGCGCGTCTGTGACTCCTTCCCCTATCCTTGTGGCCTCGCTTATGGTGAGGTTCGTCCCGCCTACCACGTGTATGAGTCCGCCCTTTGCACCCTCATAGTCCACGTTAAGAAGGGGATGGGTCCTTGTCGACTTTATTGCCTGCTCGACTCTGTCTGCTCCGCTCCCTGCTCCGAGGCTTATGACTGCTGTGCCCGTGTCCTTGACCACGTTCCTCAAATCAGCGAAATCAAGATTTATGAGGCTTGGAAGGGTTATCGTGTCTGATATTCCCTTGACTGCGTTGCCCGTTATATTGTCAACCAGCTCGAATGCCCTCTCTATTGGAAGGTTAGGCACATATGACAGGAGCTTGTCGTTCTCTATGACTATAGTGCAGTCCGCCTGCTTCTGCAGCTGCTCCAGTCCCCACTCCGCCTTCTGCTTCCTTGACCTTTCAAGCGCGAACGGGAATGTGACCGTAGCTATTACCGTTGCACCCATCTCCCTTGCGACGTTTGCCACTATAGGAGCGGCTCCTGTTCCTGTTCCTCCTCCCATGCCTGCAGCAACGAAGACGAGATTGTATCCCTGCAATGCGGCTTCGATCTCCCTCCTTGACATATCTGCGCACTTCGCAGCTACTTCGGGGAAGCCTCCTGCACCCAATCCGTTCGTTATCTCCTTTCCTATGAGTATCTTCTTGTGAGCCTTGATCATGTTCAAGTGTCCGATGTCCGTGTTCACGGCTATCGTCTCCGCACTCTTTATGTTGTGCGAAAACAGTCTGTTAACCAGGTTGCTTCCCTGTCCACCGACGCCTACAACGGCTATTCTAGGCGTAAACGCGTCATAGTCGAATTGATTCTCTCCCATCCAGTTCACCAAATATGAAAAACGGCAGATAAAAAAGCAATCTGCCAAACCCTGTTACCCGTTGAATGCACTTCCCGCTTATATGGTCTCCAGTCCGCTGTAGCTTGGTTCCTTGGTCTCCTCGAACTTTCCTATTATGCTCGAGCCCTTGACTCCCGTCACTATGGCTACTATCTCGATCTGGCCCTCATATCCAGGTATGATTCTTGCGCCCCACTTGATGTTCGCCTTAGGGTCCATGCGCTCCGTGATGACTTCTCCGGCCTTTATTGCATCGCCCAGTGTCAGGTCAGATGCGCCTGAGATGTGTATGAGTGCTCCCTTCGCGTTCTCGAAGTCCACGTCAAGAAGCTTGTTCTTCAGTACAGCCTCTGCGGCAGCAGTGACCTTGTCATTGCCCTTGCCCGTTCCGACTGATATGAATCCAACGTCTCCGCTTCCCATTATGGACCTTACGTCTGCGAAGTCTATGTTGATAAGACTTGGCTGCGTGATCGTCCATACGAGTCCTCCTATCGCCTTTGCGAGTATGTCGTCAGCAACGGCAAAAGCCTCGTTCATAGGAAGATTAGGCACGAGCTTCACTAGTCTGTTGTTGTCCAGGATAATGACGCTGTCCGAGTACTTCCTCAGCTTCTGGATACCTTCCTCGGCCTTGATCTTCCTTACTCTTTCAAGGTCGAATGGGTATGTTACCATTGAAACGACTATGGCTCCCTGCTCCTTTGCTATCTGAGCGACTACTGGCATAGAACCAGTACCTGTTCCTCCTCCCATGCCTGCGCATAGGAAGACGAGCTGAGCGCCGTATAGCACTTCCTCGAGTACCTGCCTGTCTACTTCTGCAGCCTTTGCCCCTATGTCAGGGGCTCCGCCTGCACCAAGTCCTCTCGTTATGCTCTTTCCGATAAGTATTTTCTTGATTCGGTCGTCGATTATCTTGAAGTGCTGGACGTCCGTGTTTATAGCAACAAGATCCGTTCCCTTGACTCCGACTTTCAGAAGTCGGTTCACGGTGTTGTTACCACCGCCACCGCATCCGATTGTCACAATCTTTATCTGCGGAGAACCCGCAGCATCCTCGCTCTTTCCACCTAACAATTCATTCGTAAAGTCTACCATTCCGATCGCCTGTGATTCAGTTACAATAAATAGGTTTAAATATCTTTTGCAAACGCGCTGTTAGTGGAATGTGTGGGTTTTTTACAAAATCATGCAAAATAAGTCAATTTCAGTTAAAACTTACTGCACATAACAATAGATTTGTTTGCATATTGTCTAGATTTTGTTTGAAGAAATCTCGCGAAATTTTCATAATTAATCATTTGCAAAGTTTCTGGGCAGCTCTTTGATCGGAGAGAGGTTATTTAATATACTAAACATATTTCTTAATGTGGCCCTTTATGCCGAGAGCAATGATAACTCGCGACGTCAGGGAGAACAATCCGCGGAAAGAGTTGCGCAGCTCCAACTCATATCGACATATGGAAGGAGTAGAAGGGCTCCGCAAGGATTCTGGAGCACAGGAGAAGGAACCGAGGAGGCTAGGAGAAGGACTTCGCGCTTCATCATGAATGAAAAGAGACTGCCTACACTGAGAGAGTTTGAGACCCACTTGGATCTTGCATTGCACGGATATTACGACCTGCACAGGGCTGAGAGCTTTGATAAGATTCTTTGGGATTTGGTGGGTGAACGGATAATAGAAGCAGTGAAGAAACTACGCAGATGAGGAGAGCTTCTTTTATATTTTATCTGCGAAATAGTATCATGGACAGAAATGATATTGCAGAGCGCTTGAACCATTACAAGCTTACGCAATTCCAGAAGAAAGTGCTCATTGCTACTGCAACTATACCTAAAGGGGAGACAAGGACATACAAACAGGTTGCGGCAATGGCAGGAAACCCGAAGGCAGCAAGGGCAGTAGGAACTGCAATGCGTCTGAATCCTCTTGCCCCAACGATTCCTTGCCATAGAGTCATCAGAAGCGACGGAAAGATAGGCAATTACTCCGGAAAAGGAGGAAGAAACGGAAAGGCCAGGATGCTCAGGGCTGAAGGAGCGCTAAATTAATCGTGAGTTACTTTTCCGCAACTTCTACTTCAATGCCTCCTATTTTTGAGGTCGTGAAATTATATATCGCCGCGCCTATTGCACCGGCTATGAAACCAAGAATCGCAAATGCTATCGGCAGGACTATTATTGCAACTATGCCTATAAGGCCGAATAATGAACTGATGCCTGCCCCTGAGAACGCCCCGGCGGGTATCGTGACAGG
Organism: Microcaldota archaeon; assembly: GCA_964419095.1. Taxonomy (GTDB): domain Archaea; phylum Micrarchaeota; class Micrarchaeia; order Micrarchaeales; family CABMGC01; genus JAKAVK01. The sequence continues at coordinate 9,604 of CAYQOG010000003.1, forward strand.
GACTGATCCCGAAGGTATTGAAGAGAGATTTCCAATAGAATTAGCAAGGCTTGAAATGACGAATGAGAATATGCTGAGCGCTATGCCGTAGAGGAATCCTATTATGGCCGCTATTATTGCGGTTATCTTTCCCGCGGAGACAACTCCTATCCTTTTTATTACCGTGACCACGATTACACTACTTGTCTTCTACTTTTATGCGTTTCTGCATGCCGTACATCTCGATTATCTCCTTTGTAGTGGTTGCATCCTCAGGGCTCTTGTCCTCCCTGGCGCCATCGCTTACTATTCTCGGGAACCTAAGCGCGTATCCTATGCCTCCTGAATCCTTGCCGCATGTATGCATCGGCGACCTTGTTATTTCGTCTGCGCGAACCGTGATGACGTATTTAGGCTGAATCCAGAAATCTGGCGTTACAATTGAATCTAACCTTGCAGGCTTGTGCTGCACTCTTATCTTATCCAGTATCTTCTTGAAGTTCTTCATCTGCTCCTCTGAGAATCCCGTGCCTATTCTGGTTATTGTTTCAAAGAGATCCCTTTTCTCGTTGTATGTCGCTGCAAGCAGTCCGCCAAATTGGAACTCTGCCCTTGCTCCTCTGCCCAGGTAATAGCCAACGATCACAAGATCAACAGTATCTGACAGTTCTCCCTTGTAGCTTCTCTTCAGCTTTATCCAGCTGAATTTTCTTGCGCCTGCGACATATGGGGCATCGAGATCTTTTGCAACTATTCCTTCAAGTCCTTCCGCTATCTGCTCCTCGAAATATTTGTCAAGCTCCTTGGGCTTTTCTGCTATAATCTTTCCCGAAGGTAGAATCGTGTCGCCTCCTTTTATTATCGACTCGAGTTTTGCCCTGCGTTCCTTGTAGGGCTTTTCGAGATAATCCTCGCCATCAAGGTACATGAGATCAAACGCGAAAAGATGCAGCGGCATGCTCACGCTCAATTCGTCTATTCCGTGCTTCCTTTTCCTCTGTATCGTTTCCTGGAACGGACGAAATTCGCCGGTCTCTTCGTTATAGGCGATAGCTTCGCCTTCTATTATCGCCTTCTCCGCCTTTACTTCAGCTAGGGCGGCCTTTGCTATCTCCGGCAGCATTGGCGTAAGACGCTCAAGATTCCTCGAAAATATTTCCACGCGTTTCTTGTTTTTGTCTATGTGCACTTGAGCGCGAAGTCCGTCGTATTTCGATTCCACTGCGCACTTTCCGCGCATTTTTTCAAGTATTTCTTCAGATGTGGACAGCCTTTCCGCAAGAGCAGGTCTTATCGGATTGAACAGTGATACCTTGAGCTTCTCGACACCATGCATTCCAGATTCGGCAAGAACCTCGCCTACCTTTCCGAGGTCGCTGCATATGTTGTATGCGTTTTCCAGCTTTCCTTTTGATGTTCTTTCCCCAGTAGCCATCTTCGATAACGCTTCAAGTATTGTTGCATCGCCTGCCCCGAGTCTGACTTTTCCGAGAGCAAGCCTTACAAGATATCGCGCTTCGAGAGGCGTTGCGGCTGCAAGCAGCGCGACTATTATGTGTATCTTTGCTTCCTGGCTTCCCTGGCCAGATGTTCCTGCAGTTTTTAGCAGCAATTCGAATACTTCTTTGACGCTGTGCTTTTTCGAACTCATTCTTTTGAGTTTAGTCTTCCCCGTCAGCTCTTCGGCAGTGTTGCCTAGGTCGCCGCTCTTTCTCGCGTTCGATATGACTTCCTCTTTTGTAAATCCAGTTGCGGATGCAATTGCCTGCTGCGCGAACTTCTCCGCTACCCCAATCCGTATGCCCTCGAACGGCGGGCCCAGCAGTCCCTGTGTCATGTAAATAAGCGGGCGCATCTCGTCTTTCTTCGCCTTGCCGAGCATCTCCGCAAGTAGGTCTATCATTGTGAGGCGCGATGTGACGTCCTCGAGTTTCTGATAGTAGGATGCTACCTCCTCAAAGAGCATAAGATCACAAATTCTTTTCTCATGCAAACGTTAAAAATGCGTTGCTATTCGCTGTTCTGCATCATATAGAGAGAATGCCAAGAAAGAAACCGCTAACAACTATGACAATCAGTATTATTGCTATTATCACGATCTTTGTCTTGTGTACCCTTGGCTGAAACCCTGTCTCCTCGGGCTTGATTTCCGGGGAATCTATCCATGATTCATCCTCCGGGGAGAGAAAAGGGTAGTTTATTGGCTGGGGCATGTATTCAGGCGTATATTATTTGGGCGGGTCACATAAATACCCACATTTTTGCAGATCCATTTGCAATTTTCTTGCGATTCGTCAATCGTGCGCAGTTAAACTTATATAGAAGCCGAACGTGACCCTATCTCTTTTTATATCATGGAATTGTGGGTTAACTTGGGGGTGAAAGAAATGCCAAGAATGGGCGAAGGAAACAGAATAGGAAGGCAGCAGATGAAGAGCTTCGGCATGCCTAAGAGGGTGGCGCAGATAGCAGTACATCTGAGCGAGCATGTTGACTATCCTGCAAGCAAACGCGAGATAGTGACCGCATGCAGCAGCCTGGCGTGCTTCAGCTATGAGGACGACCGCGAATGGCTCGAGGACAACCTGGAGAACAGGAGCTACAGGGATTCGGACGAAGTGGAGGATATACTGCAGATGATATAGCGTTGCAGGCGCCAGTGCCGCAGCAGTAGATTCTCTGTTCCTTTATATCTCTTCTTTTCGCAGAATAATTGTGGTTCTTTGCTCGAGTACGAAGGCTTGAATATTGAAACGTCAGACAGTGTTTACGTTCCTGCCGAGGACTCAGTGCTGGCTGCGGGTTTCATATCCGATTGCCTGAAAAATGAAAAGAGGACAGGGCTCAGGGTCCTCGACATGGGAACAGGAACGGGAATTCTTGGGTTGGTTGCTGCGAAAAGCCAGAATGTCTCGCATGTGGTTTTTGCAGATATAAATCCTGAAGCCTTGGATATTGCCAGGAAGAGCTATGCATCGAATAAGGGGAAGGTGCATGCACATTGCGACTTTCTCTTCAGTGACTTGTTCCTTGGAATAGAGGATGATTTCGATATCGTGATCTTCAACGCCCCCTATCTGAGAAGCGGTGGGATTGCCAGTAGCGATCTGCGGTGGGATGGCGGAAGGGGCGGTGTTGAGGTTTCTGAAAGATTTCTCAAAGAAGCCATGAAGCGCCTGAATGCAAATGGGGAAATATTTCTTGTCTACAGCTCGCTATCCGATGTTGAAAGACTGAAGGATTATGCACGCGTTCTCGGATTTAGTTTCGTCGAATCGAGAAGCGTAAGGATCTTCTTCGAGGAGATAACAGTCTCGAGGCTGGAAAGAAAGTAATTAGGGCTAGGATTTCTCAGGGAAGTAGCGCAGCTTTTGGCGCAACTCGAGTCTTTCTATTTCCCTGGTCTTGTCCGCTATGATATCGTCCCATGCGTTCTGGTGTTCGGCCTTGGGATGCGTGAAGCTGTCATAAAAGTGCCTGATTTTGATTGCGGAGCCCAGCGCATTCCTGAGTAACTCTATTTCCTCGTCCGGGCGGGTTGTCTTGTCGCTCTCTGTGACCAGACGCGTGTAGCTTGCCTGCTCGTGCGATATCGCTTCCTTAATTTCCTGGTCGGCGTGATGCACAGGTGCCACAGGCTGTCTTGGCCTGAATAAAGGAATTATGGCTGCTTGCTGATTCTCTCCGAGCCTAGGCCGCATAGGAACTGCATGCCTGCGCCTTACGGCTGCCCTGAATTTAAGTATTGCAGCATCAGACCGCTCTGCCTGTTGCGTTCTTGAATCGAATAGCACTTCTTCCTTCATTGTGGATTTTGCATATTCATCGGCTTCGGTCAACGCCCGTATTATGCTGCCTCCGTAATAATCAAGCAGTGGCTGTAGGCCTGCATCCCTGAAAGTCTGCCTGTCAATCGGCACGCATTTAGCTTCGCTCTCCATGATCAATCCAAGAACAAGGGCACCCCTCTGCTCTTTATCTTTTATTAGGACATTAAGCTCTTCGGGCAATAATACCTGTCTCAGCGCAACGGCATTAGGAACAGGGCCTGCGGATGGTTGACCCTCGCCTCTCATGAGAGTCAGTCTGTGTTCAGGAACAGGACGGGATCTGACTAGCATTTTGCCACAGGAATGTATTAGTATAGCCTTTTTTAATACTTTTCTCAGATTTTGGGGAGTCGGCGGCAACAGTTAAATCGACTTCTCATCCGAGTATTCGTCCTTGAATTTGACGTTTGGTGGAGCCGCCTTTCCGCACTTCTTGCAGTATATCGTCTTGTCTCCGATGTATCTCATGAATTGCGTGCTTCCGCACTCGCATGCATATTGGGCTATGGCCATTTGCTCACTAAACATGTGTTGCGGGCTGGACCAGTGCGACCCTCTCCTGCCGTCCGCTCGCGAGCCTCCTTACCATCTTAAGTATTTCGTCTGCCTCGTATTTCCACTCCTCGGCTGCGGAAAGCTCTTTCTTTCCAACATATCTGCGTGAAAGGTCCCTTTCTTCCTGGCAAATGAGCAGCAGAAGCCTCAGCAGTTCACGCTTCGTCGCCTCTGCACCAATGCTTTGCAGTGATTTTCCAGCATCGAACATCCCGCGATCCAGTTCTATCGCCCTTTCCTTTAGGTCTGTTATGCGCTTCAGGCTCTCTCTGGCATACAGATCAATTATGGCATCCTCATCAATTCTGGGCGGGGGTAATTCCGTTCTCGTATGCTTCCCATCCCTCCTGTTTCTTATATGGCTTAAATCCGGTGGAGGAGTTGGCTTCTTTGATTTCTTCTGCCTTAGTGTAGGAGCGGTTGTCCGGCTGCCATTGGAGGAGTGGCTAGCATGCAGCTGCTCCTCATTCTGATCTGCTTGCCCCTGCAACTTTTTGATCCTTGCATATACTGCCGGAGTGGTAACCTTGAATCTTCTCGAAAAGTCAGAGATGGACATTCCGCCATTCTGTATGAGCTTGCGTACGTCATCGTCACTGAATTTTCGCCTGTGGCGTGGGGCGGAGCGCGCAAATCCATTACTTTCAAGTTTAGCTCTGGGAGCGCTCTTCCTTGCAGTAGCTGCCTTTTTGGTTGCAGGACTTTTATCACTGCCCCTTCTGGCGTGAGTTAGCGCCGGGTCTGCGGCCTGTGTTTTGCGGATAGGTCTCCTTGTAGATGTACGTTCCAATTATACACCGGGATCTGATTGTGTTTTCATCCCTTATAAGATTTATCTTCCAGATGAAGCACTTTCTTTACTTTGGATATCGCATCGACGGCCCTGTCAACGTCCTGCTCAGTAGTGTATAGATAGAAGCTCATCCTTGCCACCGATACCTCTCCAAGAACCTGGTTTACCAGCGGCATTGCGCAGTGATGCCCAGCCCTTATGGCAACGCCTTCGCTGTCGAATATAGTCGCCACATCGTGGGGATGCGCTCCTCTTATGTTGAATGATATTACGCCGCCCCTTCTTTCAATATCTTTTATGCCTGATCCATAAACCGTAACACCTTCAATTTCCGCGAGTCTTTTCAAAGCGTACTTTGTGACCTTTATCTCGTGGTCCCTTATTCTCTGCATTCCTATCTTGTTGAGATACTCTATTGCTGCGCCGAGTCCTATCCCTCCCTCCATGTTCGGTGTGCCAGATTCGAACTTCCATGGAAGCTCGTTCCAGTCCGCAGACTCGAATGTCACCGTTCTTATCATATCGCTGCCGACTATCGCAGGAGTGGTCTGCTCAAGGAGCTCGTCTTTCCCGTAGAGAACTCCGACTCCTGCAGGTCCCAGCATTTTATGACTTGAGAAGCCCATGAAGTCACATCCCATCTCCTTGACGTTAACAGGCATGTGAGGCACCGATTGTGCCGCATCAAGAAATACCATAGCGCCTGCTTCATGGGCAAGCCTTGTCATCTCCTTCGAGTTGTTTATCGTCCCGAGGACGTTGGATGCATGCGTGAACGCAACCATCTTCGGCTTTGACTTTAGCTTTTCCTTGAAATCATCCATGTCCACGAATGACTTGTCCTTCAGCTTCACGTGATCGAGGATCGCCTTCTTCCTTTTTGCGAGCATGAGCCATGGAACTATGTTGCTGTGGTGTTCCATGTCCGTTATCAGGATATGGTCGCCCCTTTTTATGTTCGGCTCTCCCCATGAGAGCGCGACTATGTTGACCGCATCGGTGGCGTTCCTGCAGTACACTATGTCCCTGTAAGAATCCGCGCCTATGAACTTCGCTGCAAGCTCCTTGGACCTTGAATACTCTTCCGTGGACTTCATTGAGATTTCGTAGAGCCCCCTGTGTATGTTTGAGTTGTAGGTTTTGTAGTACTCTGAAACCTTGTTTATTACTTGGTTTGGCTTCTGTGAAGTGGATGCGCTGTCCAGATAAGTAAGCGGCTTTCCGTGGCTCGTTGTGGAGAGAATAGGAAAATCCTTTCTTATGCTATTTGCATCAAGCTCTGGCATTTCATCACTTTACTTCGTATCCCTCCTTCTCTATCTTCTCTATCAGCTCCTTGCCCCCTTCCCTCACTATCTTGCCGTCATGCATGACGTGTATGAACTGCGGAGACATATAATTGAGTATCCTGCTGTAGTGTGTTATCACGAGAAGTCCGAGTCCTGTCTTCTTCTGCAGCAGGTTTATGCTCTGCGCTACGACCTTTACAGCATCAACGTCGAGTCCAGAATCCGGTTCATCGAGTATGGCGATCTTTGGCTTGAGCACCGACATCTGCAGTATCTCTGTTTTCTTCTTCTCCCCTCCGGAGAATCCGAAGTTGAGCGACCTTCCTATGAGGTCTTCCTTTATCTTCAGGTCCTTGGATGTGTCCTTTACTTCGGTGAGAAAATCCTTGAATGACTGGGTGTTCCCAACAGCCCCTCTTGCAGTGTTGAGGAAATTCATGAGTCCCAATCCTTCTATCTCGGTGGGATTCTGGAATTCGAGGAATATTCCCTTCTTTGCGCGTTCGTTCGGCTTGAGGTCCTTTATGTTCTCCCCGTCAATGAGTATGTCCCCTTTTGTTATCTTCAGCTGCGGATGCCCCATTATCGCCTTTGCAAGCGTGGTCTTCCCGGAACCGTTAGGTCCCATGAGGACATGCTGCTCTCCCTCCTTTATCTTGAGACTTACGCCTTTGACTATCTCCTTTCCCTCCGCTTCCACATACAGATCTTTTAGTTCCAACAACATTCAATTCACCTTGAAGGCCTCTGCACGACCCATACGTTCCTCGGAGTTATCTCCGAAAGTATGCCATAGGTCTTCTTGTCAAGCTTGTCAAGCATAACCGACATTGCGATCTCCCTCGCAAAGGGACTCGTGATCTTTGATATGTACTTTGAAATAAACGCCGCGACGAAGAGCTTCCTAGCCTGCGATTCCTCTATTCCCCTTGATGTGAGGTAGAATAGAGCGTCGGGGTCTATCGGTGCTGTCGATGCCGAGTGCGATGCCTTAACCTCGTTGCTGTAATCTATTGAAAGATCAGGCAGCGCGTCCATGTGCGCATCCTTGCTGAGAAGTATTCCTTTTTCCACTATCGTTGATACGGATCCCCGTGTTTTGTCCGCAACCTTTGCGAATCCCTTGAGCATGCATTTCGAGAGATCGTCGAGTATCACTCCAGATTCAAGCGAGACAGTGCTCTTTGGCGTTGAGTTTATTACCGCATTGTCGAGGTCGAATTGCTGCGATGAAATTCCGAATGCGAGTTCCGTTACTTCTACCCTGCTCGCAATTCCCCTTGCATCCAGCACGGACCTTGCCTTTGTAGCTTCACCCCCGCAGTATACGGAGTTCAGCAATAGCTGCGCTTGCTCTCCTGTGTTCCCCTTGCAGAGATTCACTACGGTAGTATTGGCATTCTCGTTATGCAGTGCATTGAGCTCGAGTATCGAGTTATTTTGGCACTGCAGTTCGTGAAGAACCGATAGGGTGGCCTTTTCGTTTGCAGTGGAGAGATAGAATTCAGATACGTCTGCCTTCGCCGCTTCCCCTGCATTGACCAGTACCTGTGCAGAGAGGTTGCCGCTGTTTACGAATAGGATGTTTAGGCTCGCCCTCCGGTTATTCTGCACGTCTATGGTCACAAAATACTTTGCATTCGCATTAACGTATGCCGCAAGCTTATCATCGCTGCTCTTGAATATCTTGTTCTGGAGCAGGTTGTTGTCGAACTCCTCAGCCTTTGTTATACTTACAAGCGGATTCGTGCTTGTTGCATAAGAATCAGTGATCACTGCATCAAACTTTATTCGTGTCTTCTCTGAAATCTGGCTTACCATCTTTTCCAGTCCGGCCTTTCCATCGGCATTTGCAACAAGTTCCTCGGGAAGAACCATGACCACGCTGTATTTCTTATAGAGATCATTCATCTCTAGAGGCAACTCTCTGTAATATTGCATGGCTTCCTTTACGAAATCAGAGTAGGACATAAAGATCTGTTGTTTGATTAGCCTATTCCCTTGCTTGTATCGAGCTTTATGAGCCTCTTCAGTTCGAGGGAATACTCGAGAGGCAAAACCTTTGTAAGATCGTCTATGAATCCAAGCACTATCATCGCTATCGCATCGTCTTCCGGGATTCCCCTCGACATCAGGTAGAATATATCGTCATCGCTTATCTTTCCGACCTTAGCTTCGTGGCTTATCACGGCGTCGCTCCTGTTGATCTGGTTGTACGGATAAGTGTTTGTCTTCGCCTTATCATCAAGAAGCAGCGCGTCGCATGAGACGTGAGCTTTAACATTAGCGGCATTCTTGGCAACATGCATAAGACCTCTGAATGTCGTAACCCCGGTTCCCTTTGATACGCTTTTTGAGACTATCTTTGAGGTAGTGTTAGATGCGAGATGATAGATCTTTCCCCCGGAATCTTGAATCTGCCCATCTCCTGCTATTGCAATTGATAGAACTTCCCCGCGCGCATGCTCTCCCATCAAGTATATTGATGGGTACTTTTCGTTAACCTTACTGCCTATATTTGCATCAATCCATTCAACACGTGCGTTTTTTGCAGCGTGCGCTCTTTGCGTAACAAGATTGTAAATATTCTTTGACCAATTCTGAATTGTAACGTATCTTATGTGCGCTCCTTCAAGTGCGACAAGTTCTACTACAGCCGCATGCAGCGAGTCTTTCTTGTATACAGGCGCGGTACAGCCCTCCACGTAGCACACATCAGCGCCCTCGTCTGCGATGATAAGAGTCCTCTCAAACTGCCCTGCATTCATGGCATTGATTCTGAAGTAGGCATTGAGCGGCATGGGCACTTTGACACCTTTTGGCACATATATGAAACTTCCGCCTGACCATGTTGCAGTATTTAGTGCTGCAAACTTGTTATCAGTAGGGGGAATTATGGTTCCCCAGTACTTCTTGAATATTTCGGGGTATTTCTTTATTGCAGTATCAGTATCGGTGAAGATTATTCCAAGTTTCTCCAGCTCTTCGTTTATATGCGAGTAGACTACTCCGCTATCGAATTGGGCTTCTGCACCAGAGAAGAACTTCCTCTCTGCCTCTGGGACTCCGAGCTTGTCAAACGTGTCCTTGATCTCCTTTGGGACATCCTCCCAGTTGTTTGCCTCCTTGGACTTTGGCATCAGGTAATAATAGTACTCGTTGAAATCGATAGCGCTGAGATCCACGCCCCATGTTGGGACGGGTTTGCTCTGAAAGACCCTGAAGCCAGTGAGTCTCTTCTCGAGCATCCATTCCGGTTCTCCCTTAAGTTTGGATATCTTCCTGACTATATCTTCTGAGAGACCTCTTGGAAAGTCCTCATACTCGATCTTCTTGCTGAATCCATATCTTTCAATATATTCATTCTTGTCTACTACTTCCTCCAAACCCTCGTTTACCATACAATCACTCAGATTCCGGCCTTTGAGAACTTGCAGTCGAAATTGTTCCCCTTCCTGCATATTGTGCAGATTGCCGCATTGGCATATTCCTTCTTTCCCTGCGCGATCATGCTTATCTTGTTCGCTATCGATGCCATGTCAACGCCCTTCTCCACGTCCTTTATCGCCTTTGAATATTTCCCTGAGAGGTATTTGCTTACCGCAGCCTGCGCAACGCCCAATTGGCTTGCTATCTCCTGCTCCGTCATCTGGTAGCGCTCCTTCAATTCTCTTGCGATTATCGAGCGCGCTGCAGGTATCATCAGCTTTGACGCCCTTGCGTATCCGTTGGTCATCGACTGGCCCTTTATAACTCAGTTATAATTAGTATGCCATAAGCAACTTTATATACCTTGTTACGGGGGTTGGCAATTGTTCAGCTACCCGTGGTGTAGCGGAAGACGCAGAAGGTCGTGGTTGGCCTTACCGTTGTAGTTGGTCTCGTTGTTGTTGGTCCTACCGTGGTAGTAGGCCTTGTCGTAGTTGATCTCCCGGAGTTGCGGTGTGCGTAGTCGTAGCGGTTGAGGATGTGCTGGTGCTGGTTGTTGCGACCGTTGTTGTAGAAGCGAGCGTCGTTGTGGATATGCTGGTTGGGTGGTTGTTGAGGATGAAGATATGACATTGACTGTAGTCTTCGAAAGCATGGTCGTTGTAGGCATGGTAGTGCGGTGGACCCTCAGTAGTAATTCTCGGACTGAAGCCCTGAGTTGCTAGGAGAAACGGCACTCCTGTAAGTTTCCCAATGGCAATGCATGCGGATCAGCGCCTGAAGGAACTCCTCCCTCTCCTGATACGGTAGGCGAAGAAAATCAGCAGGGCGCTGAGCACTGCGGCGAGGGCGTAAATCCACGGCCAACCAAACCATTCCTGCTGCTGGCTTTTTCCGGCTGCCTGGCTCGTCCCCGCTGGGGAGAGCGATCGTTCGAATATGCCCACCACATGACCGTTCTGCGCCGGAAACTCTATCCTGCACGGATTCTGCAGCACCACTGCGTTGTAGACCTGCTGCCACGTGCCGTTTACATAGGCGAAAGGCACCACCCCCGGATTGAGGCTGCAGTTGTACTCTATGGTGGTGTTGACCGTGAGATTGCCCGAGGGCGTCGCGCTCACCGCGAAGACGAATATCTTCGAATAGTTGACTGGTGCAGTCGACTGGGGTGTCTCATTCTTCACAGAGATTCGAACCTGCTGGCTGCTCTGGTTGCTGCTGCTTATCTTAAGCGTCATGAAAGGCGTTACGTTGAGCTGCACCGGAGCGTTCGCCGATACGGTCAGTATGTTAGACACATAGCCGCTGACGGTCGTTGTCGGTGCCGCTGTAGTGGCCGGCACGGTTGTCCGCACAGTGCTTTGTTCAGCGGTTGTGCTCGCCGTAACTGTTGCCGTAGACGACGCCGAGGTGCCGGCATTCTGCCTGAGCGTGTATATGGCCTCTATGCTGGCTATGCCTGTCTGGTACGTCTGATTGCAGACTGCCCCATACCCAAGGCCGTAAGCGTCGTGCTGGTAGTCATAGACATTGCCGTTTATGGTCACGCTGCAGGCAAAGCTGACAGACGCGAGCGATCCGGTGTAAGTTGCCCCTGCAGGAAGCTGGTTCTGGTAATAGTGCTGCGAGTCCACAGTGAATACAGGGGCCGCTGACGCAGAGTTAGAGTTTATATTGTCCGATATCGAGATGGCGGATGGCTGCGGCACGCCTGCCCCGCCACCGCCTGCCGTTGGGGAAGGCGCTGCAGAAACAATTACATTTGCCGCAACAGAATTTGCTGTTGACTGGCCTGAAGCTGCATGCAGCACGAACCAGTATGTGCCTGTTGCCGTGCCTGTGGAAGTAGCAAAGATTGCATTCTGCGATTGCGCAAGCCCATTCGAGGTCCCTGTGCCAAGCAGGGTGTTCGCCTCTGCTGCATTTGCAGATGTCGCTGCGGGTATGGCTCCAAGCGCCGCGTACCACTGATAGGTGTACGGGCCGATGCCTCCCGATGCATTTGAGGATATCTCAGCTGTGCTGCCCTGGGTCACGGACTGCATGAGCGGAGATGGCATGGAAACCGAAAGCTTCAGTATTGAGGAGGAGACCGATGATTCTGAAACAGAGGACCGTATCCTGAACCACTGTGCGTGCACATACTTGTCATTCCACCACGATCCAAAGAATGGATGGAAGCCGTTGTAAGTGGTGTCGTTGTGGCCCACTATGGGCATGTACTGCACCTCGCCCTGTATCTGGTTTGATCCTAGCGTCAGCGTTATCGCGTTGTACGTTGAGGCTATCTCCGTGTTAGGAGACATGTCGGTGCTCACTCCCCCGGCGTACTTGACCAGGTCGAAGTCGCTGACAGATAATCCTGATATCTGGTACCCGTTCTGAAAAGAGTTGGTGGTGTCAGCATATCCCAGGTCATATACGGGCGCTGTTCCCGTCACTGCGGCAAGCTCATCTATGGAGACAGGCCTTCCATACGTGGCGTTTAGCGTTACCTGGTCCTGGTTTGTGGTACCTGTACCGGTGAATGATATCCCGTTGTCAACGACTAGGTTCGCGGCGTCCGTGGTATTGAATCCAGCGGGCATTGTGTTGCCTGCGAAGTTGTAATAGGCTGTGAACACCTTCGCGCCGTTGTCATACTGCGCGTAGATGCCGTTGCAGGACATCGCGTTGGCATTCGAGCAGCTCAGCTGGGGCGCCTCTCCCACGAAGTTGCCGTCAAGGAGGACGTTGTCTGTAGGACCGAAGACCAAGTACGCCACGTTAGACACTGCATTCCCCGTGTCTGCGGTCAGAAACGTGTTTGAGGGCGTGTCGAACCAGTAGATTACGTTGCTTGAGCTGGAGAGCGTCGCCGGCAGCGAGTTCTCCTCGTTCATTAGATTTCCTTCAAGCCAGGAATATGCAACGGTTCCGTTGGAGAACGCTATCGCAGTGTTGTTGAGCGTGTTCGACTCCTCAGACGCGTAGGCAAGCGCGTTGAAGCTTATCATGAGCGACGTGTTTGCAGGCACTGCAGTCGCCTGCGTGCTGGTGAGCTTGAATGCCACGGTGCTGTCCGCCGTGATCCTGCGCACATAGGCATTGTTGGAAGCCAGCCCCGATGTTATGTCGTTTGCGAATAGTGCCGTGGAGCCCGGGTCGAGCGAATTATAGGCTATGCTGACAGTGTTGGCTGCAGAAGCTAGCACATTGCCTGAGGAGCTCTCTATCTCGCATGTATCCCCCGAGGCGCATGTGGCCGTAATAAGTGCGTTGTCGGATGGTGAGCCTATCAGGACGTCGATGGCGTTGGAGGCTATCGAGTTCGCAAGGCTCAGGGATGGCTGCAGCCTGATGCTGCCGAACTGTGCGTCAGGCATGGTGCCGCCAGGCGGATAAGACCTCATCCTGAACCACTGCGCATGGATCGTCTGGTTGTTGTTGACGTAGAGCATCGGATATGCTGCTGCGGCGGTATTGACCGAGGAGCTCGATTCCGTGACCGAGTAGTTCCAGGTGGCGATCCCGTTCGTTCCCTGCCAGCTGTCGGAGGCCACATACGGGCCGCCCGGATTCAATGAGTACCTGGCATTGCTTCCGGCGCCGTTGGTGACATAGACCATCTCGAACCTGGGCGGCGTCCCCCCTCCAGCTCCTGCGAGCACCGCGTTTCCGGTGATCCCCCACCATCCGGAGTTGGTTCCTGAATCTCCGGTTGTGCTGAATCCCACCAGCTCATCCGAGCTTCGGGTGCTTGAAAGTATGTAACTGTCTATGACGTTGCCGGTGGGCAAGACCGTTGACCCTTCATAGATTGCGGCGCTCTCGCCTGAGGCGCTGTAGAGCGTTATGCCGTTGTCTATTGAGAGGGTGGAGCTCACCCCAGCATAGGTCCATCCTGCCGGCGCTGCGGATGAGACTCCCTGAAAATTAAGGTATAACGGAAAGACGTTCGCGCCGTTGTCGTACTGCGCGTAGATGCCGTTGCATGTTATCGTGTTGACCGTGTTCCCGCTACCTGAGCATGAGAGCTGCGGCGCCTCTCCAGTAATGGTGTTGCTGAACTCGTTGACCGCGGTTGGAAAGAAGCCCATGTATATCGTATTGGCTGAGTTTGCCGCAAGGAAGGTACTCGCAGGGTATATCCTGAGCCAGTAGACCGTATTTGCCGATGTATAGAGGCTATTGGTCTGTTGCTCGTTGAGCGCGTTGCCCTCCATCCATGAAGGGATTACTGTTCCGTTAGAATAGAAGAACTCGATGTTCTGCAGGTTCGGGGCCTCGTAGCTCTTGTACGCCAGCGAATTGACAGTGAGCATGATCTGCGAGTTCTGCGTCAATGCTATGTTCTGCTGGTTCGTCAGCGTTACAGGCAGATCCCCCGCAAGCCCGCCAGGCGCCCCGCCTGCAAACACAAGTGTAGAGAGGATAAGCAAAGGAAGAAGCATATCCAGTAACTTGAGACCCATGTTCGCTACCGCTAACAATCCGAGACAAATTTATTTAAATAGAATGGAAGAGCTTCCATAATTTATAGACCTCCGCTAAAGTCTTTTGGAAGCCAAGTATCATAAATCTTCTTTTCGTTGGTTCACCACGCCCAGCATGGATATTCGAGACGACTCTCAACAACTAAACCGGCCTGCCGCTATGGCGGGTTTCTTATTCTCGAAGTGCCCCTTGTCTCTAACCATACGATACTCATATGGACTTTGGATGTGCTTATGTGCCTCGGAGAATGCGGACGCTTTAAAGTCAGCCCCAGAAGGGAATCGAACCCTCGACTTCTAGTTTACAAAACTAGCGCTCTACCACTGAGCTACTGGGGCGCCGTGGCCGCTTCTATTCATTCTGCTGCCACCAATATAAAGATTTCATCGTGCTCCTGAACGGTTCGGAGTAAAGCTATATAAGAGATTGCCGCCTTATTACTCTCGTATAGTGGGAACGCAATGGCGGCATTAGTAGACGCGCGCAGGAAACCTTTTGAAGTAAGGGCAGGTATGGGCGGCGCTGCTGGGAATGGCTTGGGATCAGCGCAGGCCCAAGCGTGCACAGCTTCGGAGACGCTGGCTATGTGGAATAGATATTACGATGGGAGGTACTACCCGTTCGGCCATGCGTATGAGTATGCAATAGGAACGGAGCTTTCCCTCTTGCGAAGGGCGCAGAGGCGCCGGTATCCCGATTACGATGCATTGGGCAGCGCGATCAGGAGGAGCGGGTGGCTCATGTGGCAGATTGCGGGAGGCCTTTACGACAGGCGTAGGGTTGATGACGGCGAAGTTGGACAGTTCGCCAGAGCCGTAGGGACAGACATCAAGACGCTGAGGCGAATAGGCGTGGAGGCGGTGGAGAGGGGTGCGCCGCTGAGGATACTTCCGGACGAGGGGCTTGCGATGCTTGTCACGGCCACGAACAAGGATGCAGAACTGCATCCGGAGAGGTATGTGGAGAGCGAGGCGGTTGGAGCGGGAGTCCGGCATATAAGGGAGGCCGTCTGGATGAGAAGAAAGCAGCTGGCAAAGCGCAGCGATACTCCAAGGGAATTCATAGCTGCGCTGGAGCATGGCCGCGTGCCGGCAGAGCTGATGCGCTCCCCATTCATATTAAACCTCCTGGATGTGCTGAGGGTGGACATGGACGGCATCAGAGCCATAGGCTCGCTGGTTATTGAGAGCAGGGGATCAGGAGGTGCAGTCTGATGATAAAACGGGTACGCGGCGACGCAATATACAAGCCCTCAAAGGAGATGCCTGGCGAGACGTTCACGAAGCTCTATCTCTCATTGCGCGGAAACGGGCAGCTTGCGCACGCCATGGCCACCTCGAACGAGCTTGCGATGCTGAAACGAGTAGGCAACGCTACAAAAGGCACGACAGTGGCCCATTTGGTGGCTGCCACTGATGCAGGAGCGCAGGCATTAGTTGCAAGGACAGCATGGGATCCTGAAACAATGAAAGGTATATTTGACCTCAGGAACGATAACGGAGTGACTGTCAGGGACGTTGTCGAGGCAAGGCTTTACGGTGCGCCGATACAAACCAGGAGTGCAGTAGACCAGGAGATGGCGGAGAGCCTAAGGTCCTGATTTCTGCCGGCATGGAAGGTCATAGCGCGGAGCATACTGGTTTTTAATTGTTTAATTCCCATTAGCCTAGGGATCGCTATGCCTGTGGGCAAACTTCATATCCTGGCTTCGCTAATCTTTGCAACTCTATTCTTTTCGCTGGCAAACGCCCAGCTCACGGTAACAGTCTCTTCGCAGAGGGCCGTCATGGATGCGGGCCAGAACAGCATGGTAACCGCCAACGTGGCAGGAGGAAACGGCGCATACACATGTCTGTGGACCTGGCATCCGCTCAACAGGCCCTCGCAGATATCCTCATTCGGCGGCCAGTCATGCGTAACTACATTCTTCGGGAACGGCTCCGACCTTGCCTCTCCAGACGTAATTGTAGCGAATGCCAATGATGTGCTCGGGGACACAGGCAGCGGGAGCGTGAACATTGCAGTGAAGACTGCGCTCTCAATATCGATCACTGCGTCTGCAAATGCGATATACGCAGGAAACGGCATATCAATTTCCAATGACACGACGAACAGCACATTCGGAGTTCCCAGCGGCTCGCCCGCTTATACATTTTCTTATATAATTCCTGCCAATGTGATAGAGAATGGAAACGGGTTCACATTCCCGAATGCGGGCACGTACAGGATAATAGAAGTGGTTGAGGATTCCAACGGCGCATTTGCCAATGCAAGCGTTACCATAACAGCGCTGCCGGTGCCGGTCCCGGTCTTCGTAAGCATCTCAACGCCCTCTTCATTGCTCGAGCTTGGGCAGAGCGAACAGGTGTCTGCAGCGCCAACGGCGGGAGTGCCGCCATACACATTCTCTTGGTTCGTAAACAGCGTTCAGGTAGCATCGGGGTCCTCAAACACCCTTGCATTCATTCCAGACTCAGCAGGCACATACAGCATATACTCTGAGGTATTCGACTCGGCCGGTGATACAAGCAACTCGCAGGCGCTGACGATAAACGTCATAGGGGGACCGTCGGTCTCGCTGCACGCAACCCCATCGCTCATCAGCGCAGGGCAAAGTGTGAAGCTGGGCAATACAACCATAGGAGGCATGGCTCCTTACACTTATGCATACGCTTTCAGCAGCCAGGCGGGAGTCGTGCAGAATGGCAACAACATTGTAACGTTCAACACTCCGGGAAACTACATTGTCACGCTCACAGCGCAGGATTCGCTGGGCGGGAAGGCAAGCTCCAATGCGCTTGTAACAGTGACTCCCGTACTCGCCGTAACGCTAAGCGCTAACACAAACCAGATAAATGCAGGTCAGTCCGTTGGATTCACCAATTCAACCACGGGGGGCACAGGATCGGAGCAGTATTCCTATTCGGTCTCGCCGAACAACGGGTTCAATGAGAACGGCAACTCGTTCACGTTCAACGCTCCCGGCAATTACATAGTGACACTGACTGTGAATGACATATCAGGCGAGGTTGCCTCTTCAAATTCGCCCATAACGGTGTTCTCCAAGAACTCGACCAAGTGCGGGGGCGATGGCCATGTAAGTAATGAGGACTCGTATGGCCAGTCATACCAGGGCCACGGGGACGAGAGCAGCCATCAGGGCTACCGGCAGGGTTATGGTTCCGGTTACAACTCCTGGGGCGACACGAACCATGATGGCCAGATGGGAGACCATGGCGACTCGAACGGGTCATGCACGGATCATGAGCATGGCGATGATGACTCTGGTCACGGCGACGATAATGGCATGAACTATGGCCAGTCAAATCAGCAGTACAGATAACCGGCCAGGTAGAAGGGACATGCAGCCTCTCCTTAAGCGGCAGGCAGGCCGGCCAGGTATGCACATGGCCTCAAAACTCCAATCGGCAATGGAGTACCTGATGACCTACGGCTGGGCAATACTGATAATAGCAATAGTGCTTGGCGTGCTCTATTATCTGGGCGTTTTTTCTCCCCAGGTCATAAACGGATGCGTTGCCCAGCCGGATTACCTCTGCCAGCAGCTGGTCTTCAACGCCAATGTCGCAAACCTCTACGGCGATCCGAGCGTGAGCGTGAATCTGGGAGTAGCATCGACGCAGCCGTGGTCCAACGTATACTTCACCATAGTGCCGGAGGGGCAGCAGATAACGGATACGACTCTGGCCGACGAGGCGAACGCGAATGACATATTCTATTGGGGGCAGCTATACGGGCAGTATTATTTCACCCCTTCCCTTGCCCAGGGGCAGATTGCCACCGCGAAGATGTACATAAGCACTAATTATCCAGGCATAAGCAGTACGACGCCGATCCTTGGCACAAAGCTGGTAGGCAGCATATGGGCCATGTATACGACAGCGAGCACAACGAACGCGCTTGTGCAGGTTGCCGTGTTCAGCACCGTAGCCACAAGAAACAACTGAGCGGTCACAGCATGCCTGTTCGCGAGGCTGGCGAAGCCGAAACCAGCCCGTTCTTTATGACCGCGTATTGGGCAGGTATCTCGGCTGCTGTAGGAACCCTCTCGACTCCGCGCCGTATCAGGGAGACCAGCGTGTCCATCAGCATAGGCTTGTACCCTGTAAGCTCCACGCTCACGTTTATCGTCCTGCTGCGCGGGTTGAAGAAGGGATATGTCTCCATGTCCTTGTTGTGCATATGCCCGTGTATCATCCATGTGTTCCCATCAAGGCCTGCCGGCCTGTGCTCAGGGTTGTGCACAACATGGAATTTGATCCCCTGATGAGTGAATGTGGCGCTCTCCACTGAGCCAGGCACGCCTATGTCGCGGTTGCCCCTGACGAAGGTTATCTGCCCGTTCAATTGCCCAAGCCAGTAGCTGGCAGGCCTGAAGCCCTTTCCAGGAGTCATGTCCCCCACAAAGTATACAGTATCCCAAGGCTGCACAACGGAATTCCAGTTTATCCTCATTGCGCTGTTCATCTGCGAGACCTCCTCGAACGGCCTCGCGCATCGCTTCATGATATTCACATGGTCGAAATGCGTATCGCTGACGAAGAATATCCTGCTGATGCCCACCTGCCTTATTTCTGGCATGCAAAACAATCCTCTTTCCCTCTATTTAAACAAATTGTCTAAAATCAGTTGCTCCCAACGGGATTTGAACCCGTGTCGCAGGCGTGAGAGGCCTGCGTCCTTGACCGGACTAGACGATAGGAGCATTAGCAGTACCTTGTTATTTGAGAATACATTAATATATCTCTTTTGCCCTGTTTAACTGCTGGTCTCATGCTCATCGACAAGTACAATCCTTTTACGCTCAATGCGCTAATTGGCAATGGCCTGGCAATCGATAAGCTGAACCAGTTCGGACTTGACGCCTTAGCGGGGAAACATACCCGCGCAATAATGATCTGCGGGCCTTCAGGTACGGGAAAGACCACTGCTGCAAGGGCGATAGCCTATACAAATGGGTTCGAAGTGCTGGAGCTCAACTCCAGCGATTACAGGGACGCTGAAACGATGGAGAAAAAGGTCCTCCCTGCCTCTATGACCCGCGGATTGTTCAACAAGAAAGTGCTGATACTATTTGATGAGATAGACGAACTTTCCGCAAAGTTCGACGCAGGCGCCGAGCGCGTGATACTCCAGCTTATCAACAAATCAAAGCAGCCTGTCGTATTCACTGCGAATGATTACTGGGACAGGAAGATCGCCTTCCTAAGGAATCACGTGGAAAAGATAGACTTCAAGCGCGCAGGTAAGACGGAGGTGCTCGATCATCTGAAGAGGATACAGGAGAAGGAAGGCAAGTCCGTAAGCAGCGAGATACTGGAAGAGATAGTCAAGAGGAGCAACGGCGATATAAGGGGAGCGCTCAATGACCTTGAGATGATGTTTGGCGCAAAGCCGGAATTGATAGAATCGCTCTCAATTAGGGACAGGAAGATGGAGATATTCTCCGTTCTTGACAAGATATTCCTCTCAGGAAACTTCGAGAGGGCCAGGCATGCGGCCGCAAGCAGCGACGTAGATATGAGCATGCTGATAAACTGGGTCGACGAGAACATACCTGTAAGATATTTGTCCAAGGGAGGGAGGAAGAATTCCTACCAATACCTCTCAAAGGCGAGCGCATTCTACGAGAACGCCTCGCGCTCCAATTACTATGGATACATGAGGTATTCTTCGGTGCTCCTTTCCGCAGGGGTGGCAGTCGCAAGCACCGGGGATGTGAGCATGATCAACAGGTATGCGTTCCCCGCAAACATACAGTATCTCAGCAAGGTGAAGAAGGGCAAGGAGGCCTTGAACAAGATAGCCATGAAGCTGGCCAAGACGGTCCATGCGAACAGGAAGGACATAATCAAGGGAAGCCTCCCGGTAATCTACGCCATGATGGAACAGGCGCGGAAGGAGATAGGCGACGAGGCAGTGGCAGACTTCATGGCAAGGACCTATGATTTTGACGAGAAGGACCTGGAGGCCATTGCAGAGCACTACAGGTTCACGCAGAGCTGATTTCAAGCTCCATTGCGACAGTAGGCTCCTCTATGCCGAATGAATTGAGCACTTCAGGGTGCACCTCGCCGAAGAATCCGATTTCCTTTCCGTTGAGAGTTACCTTTGCGCATCTGCCTTCAATGAAACTTCTGTGGTAATGCGCCTCTACCTTGCACTGAATGCGCATCCTATCCGCAAGGGATTCGAATATCGATTTTATTGAATTGAAGTTCGCCTTCGGATTCGTTGAGACAGCGGCAAGGTGGTGCGATTCCTTTGGTTTCTTTGACTTCAGGGTGAATGCCATGTCCAGTTCGAAGGCATTGAGCGGCGTCTTCTCGTTCAATGAGAGCGCTATGTCCTTTAGCAGCGATGGAATGAGCCATGTCCTCATTATGGTTATTGACTCGGATTTAGGATTTCTTATCTTCACGGCTGACTTGTCATTCTCAAGCCTCATGTCCGAGAAATTTGTCTTTTCGTTTGTAAGGTATGAGTTCATCAGCTGGTTGAATCCCAGGCCTATCATAATCTCCGACACTTTTGACCTGTATATCGTCTCGCTGTCAAGCGTACCGGTCTGCGTTGCCTTTATTGCGACCGGCTGTATGTAATCGTATCCGTATGCTATCGCGATGTCCTCGACTATGTCCTGCTCGTTGATCACGTCAAGCCTGTATGCAGGAACGATGAATCGGATCTTTTTGCCCAAGATCGCAGCCTCGTAGCCCATCTTTGCTGCCAAAGAAGCGACATTGTTGCTTCCTATTGCGACCCCTATCTCGCTCTCTATAAGTTTTGTAGGAGTCTGGATCTCGTGCTCGGCCATGACCGGCGTGCGCACTCCCTTTTCAGGATAGTTTATCTGCACGACCTTCACATCCCCGCCCATGTCGATGAAAATCGACGCGAGCATGTCGGCAGTCTTGTTTATCATGTATTCCGACGGTCCGGTTACATCGACCAGGACATTCTTTGTTGAGACGCTTACCTTGGTGCGCTCTGAATTGAGCACAGGTATCAGCGCGAGGGTTCCCTGCGAATCCTTCAATGCAGGGTAGACTCTTCCTTTGCCCGACGGTATTGTGCCGGAGTACTTGATTCCTTTCTCTGTGCTTTTCAACACTTCTTCGTATGTCATCTCCGTCTTTGAGTTGAGCGGCAGGTATGACTCATTTGCATATGCGTCGTAATAGAGCGGTGCCTTTATCGCATCGAGGTTGTGCATGCCAATTGCAATCTTCTTCCTTGCCCTTCCATACGTCTCGGTGAATTTGTCCATCGAACTGAGAAGTTCGGTAAGCGACTCATTAGTGAAATGCATTCCAAGTACTACGAATGACGCTATGCATTGCCTAACTTTCCTTGCATCCTTCCCTACATTTATCTCGAGCATCGGCTCGGGGTCCTTTACGCTGTAATGGTATCTCTTGATCTTGTGCGAGTAGAG
The DNA here is from genome assembly GCA_964419095.1 of Microcaldota archaeon. Classification (GTDB taxonomy): domain Archaea; phylum Micrarchaeota; class Micrarchaeia; order Micrarchaeales; family CABMGC01; genus JAKAVK01. The sequence goes on from CAYQOG010000003.1 coordinate 31,417, forward strand.
CGACACGGCCCTTGCAAACCCTGCAGCGCTTACGAGATCCGGTCGGTTTGAGGTTATCTCGACGCTTATCTCATCCTTGTCGACCTTCTCAACGTTGATTCCGAACTTGCCTATCTCATCGACAAGCTTGTCCTCATCGACGTCTCCCCCCAGAAGGTGCATCAGGTATTTCTTGTTGAACGTAACCATTGGCATAGAATCACATCATCTTCCTGTTCCTCAGCCATCCGAGCCCGTTGTTGTAGAGCTCTGTGATGCTGTTTACGTTGCCATTAGGTCGGATCATCATGAGCCTCTCCACGGATACGCCCCATGCAAGGACGGAGAGGTCCTTTCTCTTCATTCCTGTTATCTCCCTCCTCAGGATGCCTGCGCCGCCTATCTCTATCCACTCATTTCGCTCCTTTGAGAAGACGTATATCTCAACGCCCGGTTCCACGAAAGGGAAGTATGCGGGCTTGAATTTTATCTCGCTTCCTATCCACGCGTATAGCCTTATGAGTATGTCGAAGAGATTCGCAAAGGTGAGGTTCTTCCCTATCACAGCTCCGTCAGTCTGCTGGAAGTCGGCAAGGTGCCTGTAGTCCACGTTCTCGTTCCTGAAGACGCGGCCGAGGGAGAAGAGCTTTATCGGGAACTCGTATTTCTTGCTGGTGAGGTTTGAGAGCATCTCGTAGAGATATCTCACGGAAACGCTGGTCATGTGGGTTCGCAGCACAGGTTCCATTGCTGTATCTATGTCCCACTTGTAGTGCCATCCCTGCGTATGGGCTTTCTTCACCTTGTTTATGTATTCCTTGCTCTTGATCTCCTGGGCCTCCACATCTTCCAGGTAAAAAGTATCCTGGGTATCGCGCGCGGGATGGTCCTGCGGCTGGAAGAGCGAATCGAAGACCCAGAAGGCAGAGTCGATGACAGGTCCCGATACTTCCGTGAATCCGTTTGAAGTATACGCGCGCCTTATGTCATCAATATTTTGCGCCAGCGGATGTTTCATTGCCGGAATTGCTTTCTCCACAGGCACATTGACATCGTAGCCCTTGAACTTGACGCCGTTCCAAGCCTTTCCTGCTATTGCGCTCTTGGTCAGTGCGCCAATCCCTTCATCTTCAACATCAGTCTTTGCCATTGCGCCCTTCTGCGTTATGCTTATCCTTGCCACTGAGCTCTTCTTCTTGGTCTCTATAAGACCGCGCTTTGCGAGTTCTGCGAGTTCTGCGGCGCTGGATCTCGTAAGCGATGGATATGAATGAGAATCCTTTGCAAGTTCCTTGAGGACTTTCTCTTCGGGAAGACCTTTTTCGAATACGTGGACGCCCTTCTCTGCAAGAAGCACCTTGCCGTCCTGTATTACTATGAGTCCTTTCTGCTTTGCCCATTGGAGGCCTATGCGCTCTTCATCGCTCTTGAGTGATCTTATTTCAACAGTACCTTCCTTCAGCCTTGCAAGTAGCCTTGCTTCAGGAAGCGCGCTTACCGAATACTCCTTTCCCTCCTTTGTCAGTGAGACTTCTGTGGAGTCTTCCCGCTGAAGTTCAACGTATCCGTTCTGGCTCAGGCTTTCAAGAGTCCAGAGCGCTTCGTCACGCCCGAGCCCTGATTTTGCAAGGAGGTCTGAAAAACCCATCGGCTTGCCTCCCCTCAACGCATCAAGCACTAATCTTTCGTATCTGTGCAAAACCACACCTTACTCCGGCGCCAGGAACTTCAGGTAGACATAGGCTACGAATACTCCGACGATCATCACTCCGAGCAGGTAGAGAAGAGGCCTGTAGTTTCTGTATATGTTCGTGAAATATGCAAGCACCTCCTCCTGCGGTGACTGCGCGACTATGTACGAGAATGCGAAGCTGTTCAGCGGCTCCTGCGAATACCATGAGAAGACTGTAGTGTTGGCATAGCTTCCCACGAAATTGGGCTTGGGGGTGTCGGGAAGCGGATAGAGCGCCACTATCTGGGAGTTCTTCGGTACCACGAAATTGAGCCGCTCGAGCTGCGCGAGCTCCTGACCGCTTGCAGTATGCTCGAAGTTGAGCACAGAGTCATTGAACACGTACTCGAACTTCCTCGGCGCTATCTCGTTTACCGTTGTTACATTGTATACGTCATAGCTGAGTATGAGGTCTGATGCGCCTCCCTGCGAGGTGAGTATCAGCGCGGCGGGAAGGAATGTGAGATTGATAGCTCCACTCTTCGGGTTGAGTATGTGTTCCGTGAGAAGGGGCGTGTTGAGAAGCTGCTGCCAGTCGCTTATGCTGAGGTTGTAGGCGCCCCTGCTCGCCTCATATTGGCTTATGGAGGATTTGCTGATGAAGACGCTGAAAGTTTCAATCACGCGTGCGCTTGTGCTGCCGTTGAGTATCACAGTCGTGTTGATTGCGGTGATGTTGTATGATGCAGACGCAAACCCGAGCGGAAGCATGGCTAGCAAGGCAACGATTAGGATCTGCAGCCTTTGAATGCGCATCACATTACTCTGTTGAATATAAGCATTTAAAGGTTATGAGAAGCAGTTTGTCTGGAAAATCAGGGTTTTGCAATTGTCAATAAAAAGGCCTCAAGAGGCCAAACATATGCTTATATACCTTATCGGCAATACTATATCATTGTAAGACGATGCGATTCGCATCGTGTTTATTTCTGGCAAAGGTCGCATTTTATGGCTTCAGAAAACGATAACAAATTACTCGCAGTCATACGGGTCCGCGGGAGGATAGGCGTCAGGCGCGACATCAACGAGACGCTTAGGAGGCTCAATCTCAAGCATCCGAACAACATGGTGTTACTTGCAGCCAACGAAAGCAACATGGGCATGATCAAGAAGTGCAACGACTTCGTAACCTATGGGGAAGTGGATGCTGCACTAGTGGAGAAGATACTTACAAAGAAGGGCCTCAAGGCGAGCAAGGAGGACATTGCAGCGATAACAAGCGGTCAGAAGGCTGCGAGGGAGGTTCTCGCAATGCCGATAAGGCTGCACCCCCCCACGCACGGCTATGAAGGAACCAAGGTCTCCTTCAGCAGGAAGGGAGCTCTGGGGTATAGGGGCGCTGCAATAAGCAAACTCCTCTCAAGAATGTCTTGATGATTTTATGGTACTAAGGACAAAGAAGAACAGGAAGTTCCTCGGTTCAAGGACGTGGGGCTGGGGAAACAAGAAGAACAACAGGGGCAGCGGCGCGCGGGGAGGAGTTGGGAGGGGGGGCAGGAAGAGCAAGTGGACCTATACCGTGAAATACGACAAGGAGAGGATACACACCCCGGGATTCGTGATGCCGCGAAGAGTCGTGCTCGATGAGATCAGCCTTGACAAGATCTCAGATATTGCAGAGGAGATGAAGGAGGAGAAGCCTACTGTTGAATTGAGAGGCTATAAGGTCCTCTCGAACGGCAGCCTCAGCAAGCCTGCAGTGATAAAGGCAATGGGCTTCACTGAAAAGGCAATGGAGAAGATAAAGCAGGCCGGAGGGGAAGCAGTCAAACTGGAATAATCTCTATTATTCCGCCCGGGATATTTTATGAAAAGCTTAAGGATCGCCTTTTACACTGATTCGTACTTGCCAGCAGTCGACGGCGTCGTCTCATCAATGCTCAATTTCAAGGGCGAGCTTGAGCGAAGGGGCCACAAGGTCTACATATTCACAAGCGGCAGGCGCGGGCAGAGAAAGGAGAAGAACGTGATAGCGTATCCGGGTGTAAAGTTCCGACCTTATCCGCAATACAACGTGGCTCTCTTCCCATACAATTCAACATCGAAGCTGAAGGACCTTTCAATAGACATAATACATGCGCAGACGCCTTTCGTAATGGGGTTTGCGGGTCTTCTTGCCGCGAAGATAGGGCGGTATCCCATAACAAGCACATTCCACACCATGATAAACAACAAGAGCGTCATCGAGGAATATTATCCGAGGAACAGGGGCCTCAAGGACCTCACGAAGAAATACCTCTGGATGTACACCAAGTTCTTCTACAGCAAGAGCAATCTCACAATAGCCCCTACAAATTCAATACTCCAGTACCTTGCACAGCACGGAATAAGGAACACGCAGGTTGTGCCTAACAGCGTCGATACCAAGTCTTTCAGCGAAAAAGTCGGCGGGAACGGCGTCAGATCAAAACTCCATATCAAGGACAAGGAGAAGATGGTGCTTTACCTAGGAAGGATGAGCCGCGAGAAGCGTCTCGACGTCATGCTAAAGGCATGCAAAGTCCTAGTGAAGAAAGGGGAGAAGGTAAAATTCGTCTTCGGGGGCCATGGACCTTCCGAGGAATACTACAAGAACCTTGCGCTCAGGCTCGGGATACAGGATCACGTGACCTTTATGGGCTTCGTGGACAAGAAGACGCTGCCCCATCTCTACGCGGCTGCCGACGCCTTCTGCATGCCCTCAACCTTTGAGACCCAGGGGATAGTATGCCTTGAGGCGATGGCGAGCGGGAAGCCGGTCATAGGCGCGGATTACCTCGCGCTGAAGGACCTGATAAAGAACGGGAAGAACGGGGAGCGCTTCGCCCCGGGCAATTATACCTCGTGTGCGAAGAAAATAGAAAGGGTTTTAAATAGTCCTGAGGCATATAGAAGGAATGCTATTGATACAGCAAGAGAATTCTCCGTGGAGAAGACGACCGATCGGCTGCTAGATGCTTATAATTTTGTCTTATCAAAATGGGCGATGTACTGACTGAGGAAAGCGGAAGGAAAGAAAGCATAAATACACAACCTACAGCCGCAGCGCCTGCCAAGGCAGCTGCCCCCGCGCCTCATGCAAGCAGCCCTGAAAACGCAAAGATGGACGAGATACGCAAGAGCATAGACGATGAGAAGAAGAAGATACCTCCGCTCATCGACAGCGTAAAGAGGGCAAGGCACAGGCTTTCATACAAGCTTGCGGAGAGGGCCGCCGTTGCAAAGCTCGCGGCAGCGAGCAAGGACAACACCAAAGAGATAGGCTACCTGAGGAGGAGGAAGGAGAGCATGGAGTTCAGGATCGCCACAGAGGCATTCACGCTTGAGAAGGAGAAGGATCTTATAAGGAAGAAGAATGAGATAGAGGCGCAGTTGAATGATGCCTTGAAGAGCTACAGGCTGAAGAGGAAAGTGCAGTACGTAGACAAGGACATAGAGGACCTCACGAAGAGCATACAGGAGATAGAATCGAAGATAGCCGAGGTTGACAGGAAGCTCGATGAACTATATTCGAATCTCAGGCACATGACAGGACAGATGCGCAGGGCAAGACCGCGACAGGAGAGGAAGGCCGTTGAGCCGAAGCAGGCGGAGATAAGCCTTGCTGACATTGCGATCATAAAGGACAATACTTCTTCAAAACATAACGGAAACAATGACGGTGAGTGATTTTGAAGCTAACATTCTATGGCGCAGCTGGGGAAGTGGGAAGGAGCTGCATCATGGTTGAATCCAATGACACGCGAATACTTCTTGATGCAGGGATCAAACTCGGCGAGCAGATAGAGCTGCCACTGATTCCGGACAGCGAGCTCAGGAAGGTTGACGGTATAGTCGTAAGCCATGCGCACCTGGACCACAGCGGATTCCTTCCGCACGTCTACAGCAACGGATACGACGGCTATATGTATGCTACAAAACCAACATTCGAGCTTACAAATGTACTCATAAGCGATTATATTCGCATCTCGAATCCTGAGAGCATAAAGAAGGAGGGCGTTGCAAAGATGATGAAGCGCGCCAAGCTCTTCGAGTATCACGAGGAGTTCAAGATAAAGAACCTCACGATAAAGCTGATTCCTGCGGGACACATTCTCGGCAGCGCCATGATAGAGGTGAGCGACGGGAGAAAGAGGCTGCTCTACACGGGCGACGTCAACTTCAGGAGCACGCGCCTCCTTGATGCGGCATACGTAGAGAATCTCAATGCGGATATACTGATAACCGAATCGACGTACGCGGGAGAGAAAGACATCTGGGAAGGAGAGAAGAAGGTTGCAGACGCGATGGTCGCGAGCATAAACGACACCCTGAAACAGGGAGGCAAGGTCATAATTCCGGCATTCGCAGTAGGAAGGGCGCAGGAGACCCTGCTTCTTCTCGACGACTACATGAGATCGGGCATACTTCCAAAAACTCCGATATACATGGATGGGATGATCGGCAAAGCCATGCGCATACACAGGCATAATGTGATTTACTGCAGGGACGAGCTGCAGAAGAGGATCCTCCTGAACGATGACGATCCTTTCAAGAGCAAGAACTTTAACAATGTGACCACGCGCCAGCAACGGAGCAGGATAATGGGCGGACAGGAGAACAGCATAGTGGTGACGACAAGCGGAATGATAACCGGAGGGCCGATAGTGAAGTACCTTGAGCTCTGCGGCAACGATCCTAAGAACAAGCTGATACTTGTCGGTTATCAGGCCAAGGGAACGAAGGGAAGGCAGCTCCTGGAAGGTGCGAAGGAGATATTCCTGGAAGGGCACAAAGTCAGGATAAGTATGGCAGTGGAGCGATTCCATCTATCTGCACACGCGGACAGGAGGCAGCTCATGAGCTTCATAGGAAGGATACACGGGCTCAAGAATATATTCATAGTCCACGGAGAGCCGGGAAAGGCAAAGGAGTTTGCAGAAGCGTTGAGCGATAAGTACACCGCAGTCGCACCGGTAATAGGCAGCGATTACACAGTGGAGTAGCATTTATCCTCTTTCTACCACGAACTTGTCATACTGTTTTGCATCTTTTGGAAAGCGGTCGTTTTCCTCTCCGAAAGTTTCAATGTGCCTGACCTGCGGTCCGTTAGGCATGTCGACGCTTATCGCATCCTTGAAAAGTTCAAGCACATTCTCTTCTGCTTCTGCGACTATGTGCACGCTTCCGTCCTCCATGTTCTTCACCATGCCCTTAATCTTGTAACGTTCGGCGGCCCTTCTTACCAGATATCTGTACCCTACGCCCTGAACGAATCCATGCACAATCAGAAATACCTTCATGCTCACAGCTTTATGCGACAAACTATTATAATGTTGGCTGCATAAAGTCTTCAATTCTGATTTCTCTTTGTAAGTGATGCGCTATGGAAACAGAGATCAATACCAATGCAAAACCTTCTGTAGTCCTGAGCGTTTCTGACAAGCTCATGATGCTCAGGGGCATGTTCAGTTCCGATTATTACATAAAATCGGTGCGGCCCATGATGTACAAAAAGGCCGGCGGAGACCCTGAAAGGGTACAGGAACTCGTTCTCAACGCATTGGCATCCAACAATTCAGGCCTTTCGCTTGTCTCGCGCCTCTTCAGCACACCGCCTGAGCTGGAGATAGAGGTCAACGGGCGCAAAATCATCCCTTTCGGCACAGCTGCAGGCCTTGACAAGACCGGCGATGCAATGCTCCCGCTTTCAAGGTTCTTCGGATTCCTCGAGCCAGGAACAGTCATAGTCAATCCAAGAGAAGGAAACGCAAGGCCGAGGGTTGCGACCGACGATCCGAATCTTGACATATACAACGCGCAGGGGTTTCCGAGCAAGGGACTCGATTACTTCCTCAAGAACATTATCGAATACAGGAAACAGAAGGGAAATGCGGCAGTATACGTCAGCATATGCGGCATGCCGATCTCAAGGCAGAATGCAGTTGAGCTTGCAATGAGCGAGATGAAAACCCTGCTGAAGAGCCTTGAGCCTTATGTAGACGGGTTTGTATGGAACTGCGCATCTCCCAATACCGAGGCGCTAAAGACATTGAGGGATCCGCAGATATTCTCGGACACATCGGCGCTGATGAAAGAGCTTGCTCCCGGCAAGTTGCGGCTCGTGAAGATCTGGCCTTATGAAGCTGGAGAACGGGAATCTACATTCAAGGTATTGGACGGCTTTATCGAAGGCGGAGGGCATGGCATCGTTACAACGAACACCAAGATGTTTCCAAAGGAGCAGGTGCCAATGGCGAATTGGGGATACAAGTCTGCAGGAAGGAGCGGCAAGTTTCTCAAGGAGTACAGGCTGCGCAGCGTAAAGGATCTTCGCGAATCATTCCCTGATTCATTCATTGTGGCAGCAGGGGGCATCTATGACGGCGATGACGCTTACGAGACTTTCAAGCTTGGCGCGGACATGCTGGAAGGCTACACCCCTTATGCCTTTTATGGGATTGGGTTGCTAAAGGATATAGAGAAAAAGGTCCTTGAGAACCTGAGGAAGGAAGGGTATTCGAACCTCAAGGAAATGATGGCAGCAACGAAACATGCAAAGGTGCAACGATGAGCGAGAAGCACATAGACCCTCATGTGCATTGCAGGGATTGGGAGCAGTCTTACAAGGCTACTATAAGATCTGTTACTGATATCGCGCGGAGCCAGGGAGTGGTTGCGTTCATAGACATGCCGAATACAAGCCCTGCGATAACAACCGCAGAGCTTGTGGACAGAAGGCTTGAAACCGCGAAGAGGGAGGGATGCCTTGAGGGCTACTATCTCAACATAGGAGCTACAAGGAATCCGGACCAGATAAGGGAGGCAGTGAAAATAATCGACGAGAATCCAAAGGTCGCAGGCATGAAGCTCTATGCTGGCAAGTCCGTAGGAGAGCTTGAGGTGCCTGACGAGCAGGGGCAGAGGATCGTTTACAAGACTCTGGCAGAAGTAGGATACAAGGGCGTCATATCTGTGCACTGCGAAAAGGAGAGCATGTTCAAAATGGGAGCATGGGATATGACAATCCCAAGCACATGGGGAGTTGCGAGGCCGCGTGAGGCTGAAGTTGAATCGGTCAGGGAACAAATAGCAATGATGCTCGAATTCAAAGTCCAGGCGCACATGCACGTGTGCCACATCTCAGTGCCAGAATCGGTAATGCTTGTGGACGGCGCAAGGAATGACATTTTTATAAGCTGCGGCGCCACGCCGCATCACCTGACGCTTTCCTCGGAGGGCCTGCTTACTGTGCTTAACCTTGAGTCAAAGGTGAATCCGCCTATAAGACCTCACTCAGACATGAGAAAACTCAGGCAACTGCTCAAGGCGGGAAAGATAGATATGATAGAGACGGACCATGCGCCCCATGCGCCGGAAGAGAAGGTTTACAATCCTAACAAGCCAAACGCATCTTACATGTCGGGAATTCCGAGCCTCAACAACTACAGGACTCTCCTTGACGGCTTGATGGAGAATGGTTTTACGGAAGGGCAGATAGGCAAGATAACTTACGAGAACGTAAAGAAGGTATTTACAAAGATAACGGAATGATTTCAGAGTCCTTTCCACTCCTTGTAGAACGTATCCAGGTACTTCTTCATGAATTCCTCCCTTTCTTTTGCGATCTCCTTTCCTGTCTTTGTGTTCATCTGGCCCCGCAGGAGGAATAGTTTCTCGTAGAAGTGGTTCACTGTGGTTGATTTTGCATGGGCTTTCCTGAAATGCTCAAAGTTCTTGTAAGCCATTGGCCTTATTTTGGGATTGTAGAGCTCCCTGCCCTTTGAGCCTCCGTATGCGAACGCCCTTGCGATGCCTATCGCACCGAGCGCATCTATCCTGTCGGCATCCTGTACTATCATGCCCTCTTTCGTATCAAGGACTTTTCCGAATCCGCCTTTGAAAGAGATATTATCGACTATGTAGCATACTTTTCCTATTGTCTTTTCGTTGACTTTAAGTTTCCTGAGCAATGACTTTGCAACTCTTCCGCCTTTTTCAGTATCCCCGTTGCTGAATTTCCAGTCTGCAACGTCGTGAAGAAGGGCTGCAAGCTGCACTTCGAATATACCTGCGCTTTTCTCGCGCCTGGCTATGTAGAGTGCATTTCTCCATACACGATAGACGTGCCACCAGTCATGTCCCGTGCCTTCTCCCTCCATCCTTGCTTTAATCTGCTGGGCCAATATCGCAACTGTCCTCTTTTCCTTTGAGCTCTCCACGCTACCGGATTATCTTTGGAGGCATCTTTTAATATTAGGATATGCAGGTTCTTTGATATGATCGGTTTTGAGAGCACAAAACGCAAGAAACGTTTATATAGAACCTCCTTCAATTTGTATCGTTTCCTTGCAAGTGAAAGTGAATTATAATGAGTTCTAGTTTCAGGCAGCCGGTTGATAAGAAAGCCAGATCAGAGCAGGAAGACCCTACGCTCAAGCTTGCCGTGCTTCGGGACAGGATGAGCGCAATGCTGCGCGTTACATTGTCGGATGTTGCAGAGCGCACTGAGCTTGCAGCCGACGCAGGGCAGATCAAGCGCAGGCTGGGCATGCCGATACTCGATATGCAACGAGAGAAAGTTGTGATTGAAGAGGCAGGAAAGTACGCAGAGACTCTGGGACTTTCCAAGGAGGAGGGGGAGGAATTGGCGCTTCTGGTCATTAGAATCGCAAGGCGCAGGCAGGAGGAGGCTTAGGGCCTCTTCATCAGCACCGGGACTTTCGCGGTGACGCAGAAGACGAAGGATGTCAAGGCGGCAGCAGCATAGGTTTTGATTGCGAATGCGAACGCCGGGATTTGAACCCGGGTTTTTGGCTCTCTTCTTTAAAAGTTTTAAATGGAAGGCCAGAGTCCTACCAGGCTAGACTACGTTCGCATATGTGCTTTAGGATATTCCTGCGCAAATTTATAAAACAGCCTCAGTACCACGACTTTCTCTCCATCTCTGGCGTTTTCGGTTGCTTTTTTATTTCCGCAAGCACCTTAAGGACTTTTGCTTTGCTGCTCTTTTCATCTATTCCCCTCAACTTGGACTTTACATGTTTCAATGAAACCTTCTCATACTCTTTCGCTTTCCCGAGTATATTCCCGGAGGTGCGCGAAGCCACGAATTTCATCATGTAACCATTACCGTAGAGCTTCCTGAATATGTATTCCGACCTTGGGAGATGGAATTCAGAGGTCACTATTACGATTGAACTGCCCTTCCTTATCAAGGGCCTAGAGAAGAAGGCATTTCCTATCGTATTCTTAGACTTGCACTCTGCCTTTATCGCGTTTTTAGGTATGCCGTGTTTTACCAGGTAGGTCATCATCTCCTCCCCCTCGGTCTTTCCCGACCTTGTGCGGAGGCCTCCTCCCGATACAATTATTTTTCCCGCTATTCCTTTCCTGTAGAGTCTTATCGCGACTTTGAGCCTGGAGCTTAGCATCTGGTACTGCTGGGCTGTCTTGTTCGGGTATCCGAGGACTAGAATGCAGTCGAACTTGCTGCCCATGCTCTCAGCAACATTAACAAAAAGGATTAAACTCTCCTTCCTCTCCGTCCGCCCGGCCTTTTCGTGGTATCGGTGGGCATAGGCGTCACGTCCTCTATGCTTCCTATCCTGAATCCGGACCTCGCAAGCGCCCTGACCACAGCCTGCGCGCCGTGGCCAGGAGTCTTTGAGCTGTGCCCGCCAGGCGCCCTTATCTTTATGTTAATATGAGTCACTCCCTTTTCGATTGCAGCCGCAGAGACTTTGTAAGCCGCCTGCATTGCCGCGTAAGGGGATCCTTCCTCGTGGTCCGCGTCGACTACCATGCCTCCGCTTCCAACCGCAATTGTTTCAGCGCCGGATAGGTCTGTGACCGTAATTATGGTATTGTTCTTCGATGAGTATACATGAGCGACGCCCCACCTTGTCCCCTTGGGCTTGACTCTCTGCTGCACGTCCGCTACAACGTTCTCGTATGCCACAAGTCCCTTCTTAGATTCCTTCTGCTTCTGCTGGGTCTGCTCTGCCTGCTTCTTTGTCTTCGGGCTTGCCATGATTATTCACTTTTTGCCTCAGGCTTTGGAGCCGCAGGCGCATGCACAGCCCCTGCCGCATCCTTCTTTGGATTGTGGTCCAGGTTTATAGGTTTGTAGTATGCGATCCTCTCCTCCTCCATCCTTGTGACCAGGTATCCAGGTGCATTGACCTTTCTCCCTTCTATTGCAATGAATCCGTGGGCAATTAACTGCCTTGCCTGTCCGACTGTCTTTGCAAGCCCCTTCTTGAAGACTATCGACTGGAGCCTTCTGTCGAGAATTGCCTCGGGGCTCACTATCAGCAAGTCATCGAGACTTGCGCCCTGTTTGACTATGCCGTATCTGACTAACCTTGCGATTATTGAGTTACCGACCACTTCGGTTGCCCTCCCTGCAAGAACCTCTCTCACATTCCTTCTTATTTTACCGACTTCCGTTGTAGCTTTCCAGAGTTCGTGCATGTTGCCTAATCCGTATTTGTCGCGTATGCCGTGCTCGCGCTCAATTCTCTCCTTATTCCACATCAGATTAGTAGTCTCGTACTTCCTCCTTATTTTTCTGGGGTCTCCCATTCATTCACCTTACTTTGCTGGCTTCTCAGCCGGCTTTGCCGCTGGTGCGGCTGCGGCAGGCTTTCCGGCCGGTGCTGCACCGGCAGGTGCGGCTCCGGCAGCAGGCGCTGCGCCAGGAGCAGCAGACGATGCTCCAGGAGTAGGCTTTCCGCCTGACGGCTTTGCCGCTGCCTCGACCTTTGCCTTGGTGACTCCTACAGTCGCTCCAGTTCTGCCAGTGGACCTTGTTCTCTGTCCCCTGACTCTCTGGCCGTACATGTGCCTGAATCCCCTGTAAGTCTGGTTTCTAATATCACGGTCTATGTCCTGCTTGACTACGACTGTCTGATCAACTCCAATCACATGAATGTCCATTCCGGATTCGAGATCCTTTCTCCTGTTGAGCATGAAGTTTGGAATTCCTGCCTTTGTAGGATTTCTCATCATATCTTCGATCTGCGCCGTCTGCTGGTCCGTGAGGTTGCCTATCTTGTCAGTCATCTTTATTCCGTGCTGCCTCTCTACTGCGAGGGCAATGGCCCTTGCCATGTTGTATCCGATTCCCTTGATCTGCATCAACGCGCCTATGATGCTGTGGCTACCGCGGATGTCCCTTCCTGCCATCCTGATTATGCCGAGCTCATCGCCCTTCTGCTCTTTTTGCGGACCTTTTCCTTCAGCCATATTAAACACCAACGCCAGGGTTGGGATATTCAGCATGTTGCTTTTGAACCCAAAAGACTCAGAGAGTCATGCGCTGACTGGAATACATTCCAGGCGCACGCGTTACCGGATTCTGCCACCCTGGCAAGATGAATAAGCATTGTTACCTTTAGCTTATTAAAATTTGCCATGAAGGCGGCTTTAACAATATACTATGCTTGGAAAGGGTATATAAAAGTTGCCCTAGCTCTGTCGCCTATTATTTGACCAGGCAAAATACTAGGCAAACTATATAAGGAATCGGGCAAATTAGCATCTGGTAAGATGCTGAAGCAGAATAATCCGCTTAACATGGAAGACCGTCTCTTCATGGTCAGGTTTCCCGAGATAAAGCGCGAAAACCACCCGGCCAGTGTCGCTGCCTACAAAGGGCTTCTCAACGCCCTGAGAAAAGACTCGGAGTTCTACTATGAAGGAAGAGGCTTTGCATACCAGGCAAAACAGCTTGCGCAGATCGCAAGGCACGCGGCGCAGAACTCAAGGAGGGGGCTTGTGTACTACCAGGACAACGAGCGCAGGAACACTAGGGCTTATTACACAAGGAGAGGCGCATCCGAGAAGCGCGGTTACCACTCGGGGCCTATAAGCGTGTTCAGGATCAGGCGGGCAGACCGCCTAAAGCAGATGCATGTCAAGGTGCTTGCCTAAGTTACAGTTAAATAGTTTTCCCATGAAGTAAGTATGATAAGATGCGCTTGAATAATTATACGCTCTTCTCCATCGCACTCATCTCGGTTCTTGCGCTTGGAGTAAGCGCTAAGCCTTATCTTACAGTACAAGGCCCTGTGAACGGGACGCTTTACCAGAACGGCAGCGTCTTCCTCGGGAATCTTGGACCCGGCCAGAGCTTCTACATAGAGGCTTCTCCTTCCACTGCCAATGCAAGCGGAGCATATGTCAACGTAGGCTGGGACACGCTCGAGGCATTGAACTTGCCGCAGGGATGGTCTGCGCAGGCGTCTCCTCTATACGAGAATCCGATGAAACTGAAGATCACGGCCTCGCCTTATGCGCAGGGAGGCCGCTACAACCTCACGATCAGGGCAGTAAACCTCCAGAACTATTCAAAGATCGGAAACCTCACAATAAATGCGGAGGTCAATGTAACGCAGAATGTATTCAACCTCTCAGTTACGCCAGGCGTAGTCGATACGGGAGTAAGCCTGCCCACAAACCTCTACATAAAGATAAACAACACGGGCATTTCTGAAGACCCGTTCCTCATAAACATAAACGGCCTGCCCGCATGGAATGTCTCTGAGGAGGTAATAGCGCAGCATTCCGCCGTTTCGACGTTCGTTTATCCGGTATATGTCGATGAACCAGGAATCTATCATATCAACCTCACGGCAACATCTGCTACAAGCCCTCTCATAACAAGATCATATCCAATAATGCTGAATGCGCAGGCTAGCCTCCTGAATGACTATTATGCGGTGGGCCAGGGAGTTGTAATCTCTCCGGTCATAATGGAACCGGCATACTCGTTCATGCTCCTCCTATCCGATTGCTACAGACTCTTGACAGGCCAATGAAGGTGAATAGATGCCAAAGAGCAAGTCTAAGCATGGTAAAGGTATACTTTACGTCAAGCTGGCTTCGATGACTGACCTTGCAAGGTACGCATACAACTTCGACTTCAGCTCGAAGAGCCTCATACTCAGCAAACAGGGAAGCAGTTCGAAGCTCATTGCGTTGGGAGAGTGCATCAAGGAGTCGGTGCTGGCATACTACGTGAACGTGGATGCGCCGCACAGCTTCATACACTATACCTTCCCCGCATCTTCCAGCGAATCGGAGCTTGCAAGGTTTGCGGAAAGGGCCGTGGAGGGATCAGAGAAGGACTACATAAACATATTCAAGGTCGATCTGGGCGAATTCAGGGAGCTCAAGTCACTTGGCAAGGATGACGTGCTGCAGATACGGATGGATTCTGCAGAGGATCTGGTCCATGCTGTCGCAAAGAGATCTGTGAGGGAGGAGTCCTTTGCAAGTCTATATTTCTTCGAGAAGAACGGCAGGCAGTTCGTCTGCGCCTTCGACCTCATAGACGAATTGAACGATGATAGGAAAACCTTTTATTATGCGGCGGTAAAAGATAAAAAGAGAGGAGGCTTCGCGAAGTACGGCTATGCTGACAACACCTTCGGTTTCACCGACACAGTGGGGGAGCACTCCTACATCTACATAAAGATAATAAATCTTGCAGAGCCTTTCCAATTCTTCAAAATGCCCGATTAGCTCAGTGGTAGAGCGCTTGGCTGTTAACCAGGATGTCGCAGGTTCGATCCCTGCATCGGGCGTAAAAATATTGATATGATGGATCTAAAAGGAAAGGTTGTTGTAATAACTGGGGCAAGCAAGGGACTTGGTAGGGCTATTGCCGAAACTCTTTCTAAAGAAGGTTGCAAAGTTGTAGTAAGTGCAAGATCGAAAGACGTACTGGACAAGCTTGCATCTGAAATTAAGGGATTAGCAATAGAAGCAGATGTAAGGAACGAGCAGGATATGCTTAATCTTCAGACCAAACTGCCAAAAAGTTTGCACGAATTGACATCTGGATAAACAACGCAGGTGTTAGGATACCGCATGACATAGTGGAAAATATAAACTGGGAGAGAGCACATGACATGTTGGAGGTAAATTACTTTGGAACAGCTTATGGTTCAAAAGCGGCTCTAAAATATATGAAAAACAGGGAGAAGGCACTATTGTGAACATTCTTTCTACAAGTGCATTGAAGGGCAACCCTAAATCATCTGCATATGCGGCGAGCAAATATGCCCAAAAAGGATTTACCGATGCCCTTAGAAATGAGGTAAGAGGGGATAACATAACGGTAATAGGAATATTTCATGGAGGAATGAAAACTGATTTCTTCAATGAGCAGGTACCAGATGAGTTTGATAGGTATATGGACCCTGTTTCAGTTGCCCAGAAGATAGTTACCAACTTAAAGATTATTAAAGTTGGAAAAACCCGAAGAGGAGCAAATACTAAAGAGACCAGCCCAGTAATCAACGTCTTTTGTATCCGAACTTCTTATTGTACTTATCATGGTCCATTATGTCCAATACAAATGCGACTATCTCTACTTCAGTTTCATCGTTAGTAAGAGTGTATAGCATCCTCCAAAAATCAGACAGCTCAACGTGAAATAAGTTGGTAACCCCGTATCGCACTACATATTCATTAGGTATCAGCTTCTTTGCAATGGGATTTCCATAGTGTGGGTTATTCTTTATCATTTCCTTCTTCTTATTTATAGAATTGAGTATGCTTCGTTCTATCTTTGACTTAGGAGCTTCCTTCTCAAGATAAGCGTAAGCCTCCTCAGCCTCTGGAGAGAGCACAATCTTAACAGATTTCATATCTGCCGCCCTTCTATTATTGCCTTTCTTAGATTAGTATTTGTATTGTGCACCCAGGTTATTCCCTTAAGAGTAACAATTATCTTTCCACTTGTCTCAAGATACTCTAGAATAACCATCAGAGTATTGTGATTGACCTGCTTTGGTAAATTCTTTTTTATTTCAGCAATAGTTATTATTGAATTCTTAGCATCCTTTATGACGTCCTCTACCATAATGACAGTATTCAGCGTGGGTGAAGGCCTTATCTTTTGCACTACAGCTGTTCTAGCCATAAGAATCACTTATTGTTATTGATTAGTAAGTATTAGATATTAATAGATATATAAACCTTTCTATCGGGCACACCAGCAAACAATAGTATTCGCTATTAAATACCGTTGTTTCGGCAACAGAATTAAAGAACCCACACCTAAAGGTGTGGGATTTCCTTCAGGTTAACTTTCTCTGT
>CAYQOG010000004.1:0-45664 GCA_964419095.1 Microcaldota archaeon
CGAAGTTGGTGTAAGGCTGGTCTCCGCCGATCACGTTTGCAGTTATTGACTCAGTCTGTCCGACGTCTATGACTGAGTTGGGGACTGTTATCTGAGGCGTTCCGAAGCCGAGTGCAGGGTAGACCTTGACGCTTCCTGTTCCGGTAGCGTGTTGTGAAGCCGAGTCTGTCACCGTGACAGATATTGCGTCAGTTCCTACGTTGCTGCTGTTTCCTGTGAATGTTATCGTGTTCGTATTCTGGTTCAGCGTGACTCCATTTACAGTCCATACGAAATTGGTGTAAGGAGTTGTGCCACCGACTACGTTGGCTGTTATTGATTCTACCTGGCCTACGTCTATCACTGAGTTGGGCACCGTTATCTGAGGAGTGCCGAATCCTAAGGCAGTGTTTACTGTAAGCGAGACTGGATTTGATGTCACAGTATAAGGATTAAGCGTTCCTTTATCTGTTGCGGTGGCGGTATAGGTGTATGTGCCTGCTGCAGGCGTAAAAGTGAGGTGTAATACTCCGTTGTATGGAATGCTGTTTGATACGGTTATCACGTTTCCGTTCTGGTCCGTTATCGTCACAGTGAACGGACCTGTTCCGTATGCCAGGTTTACAGTGAGCGTATCAGGCTGGCCAGCATCTATCAGCGTATTGCTCGTAGACAGCGCTGCTGTAGGGGCCTCATTGAGAAGCATGTTTGTTGCGGATGAATTTTGGACATAAGGGTTGCCATCATATGATGTCAGTTGGAAGATGAAGCCATATGTGCCAGTGGTTGTTGAAACAGTTGTGGGGAATATGCAAACATGCTTCGTGTCTGCGCCGAGCGGGATGCTTGCCGAAGGGCATGTGCTGTTGTCTATAAAGAGAGATCCTGCTTCTGAGAGGGTCTGCTTTGACTGGCCGGGTGCGGCTGCAAGCCAGTTGTATGTATATGAGTATGAGCTGTACGCACTAGGCAGGCACTCTATAACGTTGACGGTCTGGCCCTGGTCATATGCTGCGCCTGAAACGCCGCAGCTGGGCGAACTTGCAGAAACAGTCTGTGAGAAAGGCAGCAACGCTACTACGAGAAGCCCCAGAAACATGAAGATTGTTTGTTTGCTCATACGCTCACATATTATATTAGTATTATACTGAAGGTGCTGGCGGTGGCGGTGGCGGTGGCGTGTTTGCCGTAGAGTCTGTCGTTGCCACCTGAGGCGCTGTTGTTGTTAGTGTCGAATTGGTTGCGATTGAGTTGGTGACTGTGGAGTTTGTCGATGTGGAGTTTGCAGGAGGCACAGTGGTTGTGGGAACCGATGTCGTGGTTGTGGAAATCTGCGCGTACGCAGTTGCAGAAAGCACTGCTATCGAAAGGATTGCCAGGAATGCGATGTTTTTGGGGTTCATGCTATGCACTTTTAAGTATTATCAAGTTGTTCCAGGAGGGGGAGGTGGCGGCGGCGGCGTAGGCTTAGGCGGAGGCAGCGGAATAGTTGTTGTAGTGGTCGTGGTTGTCGGGGGAGGCGGTGGTGCGGTTGTCGTTGTAGTAGGTGGCGCCGTCGTGGTTGTCGGGGGAGGTGCTGGTTTTGTAGTTGTAGTAGTTGTTACAGGTGGTTTTGGCTTTGTAGTAGTATGTGTGACAGCAGGTGTTGGAGCAGGCGCGGTGGTTGTGGTTGTTGGAGCAGGCTTTGGTTTGGGTGCAGGCACAGTGCATACTTTCTCTATCTTGGTCTTATACTTGGTTACTGTTACTATCTTGGCGCCCTGTCCTGAAAGCCCAAGCGCGATTGCGAGGGCCGCTATTGTTGCAGCGCCTCCGGTAAATATTGCCTTTGCCATAGGCGTAGCGTCAGTCCACCAGAATGGAATTATGCCGAACCTCCTCTTCTTCTCCGGCTCCTCCTCTTCTGACTGGCCATTCCCGCCTTTTGTGCCGCCGTTTCCCGAACCAGATCCCGTCTGCGTTGCCGGAGTCCCGGTTGCAGGGGTTGTTGCTATGCCCTGATTAATTCCCGATGCATGCTCTGTAGGCCCTACCATGTTGCGTGTGCGCATCACGCTTGAAAGCTCTGAGAGCTTTGGCCCGCTTGCATATAAGTATATACTCTTATTAGATATGGATCCGGTGAAGTTGGATGATGTCCCTGTGTAATTAGATGTTGCGCCAAACTGGACCATGGCAGGTGTGCCTGCTTGCGGCGCCCTGTTGCTTCTCGTGATAGTCGAATTCATGAAATTTCCTTTGTTTGGCACATCTGAATGTGCCTTTTGCCTGTTGTCCTCCCGCCAGCGCCTTTTTTGGATACTCTCCTTGCCTTCCTTAAGAACCTTTGCTCTGTTTCGTTCAGATTTACTGAGATTCCACAGCGTCCGCCTCCAACAAACGCCTGCCTTGCCAGACAAGTACTATTGGAGGGCAAATGATATAAAGGTTTCTCGATGCGAGGGTTTTCCAGTTGCGCTCTTGTGCCGGTAAACGGCAATACTCTTTATGCTGGGACTCCTATTTATATGTGTCTAATCTTAGCAGTTTCATGGTCCATATTTGTTAATATGGTACGCATGGAACTGGCTTTCAGGGATAAACGAATACGGGCATAGGCATGTCTGATATCGTTCCCTTTTAGCTAAGGGCTTGCAGCTGCCATATGCTCAAGAGCTCACTTGCTGATGTAGCTCGAGAGGTATGCAGGCATCATGTTCCCGACAGGTCCTCCGCTTGAGAGGCTGACCGGGTTCTGGCTCTCGGTCAGCGTGTTGCCTGCAACTGCGTACGCGCTGGATATACTCCTGCAATAAGAGAATTGGCTATCAAACTGCACTGGATTGGGGTGCATTTCTCCATTTCGATTTAACCGCAGTTGGTCAGGACAGTATCTCACTTTGGTGCGTTGCGCTAAGTCACCACGTCGCCGTGGTCGACCATGCCGGCTGACGAATTTATGGTGCTTACCATGGCTGCGGTATTGCCGTACAGGAATGTGGCGTTTGCGCCGATTATTTTGAAATAGGGAGGTGTTGTGTGAAGATAAGGCACGCTCCAGAGGTAGGGCGTCGGGTCGCCTGATTGCGTGCCGTATAGCTTCCTCAGATCGGCTGTTGTGCCGCCGAAGTTGAATGAGCCTATGAACCCGTTTAGGGTCATCGACCTGTTCAGCTGCCCCGGCACCTGGGCATAATAGACCTCATGGAAGGTGCCGGAGCCGTTGGCAGGCTCAGTTATCCCGTTGTTTGGACTCCTTGCCCCTGCAACCGTCGCCCAGGTGCCATTGAACGTAACCATTACGTAATATGAGTTGTTGCCGATGCTCTTGATCTGCACATTTTTGGTGTAATTGCCTATTGACCAGTACCATCCTCCACTGCCATATCCCTCGTCGTTGCATACGTTGAACGTTATGTTTGCAATGCTGCCGTTCAGGGGAGATGCTGCCAGCGCAGGCAAAACTTTGTTCGTGCACTGTGCCAGCTGCGCAGACGAAGTTACCGCGTGGACTGCATTGATGGCGGATGGCGACTGCGGCTGCGGAGCCTGCATGGGAATGCCTTGCCTTAGGTATGCGCCGTAGGATATGGCCGCGATGCCTCCGACAGCCATGACTATTGCGTATATTAATTCCCTGGAGACTCGGCTGGCACGCTTGTTTCCGTGTCTGCGCCTTTGCCTCTTTGCCATATAATCAGTTTCTTGTTTACTTCAGATATTGCGCAAGGTACGGCGGCATCACGCTGCTCTTCGAGACATTTGTCGATATATCAACAGCGTGGAGCTGTATCATCAGGGTGTTGTTCGATGCGCTATATGCAGGGTCATTGAGCAGGAGCTGGTACCATACGGGCACCCCGTACTGCGTTGACGTGTAGATAGTCAAGTTGCCATGTATGGCGGGATTCTTCGGATCATGCAGGTCGGTGTGGAAATATGAGAATGGCACTGTGACGTAATGCGATGGCCCGAACGTCGGCGAGTAGTTGTCCGTCGAGTTGGTCCATACCAATGCGGACATGTTGCTCAGGTACAACCCGCTCAGCTTAGTGACATAGACGCGCTGCGAGAGGTTGAGGAAATTAAGCACTCCGAAGTGGTTGAAGGAGAGCGCGCCGGCATTTGAGCAGTTGTAGCTGGGCGCGGCAGCCTGCTTGGCGCATATGTACTCGGTGCCGTTTACATAGAAGAGCTGGTCCACCATTGTATTACTGTTGTTGAGATTGTCCTGTATTGCAAAGTTGAAATTGGCCAGGCTTCCATACTTAGTATAGTTTATTGTCTGGGAATCTATGCTCCTGCTGGCCTTAGGCGTAGTAGAAGGGTAATTCTCGTAATACACATATGTCATTGAGACATTCTCGTTGCTGATTGCGCCCAGTGACCTGTTGGATAGCCCGCCGAGCGAGTTGTATTCTGCTGCCGTAGTAGTAATTGAAGTCTGAGGATGTTGGTTAGGCGAGGCTTTCAGCGCCATGTAGAGCACGGCCACTAAGGCAACAGCCAATAGCACCACAACCGCAGCCTTTATCGCATTTGAAACCATATGACCATCTCAGCAAGTGTAGCTATCACAGCCATCGCTGTCGTCGCTGGTAGTTCCTTCGGCATTTCCGAGGCTGTCAGTGGCGCCGCAGGTGTGGCAGAGGTTGTATGACCCGCCGTTGCAGTCGTTGTTCGCGCCTCCCTCATATACAAAACCTGCAAGGTTTGTGCACTGGTCCGCATAGTTGCCATTGCACACGAAGGAACCGGTGTAACCGTCTGTGCCGCAGCCGTAAGGAAGCCCTCCCCCGACCGTAGTTGTCGACGAGTAACCGGCAGCGGTGAATACCGCCTGCACGTTCTCGACGCAGCCGCTTGTTCCGGTGCACCAGAAGCTCGAACTCTGCGATGTTGATGAACCTGACCATTGGCAGTCAAGGCAGGCGGGGCTTCCGCTGCTGAGGTCCCAACCCGAGAACGTATATCCGGAGATATTGCCGGCGCTTATAGGGTATGCTGACCCCGCAGTGATGCCATAGGTTGCAGTGCCTGCGCCTGGACTGAGCGGGGCGCCTGAAGGGCTTGAATCGTACATGTATAGCGTCCAGGTGCCGACTGTCGTGGTTGAATACGCTACCGTGGTCGTTGAATACGCTATCGTGGTCGTTGAGGAATATCCCACAGTCGTGGTGGAGGAAGACTGAAGGGTCGTTGTCGAGGCTTGTGCGTTGAAGTTTGCGGTCTCAGTTACAGGTGCTGACATCGTGAAGTGCGCAGGGTCTGATCCGCTGTAAAGGTTTCCGGACCATGACGAGAATGTATATCCTCCGCTTGTTCCTGCAGAGGCGGTTACTGCTGAATTGGCGGTTACCCAGTAGCTTCCTCCGCCTAGGTTTGTGGCGCAACCAGATGTGCAGGTTGGCGATCCTCCTGCAGACGGGCTTGCTGCAAGTGTGAGCTTATATGCCAGAGTGCCGTAGTTCGCGGTTACCGTGCAGTTGTAGGATGCGGTGACTATGCCTACCGTATTGCTAACGCCGCAACCCGAAACAGTGGGGCCTGTCACCTCGGTGCTGGCTCCTACTATGGCGTTGGCATACGCATAGACAGTCCTTCCTCCTGATGCGGTTAGGATGGTCAAAGGAAGCTGCGCGTTGGTGTATGTCACACCGTTTATTATGATGACATTACCGCTTAATCCCTGGGTGTTTGCCGCTGCAAACGTAATTGCGAGGGGAGATCCGAAGTATATCACAACGTTAGCGGAATAGGTGGAATAATTTGCATAGACTATGACGTTTCCAGTGGTTCTGCTTGAGATGTAGCTGACCGCATTGCCGTTCGAGTCAGTGACTACCTTTGTCGGCACCAAGGTTGCAGTTGTGGGAAACTCAGTGAAGTTTACAGTGGCGCCCTGGTAGGGCGATCCGAGGAAGTAGACCGTTGCCGTGAGTTTGTCCTGAGAACCGGTTGCAGGTTGCGACGCGTTTGCCACGGTCAGGGTAATCGTGAACGGATTCTGCGTATTGCCGCTGAACTGGACAGCTTTGCAGGAACTGCAGCCCTGCTGGCCTGAGCTGCTATTATTAGTATAATATAATGACAGAAGGGCAATGACCGTCACAGTCACGATCAGAGCCCAGCCGTACTTGGATAATGACCTTTTAGTTGCGCTGGTGTGAACCTTTTCTCTCTGCCTTTTGGATCTTGCCATTGCATCCCGTTAGTTGTATAAAGAATGAAAAGTATTTAAATGCCACAGCATTTCATGGAAACGCGTATGTGCCGATGTCACCATAGGCAATGCTCTTCCTGATGGAGGTGTAGCTGTTGTCGGATATGATTAGGTTCGTGCATGCGAAGCAGGAGATAATGCATGGTGCATGGCCATTGCAGGCATGCCTGGCAGCAGGCAAATACTTTGAATTGGCGGCTTATGTCACTATGTCTCCTTTCGAAACAAAGGTATTGTTGACGAGTGTGCTGGTGTAGGTCTGATTCATGTATGTGAAATGCGTGGTGTCGTTTATTAGGTGGATGTATGCCACACTGGCGTCGAGGCGATAATAAAGCCAGTTATACACATTTGAAGGACCGGTCTGATTGCCATTGGGCTTCAGCAAGTCGGAATATGTGCCATTAAAGTTGAAGCTCCCTATGAATCCATTCGATGTCAGCGACGTATTGAGCTTCCCCGGTATCTGGGCATACCACACCCCGTAGAAGGTACCGGACCCGTTTGCAGGCTCTATAGTAGCATTACCAGGGCTCCTTGCCCCATGAATTGTGTGCCATGTGCCGTTCAGAGTGACCTTTCCGAGATATGTGTTGCTGCCCAGATAGCGCAGTTGTACGTTCTTGGTGTAGTTCCCGATCGCCCAGTATCCGCCATTGCCCGAGGCCTCGTCATTGCATACGCCGAATGTCATGTTTGCCACCATTCCCTGCAGGGGAGTCGTGTTGAGTGGCGCCACTTGCTCGTTTGAGCAGTGCCCTGGCGCATATGTTGTGCGTTGCAGGCTGGTAGTGCTGTTTAAATGAGTGGGGTATGAAATCATAGGGGTTTGATTCGGCACACCAATCTTGCTTAGTGCATAGATGAGCGCAATCCCCACGACTAGAATGACCGCCGCCAGCATAACCACTGCCCTTGCATGCCCGTGACGTCTTATGCTGCTGACGTGCTGGCGCCTTGCGGCCCTATGCGAACTATGCCTATGCACTCCATGAATCTTTGCCACGATTTGCCACTTTATGGTTTTATGTTACCGCACCGTTCTTAGATGCATTACTATTCAGATAATCGACAAAGTATGCAGGCAGGACACTGCTCCTGTTAACTGTTGTGGAGAAGTTAATCATATTCAGTTGTACCATTGTTGTATCATTCGTCGCGTTGTACAATGGATCGTAAAGCAATACTGTTGTTGATAGGGGAATGTCGTACTTATTCCATATGTAAGTATAGAACAACCCGCGTATTCTAGAGTCATTGGGATCGGTCAGCTGAGCGTAGTAGTATGTTGCAGGATATCCGTTTGCGCCATACGTTGCGTTCTGAACTATATAGTTGCTCCAGACTAGATTGGAGAATGACTGGTATCGGCCTAGGCCGTTTTCGTTGGAGAGGTACGACCTCTGCGACATGTTGATTAGATTAAGCAGTCCGAATTTCGAGAATGGGGCCGAGCCCTGCGTATGGCATGTCTCATTTGCCTGCCCAGTTGAGTTTGCAGGATTGAAGCAGTAGTAAATAGTGCCGTTGACATAGAAGTGGGATCCCAGGGACGAGTAGCTCGGTATGGTAAAACTTGCCAGTCGGCCCATCTTGTTGTACTTGATGGTCTCGTAACTGCGGAAAAAGCCCTTGAATACCGCGTTGTTTGCAACTGAGCTGTTGGACGGAGACAGTGTCTGGGGCTGTATCTGTGTGTATACGTACCATGCAGTCATGTTAGGGTTCTGCAGCACTACCGAAGTGGAATGGTTCTCTATGTTTGAGAACGATGTATAATTGGGGTTTATCACTACCGCATGCGGCGGCGCTTTTTGGCTCGTGAATACGCCTATGAGAACTATGGCTGCTATTATGAGCACAGCAGCAATCGTTACTTTTACAGCATTGCTTGCCATCCAATCACGTCAACATTGGTACGAACCGCACGCGTCTCCATCCTCGTATCCTACATCCTCATTGTTTCCCAGCGGGTCTATCTGGCCGCAGGTGTGGCACAGGTTCGGCCCAGAGGATCCACAGTCATTCGTGGCGCCGCTCTCCCATAAAAAGGCAGTGGAGCCAAATATGTCGCAGTAGTTACCGTACACGCCACTGCCGCAGACGTCTGCTGTTCCCGACGCAGAAGCCGTACCGCATCCGGACATGCCGCCGCTGCTTGTGGTGGTACTGCTTGACGTAGTGGTTGCCGCAGCATAGTCTGCATAGATAGTTTGACTAGCCCCTGAAACTGTCACACCGGCGTCTCCATAACTGGAGCATGGCGAGATTGACGACCCGGAGCTATAACCTGTAAACGTATATCCAGAATTGGCCCAGGCATGCAGGCAGACGACGGTTCCGGAAGTCAACCCGGATATGCAATCGGGATCGGACCCTGTTACGGCAGGGTTAGGGTATACATAGATGTTTGCGGCAGCGTTGTCTTGCCCTGCAGATGGACTTGCATACATGCACACTTGATAAGTAGCAGCAGAAGTTGTTGAGAAACCGGTTGTTGTTGAAAAGCCGGTTGTTGTTGAAAAGCCGGTTGTAGTGGAGAAGCCGGTTGTGGTGGAGAAGCCGGTCGTGGTTGAGAGGCCGGTCGTGGTTGAGAGGCCCGTCGTGGTCGACTGCTGGGTTGTGGTGGAGCTCAGCTGCGCGTTGAAGTCAGCGGTCTCTGTGACCGGCGCATTCATGGTGAAGCGCGCCGGATCGGATCCGCTGTACAGGCTTCCTGACCATGATGAGAATGCATAACCTGAATTTGTCCCCGCGGAGGCAGTGACAGCTGCGTTTGCATTGACCCAGTATTGCCCGTTGCCGAGGTTGGCTCCGCAGCCGGATGTGCACGAAGGCGAACCTCCTGCAGAAGGACTTGCAACCAGGGTCAGCTCATATTGCGTGCTGCCATAATTCGCGTTGACGGTGCAGTTGTACGACAGGACTACTACTCCTGCGGCGCCGTTCGCACCGCATCCCGTTATGACCGGATCTGATACCGTTGTGCCTCCCGCTGAGAGGGAGTTGGCGAATGAATATGTGAACCTTGATCCTGTGGAGCCGTAGAGCGTGACAGGCAGCTGTGATGCCGTATATGTTACCCCGTTTATGTCAACCGCATTGCCCGTGAGTCCATGTGTGCCGGAGGCTGCGAACGTTATCCCGAGGTACTGGCCAAAATGAACGATTACATTTGCCGAGTAGCCGGAGTAGTTTGCATGGACAAGGACATTTCCTGTCTGCATGCTGGAGATATAACTGACTGCGTTGCCATTCGAGTCGGTGATTACCTTTGTAGGGGCGATTGTCGCAAATGTAGGAATCTCGGTGAAGTTTACAGTAGCGCCCTGATATGGGGCGCCGAGGAAGTATACAATTGCAGTAAGTTTATCCTGCGCACCGTTTGCGGGCTGCGTTGCGTTTGCCACCGTGAGCGTTATCGTGAAAGGATTCTGGGAATTGCCGCTTAGGGCAACAGGATTGCAGCTTGCGCATGAAACGCTGCCCGACTGCTGGCTGCTTGAATAGGCATAAAGCATTACCGCGGCTGCCGCCATCAGGAGAAAGAGCCATCCATATCTTGATGCGTATGCAGTTAGCGACTTTTTGCCTGCTTTCTTAGCATGCACCTTGTTCCTCTGAATGCGTTTGCCTGCCATCAATCCCACGATACGACTATGATAACTAAACAAATAGGAATATAAATGGATTGCATCGGCCATGCCCTTGCCGTTTTCGCAGGGACTATGGCAAAGAGGGCATGGGCTGCTCCACATGGGCGTCCAGCACTCCGGAGAGCGTCTGCGCATTCCCGCCGCTGCACGATGCTATCGTTGATCCAGTGACGCAGACTGTCTCTTTCAGGTATACCTGCGAGTAGACCAGAGAGCCCTGGCCGTATCTGTTCGCCATGATGGCGTTGCAGACGACAGCAGCGCTTGCAAGCACGAATCCGGGAGTGCACGAGCCGGTTATATTGCCGCTATTCTGCACGTTTATCTTGAAGACGGGATTGGCTATGGGATACTGCTGCCCATT
Organism: Microcaldota archaeon; assembly: GCA_964419095.1. Classification (GTDB taxonomy): domain Archaea; phylum Micrarchaeota; class Micrarchaeia; order Micrarchaeales; family CABMGC01; genus JAKAVK01. The sequence goes on from CAYQOG010000004.1 coordinate 10,202, forward strand.
TGATATTATTATAACCACATAGGAGCCCGCAGTATTGCTGCTGAATATGGCGTCCCTGCAGTATGCGCCTGAATTGAATGTGCATGTGGTAGGCGTTGAGGAGGAAGGGCCAAGGACGAATATGTAGAGCAGGACTACGACTACGGCTATTATGAGGATAGCCCATCCGTATGTGGCAAGGTATTCTGTCGCTGCCTGGGCGCGGTAAGCCTTGATCTCCACTGAACCACGAAGGATACAGTACATTGCAACGTATATATTGCTTGCGATGCCCGGTTCCCGTGCTTGGGCGCTTATGAGGCTACCTTCCTGCTGTGCGAGAGAACCGCGAATATCTCTACAAGCATGACAAGTATGATCACCTGCGGCGCAATCAGATTCACAACAAGGAAATTGAATGTGATTCCCGCCGTCGGGAGCACGTAGACTATTACCTCGTATATGATTACTATTGCTATTATGTATATTATCGCCGCATACACCCCATTCAGCAGGCCTGCCTTGAGAGCCTTCATGGAACTCCTCGACCTCAGCCCTATCTCAGCCCCGATGACCGCGCCGACTATGAGCGGCAGTATCAGTGAGCCGGAATTAAACAGAAAGAAGCTCGATGCGCCGTTGAGGAAGGCATACGCAGATGATGGCTGTGGGAACGTGTTGGTGTACGTTATCACGATCCTTGAGAAGAGGGCAAGCACAAGGACGATTACCCAGAAGAAAAGGGGCTCTGCGATATTCACGCTTGCAGCGGTTGTCTTCCTGACGGGAGCTTCCTCTTCCATCTCTTCGTCTTCCTCGTCTTTTTCATCTTCTTCAACGTTCTTAGCCGCCTTTGCCATGCTCTCCTATGGGGTATAATGCTTTAAATACGTTAACCTTTTTATTTGGTGGGTGCGCAATGATAGTCTGTTGATTCTGTGAAAGACAATTTTTCTCCACTGGCCAAGAAAATCGATTCGTATAGAGATGAGATGGTAAAGACGATGTCGCAGATGGTAGGCATCAAGGCAATCTCGCCTAGGAGCGGAGGGGCAGGGGAGGGAGAGCGGGCAGACTTCCTTCAAGGAACCTTGAAGGAGTGGGGATTCAAAGTGAAGAGGTATTCTTACAAGGATACAAATTCAACCGAGAGGGCAAGCCTCGTAACAAAATTGGGAAATAGGAAGAATACGATCTGGATAATAGCGCATATCGATACGGTTTCGGAAGGAGACCTCTCGTTGTGGAAAACAGATCCCTTCAAGGCTGAGGTTGCAGGGGATAGGATTTATGGCCGGGGAACAAACGATGACGGCCAGCCGGTGATATCGGCGATGTATGCGCTTAGAGTGCTCAAGGAGGCGCGAGCGAATCTCAAATACAACTATGGGCTTGTGCTCGTCGCTGACGAGGAGGTAGGAAGCGTTTACGGCATGCAGAAGCTCATGAAAGAGAAAATCTTCTCAAAGAATGACATGTTTCTGGTGCCTGACTCAGGAGAACCTGATGGGAAAGTCGTTGAAATCGGAGAGAAAGGGATGCTCTGGCTCAAGGTGACCGTGATAGGCAAGCAGGTTCATGCAAGCACTCCTGCAAAAGGAGTAAACGCATTCAGATACCTAATAAAATTCCTTGGGGAGGTTGACTTGATATTGCATGAGAGGTACACGGTAAGGAACAATCTTTTCCATCCAAACTATTCGACCTTTGAGATGACCAAGCACGAGAAGAACGTGGACAGCATAAACATAATTCCCGGAAAGGAGGTAGCTTACATAGACTGCAGGGTGCTGCCTGAATACAAGCTTGATGACGTGTTGAACGATGTAAGGAAGGTTGCGGCAGGGAAGGAGTTCGGGCAAGTCAAGATAGAGATAGAAACGGCAAACAGGGAGGACCCTGCACCGATAACCGGCAAGAATTCGGAGATAGTAAGACTGCTCTCAAAGGCGCTAAAGGAACTTAGAGGGATAGACACAGAACTCATTGGCATCGGAGGAGGCACGGTTGCTGCTTTCGCAAGGAAGGCAGGCATGCCTGCAGCAGTATGGGCAACACTGCAGAACAATGCGCATCAGCCCAACGAGTTCCTGAAGATAAGCGATATGGTAAATGATGCGAAGGTCTTTGCCTACATCTGCCTTTGAATCAGTTTCCTATGTTCTTGAAGATGGTCTTGAGTATCGCATATCCGTCCTTGAATGTCCTCAGCTTCGCCTCTCCCGCGACTCTCTTCTTCTCCCTGCTCGGCACCTCCATCACCTTGAGACCCATTTTAATTGCCTTTATGCTTATCTCGGTCTCTATCCCAAACCCGTGCTCCTCAAGTCTCATTTTTCTCATGGCCTCGTGCCTGAAGCTCCTGTAGCCATAGCATAGGTCGCTGTAGTTTGCACTGAAGAGCACGTTGACCATCCAGACGAAGAACTTGTTGCCCAGCACCCTGAGCATGGGCATGTCGTCCGTGCCTCCGCCCGCTATGAAGCGGGATCCCATGCATAGGTCGTACCCTATCTCTATGCCATCTACAAGCAGTTTCATTTCGTCGGGCCTGTGAGACAGGTCGGCATCCATTGAAACAAGTATTTCGCCCCTTGCCACATGAAGCCCTTTTATCAGCGCTGCCCCCTTTCCCCCGTTGTCGTAGAATATCCTTGCGCCATGCCTTTTTGCTATGCTTACCGTTCTGTCAGTAGAATTACCGTCGACAAGTATGACCTCATAGGTCTGGTCCCTGAGCTGCTTCTCGACACCGGTTAGCACCTCGCCGATGTTTGCAGCCTCGTTCAGTGTAGGTATGACGACCGAGACATGTGGCGAATGTTTCTTTTTGGTGTCCATGCAATCTTCAGCCGCCCTTATTCTGGAAATACTCGCGCACGCGCAATGCGGCTTTGACTCCGCTTCCGCTCGCGGTCGCCGCCTGCCTGTACCTTCTGTCTGCAACATCACCGGCCACGAACACTCCTTCAATGTCCGTTCCGACTTCTTCCTTCGTCACCAGGTAGCCCAGCTCGTCAAGAGGCAACTGGTCCTTGAATATCTGGGTGTTGGGCGCATGGCCTATCGCCACGAAGACGCCATCTATCGGCATCTCGGTTGTCTGGTTGGTGACCAAATTCTTGACACTGACGCTTTTTACTTTCTGGTCGCCCTTGATCTCTTCTATGGCCGAGTTCCAGATGACCTTTATCTTTGGATTCTTTAGCGCGCGCTTGGACATGATGTTGCTCGCCCTGAACGAGTCCTTCCTGTGTATTATCGTTACGCTGTTCGCGAACCTTGTAAGGAAAAGTGAGTCTTCCATTGCGGTGTCTCCGCCTCCGATAACAACCACGTTCTTGTTCTTGTAAAGGGCGCCGTCGCAATTATGAACTATACTATTAGTTGTTACATACGTGTTGTTTTCATCGACAGCAATATTATGAACTTGACCCGTGTAGAATTCTTTTGATATTTGTCTTATTTTTAGATGTGCATACCCATCAAGAATGAAACCATTATAACAATTCCACTTTGTCTTTGCCATCACAGGATGCTGTTCTTCTACCACATTAGACATTGTCTTTATCCACGGGCCTCCTATAACTATTTGGTAAACGTCCTTCTTAAATTCTACTTTGCGTCCATTTATTACGCTGTATTGCAGTGTGCTAAACTTTCTTTTCTCAACACCAGGCAGTATGTCTAATCTAAGTAATATCATTTTTAATTGTTCTATCAGCTCTCTGGAACTACTAGTAATTATAAAATCCTCTTTTCTCATGCATCCATCTCCCCTCCACATACCTTTTATTATTTCTTTTTGCAAGTCTTTGTTTAGTAAAATAAATTCGTGAGGTAGCCGTTTTTCGTGGGAATAATTACCAAAAAGTTTTTGGAATAGCCTACTTAGGATTAGTGAATGCGCTGTCACTCGTAAAACAGAACTTTCTCTCTTTATTGTCGAATTTATGCCAAATAGTTGCTTGATAATATTAACGCAGTCCTTAGCATATTCCATTTCCTTACTTGAAAAAGCAAATGATATCCCTCTTTCGTGGGAGAAACCTTCAGATAGATAATAGCCAACTAGGAGGGCAAACTCTTTGTTTATCTTTAGTATATTAGGTAGTCTATGGGAGGTATATGTTTCTATATCAAGTCTCACATTATTCGCGTTGTCTACCTTCATACCAAGTTCTTTGGCTATGTTAATATGATTCAATTTGGTTATTTCTTTGGGTATTGGATAGAGGACGAAGTCTTCCTTTTGTAGACTACCTGCATCAACCCAAAACGGGAGTGACCAGGTAATTTCTCTGAACTTCGCCCCTTTACCTCTTTTTATAATTCGTTTCGCTAATACCGGATGGTTTGGCGTTAGTAACGTTTCTTCTGACCTGAAGAACCTTGTCTTGAATTTAACTAAATTACCAGTATACTCTTGCTGTGTTGTGTCCATTACCTTCTTAAAAGATCCATCGTGAGTTAATACTTTAGCGCCATTCTGCAATGTTCCTATTGCCACAGTAGAAGCGTTGGCAACTACAAGAGATGATGGCGGTAGGCACGTGGCACAGCTCGAGACCCCCCTTCCCATGAATTTCTGCTCCGAATCGAGCCCAAGCCACTTCGAGTTAGCGCCTGTTGCAATGACAAGGGTCTCAGTTTCATAGACTTTTCCTTCGGCTGTGACTTTGAACGGCCTTGACTTAAGGTCTACAGCAGTTGCATTCTCGTCTATGAACCTCGCGCCGAATTTCTCTGCCTGCTTCCTCATCTCGATTATGTAGTCTGGACCCATGATCCCATTCGGGAAGCCAGGAATATTCTCTACAAGCGTGGTGAGAAGCAGCTGGCCTCCGGCGTTGAATCCTGCAATTATCAGGGGTGTGAAGCCCTCCCTGGCGGTGTAGATCGCAGCTGAAAGGCCCGCTGGGCCGCCTCCCAATATGATGACTTTTTCGACCATAAAAAGACCTGGTATAATGATAGTAATTTTCTCTAATCAGGTATATAAAGGCTAATATCCCATTCGAGGATGGGCGACTTAATGGTTCTGCATGTCGGTGGGTACAAGATAGCTTTGGACAGGCACGAAGTGGAATCAGACACTAATTTTGTCTCGCACGCCCATTCAGACCATATCTCCGGCATAAGGAAAGCAAAGGGAACAATCACAAGCGAGATAACAAGGGATCTGCTAAAGACCAGGGGCAAGAACGTCACCATGATGGACGCGCCAAGGGGAACAAAACTGCTTAACGCAGGGCACATGCTCGGCTCAAAGCAATTCTATGTGGAATCGGACATCAACGGCTATTCGATAGTTTACACCGGAGACTATCAGATGCAGAAATCCTACGCAACGGAGGCAATAGAGGTAAGAAAGGCAGACATACTTGTAATCGACTCGACGTATCCGCACCCGAACATAGTCTTTGATGAGCGCAGCGAGGTCGTCTCGGCGATTCAATGCTACTCAAAGCAGAAGATCAACTGGGGAACCCTGCTATTTGGTGCGTACTCTATGGGAAAGACGCAGGAGCTGATCAGGATATTCAACGAGATAGGCATAGCGCCTGTAGTCGATGCAAAGGTCGCCGAGATAAACAAGGTATACGAATCGCACGGCGTAAAGCTCGATTACGAGGCGGCCGAAGGGGGGCTTCCTGCAAACGGAAACTTCGTAGGCATAGTCAACGTGTCAAAGCTCAAGGAGAGGAAGTATGAGCTGGAGAAGAGGAGCGGGAGGAAGGTATTCACTGCGGTTGCGACAGGATTCGCGAAGATCTGCACCTTCGACACTGATGTGCAGTTTGCTTTGAGCGACCACGCTGACTTCAAGCAGGCAATAGAATACATAAGCCTCTGCGAACCGAAGATGATCTATACTGTAGGATCGCAGTCGGGAATGTTCGCAATGAACCTGACGAGAGCAGGCTACAAAGCGAATCCGCTTTTCGCAAGTGCCCTGCTTAATTTGCCAGTAACCGCACACGGGACTGCTTACTCTGGCTCTCCGCTTTTAAATCTTTAGATGCATCGTAATAGCATGTCCAAACTGGGCGCGATACTGAGGCTCACGCGTATAGAGCACAGCCTCATGCTTGTCGTTGCGGTGATTGCCGCAGAACTGATTGCGGGAGGGATTCCTCATCAGCCTATTTTCATACTCAGTCTCATTACTCCGATATTCATCAGCATGGCTGCATTCGCGATAAACGATTACTATGACATAAAGGTCGACAAGGCGAACAAGAAGAAAAGGCCGCTCGTGACTGGTGAGCTCAACAAATGCGATGCGATACACATCACGCAGATATGCCTCTTCATAGGCATATTCTCAAGCTTCCTCATAAGCTTCTATGCCTTTTTGATAGCGATAATATTCGGAGGGCTTGCGCTTCTCTACAGCAGGAAGCTCAAGGAGCTGCTCTTCTGGGGAAACGCCTACATCGCTTTCTCGATGGCAATTCCCTTCATATACGGAAGCTATGTGGAGAGCAACGGGATAGGATTCACGATCATTCTTGTATCGGTCATGATCTTCCTTAGCGGCCTTGCGCGGGAAATACACGGAACCATACGGGATTTGAAAGGAGACAGCAGGGTAAGGGATGTGCGAAGCTTCGCCAAGGTCTTCGGCGTAATAGGCGCTTCTGCTCTGGCGCTTCTTTTTTACTTCGCCGCGATAATAATAAGCCTCTACATATTCACGTATGTGATGCCCTTCGCCCTGAGCGTCACATATCTTGTCTTGATATTGATTACCGACGCCATGCTTGCTTATCTAAGCGTAGGATACCTCTTCAGGAATTCCTCGAGATTCTACAGCTTCGCGAGGAACCTCTCGCTTGCGGCGATGTCTCTTGCGCTTGCGGCGCTGCTGCTGGCGCAGCTCATTCCATTTTATATCTGAAGCGCTTCCTCAATCGCTCCACTTCCTTCTTCACGTGGTCGGGACCGAGATTCTCCCTGCTTTCCGTAATGTCGACCTTGAAGCTGCCCCTGAGGTGGTCGCCAGATCTTCTGGGGATTATGTGTATGTGCAGATGGTCTATCGTCCTGCCCGATGATGGACCTGCCTGCACCGCAAGGTTGTATGAATCGTCTGTGCTCCCATAGAATCTTATTAGGACGGGTATGACTTCCCTCATCAGCCTGTTCAGGTCCATCGCCTCCTCTCCTGTCAGGTCGGTTATCCTTGTGACATGCCTTTTGGGAATGAAGAGGCTGTGGCCCGGGAGAACAGGCCTTATGTTGTAGAGGGCCATGAAATGCTTGCTCTGATGGAATGATGTCTTTGCTATCTCCTCCCTGCTGCAGAACGGGTCTGTCATCTTCTATGCCTCCTTGGTCTGTATTCATGTTCAGGATGCCGGCCAAGAAGGGAGACAAGCAGCAGTACGAAGACTGCAAAGAGCATTATCAGCACTGCGAAGATCAGGTAGTAGGCGTTCTGCAGCTGCCGTTGCAGCTGGCCTGCCTGTGCCGTGAGGTTGCTAACCTGATGCGCAAGCGCGGTGTTGCTGCCCGATTCGATAGGCTGCGTCACGTTGTACTCAAAGGAAGCGTAAAGCTGCCTGTTGTCGTTGCTTAGAATCCTTGCAAGGTTTGCGACGTAGAAAGCCGACGCGTTCTCGCTCTGGTTTCCTGCGAGCCTCGCCTCCTGCTCGTAGAACTGTGCCTGCAGCGCGAACTCGGTCGGCCAGGCGCCGTAGTTGTAAGACGAGAGATTGCTCATGAGGTTTGAGGCGGCTATTGCGTTTGATGAGGGGTTGAAGCCGTAGAAGGCGGTTGCGTATCCCGAAGCGTAGAGCGATGCCGCATAGTTGCCCTCCTTGTAGTTCTGCATTGCCGACTGGTAGTACAGGGTTGAGCTTCCGTAGCCGCTTGCGGTGTTGAGCGCCGTGGCGGCGTTCGCCTTTATTGAAGGCGGAGGCTGCACGTACTGGCCTCCCAGAGATGCTGCTATCGAGTACATCTCACTCGCAGCCTTGCACCATCCGCTCGCCCTGCCGGCATCAGTCATCGCCGATACCAGCTCGTCAGAAGTCTGCGACGCGTTTATCTGCTGCTGCGCTATTCCCGAGTAAACGCTGCCCCATGACTGCCTCAGCTCCCCGCCTATTACGTATTCATAGTTCGTGTTTGTCATGGGCGGAGGCACAAGCGAGGAGCAGTATGAGCTCACATTGGCTACAAGGCTGTTTGCCGAGAGCACGGTTATGTTGTTGGAATTGAGCAGTGCGTATGCATTGCCGTAGAGGAGGAACGAGAGGTCCGAACCCGAGTAAAGGTACCCCTTCTGGGCTATCTGCTTGTAAGAAGTCTCGAGGCCATTCATCTGCGCCTTTAAGCTTGAGTATTGAGGACCCAGTCCCGCTATCACGCCGTCTGTGCTGGAGAAAGTGAAATTGGTGAGCTGCGCAAATGATCCGATGCTGCAGTTCTGGCACGCGATTCCAGCTGCAGGGAGCGAGGACTGGTAGTAGTTTGCCGAAACGTTGTATGTCACTGCGGGGAGCGTCGCTCCGCTGAAAAGGTAATTGACAGCCTGCGAGGCGTTGGCAACCTCAATTACAGTCACATTGAACTGCTGCTGCGTCATGTAGTATAATTCCTGCTCGAAGCTTCCATTCGGGGCATAAGGCACGAAGATGAAGCTGAGCCTGCCGGCCTTTGCAGCCTGCACCTTGTCGTAGACTCCGCCTATCGTTCCGACAGCCCCTGAAGGGCTTATAGTGCCCGTGGCTGTGAAATTCATCGGAAGCTCTTTCTTCTGCAAAGCTGCGATGGCGAGCAGCGTCAGCGCCAATCCCCCGCTGGGTCCGCTTACGTTCGACGCGTTGAATATTGTGTATATGAAATTATACCCGCGCTCATTGACTCCGGCATACGAGGCTGCATATGCAGCTGCGGTCTGCGCAGACTGGAGTGTTGAGTCATTTACTATCTGGGGTCCTTTTACAGCTACTGTGCCGTTGCCCTGAGTCAGGTTGAGGCTTACCGAAGTGAGCACGCCTGCGTCCTGGCCGAAGAGCACTGCGGGAGCCCTGATGTGGGTCGTATATGCGCCTGCCGAGGCTGTGAGGAGAGCAATGGCCATCATGGCGATAGCCAAGCTGAGTTGAAGCTTCATGATAAGAGAATATGTGCTAAGGATTAAAAGGCTTTGGCTGTCTTGCACTTTTGCAGCTGCTAGAACTCGCTGATCCTCTTCTGGTTGCCCTGCTTCCTTTCCTCATGTATCTGATTCATTATGTCTATAACTCCGAATACGCCGTCGTAACCGGGGATTATCTTAACGCGTTCCCCTCTCACGTTCTCTATCGCCTTGGCAAGCCCTTCATCAACCTTGGATATCCTTCCTATCTCCCCATTAAGAAGGACGTTGAATTCCGTACCGAATTCCTGCACCAGCTTCTGGTAGAGGCTGTTGACATACGCCGTGCCTACCCCCTTCTTTGTGACATAAGCTATGATCTCCTGGAGAGGTATGGCGTGCACATAGGGTATTGCGTTGGCAGGCTTGTATCCTTCAGGTCGGTCTGCGAGGTCCTCCACCCTGTGCATCACCCCCACAGTTAGCCTTCTTCTGCATTTGGGGCATATCCCTCCATACTTCTTCGCTTCATCAGGGCTCAGCGAGACATTGCAGTTCCTGTGCCCGTCGAAATGGTACTTCCCCTCCTCCGGGTAGAATTCAATATTCATCTTGAAGCGCTTCTCCCTTATCTGCGCGATCATCTCTGCGTATGAGGGCTTCTCCATCGCGAAAACCGTCGCCTCTCTCCCCATCTTTGCAAGAGAATGCGCATCGCCTGCCGATATAGGCACGTATTTGTCGAGCTTTGATACTCTCCAATTCATCAGAGTATCGCTTGACAGTCCTGTTTCCAAGGCATAGATATGCTTTGCCTGGTCTTCGTAAGCCTCTTCAAAGGAATCGAATCCGAATGTTCCAAGGACTCCGAAGTATGGTGTCCAGATATGCGCAGGCGTGACCACGATCTCCGAATCTATCTGGTATAACCTTTCGACAAGGTCGCTGTTGCTCATGTTGAGGATAGGCCTGCCGTCAGATGATAGCCCTCCAGTGCCTCCGAACTTTGCCAGCTGCTCGTTTATCTGAGGCACAAGCTCGATGCTTGGCGCGAATATCAGGTTGTGTATCTTCTTCACCCGCGCCGTATCGCTGCCTCCGAAGATCAGGCATACTTCGCTTGTGAGCATGAACCTTGTTCCGGTCGAGCTTCCTTTCAGCGCATAGAGGCCTGTGCCGCTTGCGTCGACAAGTTTTTCCTTAAGGTCCTTGTACCACAGAGGGTGCGTGAAATCGCCTGTGCCGATTATCCCTATTCCCTTGGTCTTCGCCGCAATGTCAAGGTTCTCCAGCACAAGCTGCTCGCTGCATGCTCCGGCGTACTTTGAGTGGATGTGCAAATCAGTTATGTAATCCATGAATTCATCTTAAAGGCTTTTAGTGACCCCGTTCTTCGGGCACAGTTTGTTGAGCAGGCACTTGCTGCATAAAGGAATCTGCGATTGGCATATCTTCTTTCCATGGTTCTTCATTACATAAGTTATTTTGTGCCAGTACTTCTTCTCCACTATTTTCAGGAGGTCCTGCTCTATGTCATCAGGATGCTTGCTCTTTGATAGTCCTATTCTTCCGGAGAGCTTTATTACCCATGTGTCAACAGGTATGCCCGCCACTATCTTGTAGGCGTTTATCAGTATAGTGTTTGCAGTCTTTCTGCCTATGCCGGGGAGTTCAATCAGCTCCTCCATCCTGTCAGGTACCTTTCCGCCGTATTTCTCGTCTATTATCTTGCATGTTGCGATTATGTTCTTGGTCTTGTTCCCTGAGAAGGTTACCCTGCTTATCAGTTTTATCAATTCCTCCTGGTCCGCATTCGCATAGTCCTTTGCCGTCTTGTATTTCTTGAATAGAGCAGGTGTTGTAGCATTCGTTGTCTCGTCCCTTGTCTGCGCTGAGAGTATCGCAGCTGCGACCAAGTCTATCGGAGTTGAGAAATTCAGGTAATAATGCGAGTCGGGATACTCCTTGACCAGCTTCTCTACTGCTTCTCCTGCCTTCTTGCTGTCAAGGAGAGTGAACTTCGTATTACCGCCTTACCGCTTGTAGCCCAGCTCGCGGAGCAGCTGCTGCCTCTTCTTTATGTCTTCCTCGTTCTCGACCCCTTTGAGCTTGAAGCCGTCTATTACGCCAAGTATCGCGTTGCCCTGCTCTCCCTTTGCGACTACAACCTGCACCGGATTCGCGGTAGCGCAGTAGAGGTGCACCACCTCAGGCACATTCAAGATCTCGTTTACAAGGTTTATCGGGAACGCCTCCTTGAAGAGTATTATGAAGCTGTGCCCGGCTCCGATCTGCATCATGTTCCTCTCCGCCTCGAGCTTCAGGGTCTCGTCGTTGCCTTCGACTCTTACAAGGCAGGGGCCGCTCGCCTCGGCGAATGCTATGCCGAACTTGATGTTTGGAACAGAGTTGACCATCGCCTCGTAGAGGTCCACTATCGTCTTGATGAAGCCCGCATGGCCTATCATGACCTGTACGTCATGCCCCTTCTTCACATCCACCAGAGTTATCTCCTTGATATCCTTGTGCATTTCGGTCATATAATCACGGTATTAATCGGTCCCTGTCCCTAGGGAAGAGCGCGCATTCGCGTATGTTGCCTCTTCCTGTTATCATCATCGTGAGCCTCTCGAGGCCTATGCTCCATCCCGCATGCGGAGGCGCGCCTCTCCTGAACGCATCGATGTAGAACTCGAAGTTCTTCGGGTCAAGTCCCTTTTTCTTTATTGCTTCTATGAGAAGGTCGGGTTCGTGTATCCTCTGCGCGCCGCTCGAGATCTCCAGTCCTTTGTAGATGAGGTCATAGCTGTTCGAGACTTCGGGATTCTTCTTGTTGGGCATGCTGTAGAATGCGCGTATCGCGGTTGGATATTCCTTTATCACTATCGCGTCTCCGAGGAGCTTGCAGAGCGTCTGCTCGTGCTCCCTGCTGAAGTCCTCTCCGAACTCCATTTTCATTCCGTTCTCGGCGAGCTTCTTCTGCGCCTGCTTGTACGTTATCTCCTTTATCTTGATCGGCTTTGACTCCATGCCAAGTTCTTTGAGGTCATCGGCATTGTTCTTCTCCACGATCTTCAGCGCTGCCGTGAAGACGTACTTGAGCATCTTTATCGCGTCGTCGTGGTCCGCGAATCCCATCTCTATATCCATCTGGGTGCTCTCGTTGAGATGGTAGACTGTCTTGTGCTTCTCGGCCCTGAATACAGGCACAACCATCGAGACGCGGTCCATGCCTCCAATCACTGCGAGCTGCTTGTAGAGCTGCGGCGACTGCGCAAGGTACGCCTTCTTATCGAAATAATTGATCTGGAATAAGTCTGCACCGCCTTCGGTGGCGGCTTCCACTATGTTCGGCGGCTTTATCTCCATGAATTCGTTCTTGAATACGGCGTCGCGGAAGCCTTTCAGGAGCGATGACTGTACGTTGAATATTGATGTTGTCTCAAGACGCCTGAAGTCTATGTACCTGTAGTTGAGCCTCACATCCAGCTCTGCAGGCACTTTGCCAGTTATCTCGAATGGTATGGCTGCGGTAAGAGGATTAAGGTTCTCTATCTCGGTGGGAATTATCTCGAATCCCTTCTTCGACTGCGGGTTCTTCTTCACTATCCCCTTTATGCTCAGAACGCTCTCCTTTGGAAGGTTCATGGCCTTGAAAAGTGGGTCGGGCACTGCACCCTCCTTTGCGGTCACCTGCACTATTCCGCTATGGTCCCTTAGGATGAGGAAGACGATCTTGCCTATGTTTCTTACTTCGTGGACCCATCCGGCCAGCCTGACCTGCTGGTTTTCCATGTCAGGGCTAAGTTCTCCTATGTAATGGGTGCGGTATTGGTTCTGCAAAAGGAACACCATCAGGCGTTTGCCAGCTCTGCTTATGATATCAATACAAATCTTAAAATAGATGAATGGTACAGCTAAATATGTGGGTGCATGAAGTCTCTTTCTTCACTGATGCAGAAGCATGTAGTGGGAGTGGTAGGCAGCGCAAAGGTATCGACCGCACTGATGGTAATGAGGCACGCGCGGGTACCCGTTGCGCCTGTGCTTGATGAGCAGGGGCGTTTGATCGGTCTGCTGACGCGTGAAGCTGCATTGGAAAAGGCAAATGCCGATAGAAGTGCGGAGGAAGCGATGCTGACTTCTGATGTCTTTGTGGAGGAGAAAACCCCCCTCGATGAGGCCGGGCGCATAATGGTGAGGAGCGGGCTCAGCAGGCTCGCAGTGGTGGACAGCAAGAGAAGCATGCATGTTCTTGGAACTGTCACCGCAACAGCCATTGCAGAGGCAATGCAGGAATAATACTACCTGACAAGCCTTCTTCCGCTTTTTGTATCGGTAAGAATGTCATGGATAGAGTATTTCCTGATCACCATGGCCTTCAGCTTCTGCCTGTCCTTGAAATTGCTCTGCCTCGCGAGCCTGTCGGCCTGGTCAAGTTTGTTCCTATACGCGTTGTAAGCGAATGTAGCCGCTGAAAGCGCGTCGCGCTCGTGCGTGCTTCCCACCGCCGCACCGCTTCCTATGAGGTTCTTCCTCTTCACGCTTATGTCCATATTCGGCGTAAAGAGAACCGAGTCGAATGCCGCCGCGATTTTGCTTACAGTAGTATCGGCCTTGGCCTTGTCCGTTGCCACTATGACAGGCGTGCCCCTGGAGTTGATCGTTTTGACAAACCATTCCAGTCCGCCATGTCTTTCAGAAGCAGTGTGCACCACATTGCCATCAAGGTCGAGGACGGCGAGCGCAGCAGTTTTGCCAGTATCTATGCCTGCGATGAGATATCTGTTGCCGTTAGCAGAAGGTGCTGTTTGCATAGCACATCGCCTTGTTCACGGTCTGCGGGATTGCAAGAGTATCGCAATTCACCACTATCGAGGGGCTTACAGTTATGTTGTAACGGCTAGCCAGAATGGTCTGCGCTGCAAACGCAGGATTCGTGCCGCTCATGCAGCCTGCCAGTGAAGTCTGGTTGAGACCTGAGGTGCCTGAAATGCTCTGAAGCTCATTGGCAGTTATGTATCCGTTCGAGTATACGTTATTTAGCAGGGAGACAAATTGGGGGAACTGACCTGGCTGCTTTGATGCGCAGAAGAGGTACTTTCCCAGAGCCTGCGCTGCGGGAACGCTTGTCTGGTTCGCTATGCTTGCAGAGGCGCTGCCGTAGAGTATCTCAAGCGAAGCATTGGCCTTTGTCCCGTACCTCTGCTGCAATGCCGTGAGATTCTTCAGACTCTGCACAGCTCCAGGAGAATAGGGATCCATGAACCAGTAGAGCTGCAGCGGCGCCTGGGTGAGACAGACAGGCTGGCCTGCCAATTGAATGACGCCACTCGATACCACGTAATTGCTCATTATCCTCCGGGGCTTGGGAAGCTGGAGGAATGGTATCAGCACGCTTCCATTCGAATCGCTTATCAGCGTTGAAACATATATGACGGTCTTGCTTCCGGGATTTGTCGCGGGAATCTGCACATACCAATCCTTTATCGAAGGCACATAGGATGCAGTTATCCCCGAGACATTGGAATAGAAAGGAAGCACCGAGAGCGAGCTGTTAGTAGAGACATAACTTGCGAGAAGCTGCTCCGCTATCCTCTTTATAACTGTTGAATTGTGGATTGTTGAGAGCGACCCGGATGAATTTGATACAGTAGTTGTAAGCACGCTGTTGGTTGAGTTGGTTGCGCTAACAGGCTTGTAGTAGGTTATGGTGAGAAGCAGGAGGACCAGCACCACAATGAGCGCGAGCAGTGCAACGTGTATGTTGTCGAGTCCTCCGAGCCTGTTTATCGGCCGGATCAGTATGCTCGGCTCCTCTATCTTTGTTGTATCCTTGTCCTTTGAAACCTTCTTCGCCATCAATACACCAAACGGGTCCGGCGGGATTTTCATACCAAGCCCGAACTTGACAATTTGAACCCGCGACCATCACCTTAGGACGGTGCTGCTCTGTCCAAGCTGAGCTACGGACCCGCTTAGTTTCTATGAGTGCATATACATATAAAAATGCCTTCATAGGTTAAGGCGAGTAGAAGCTACAGATTACATGCGAGCTGAAACTTGCAGGTCGCGCACGCGTCCTATCTCTGCAGCGATCTCGTTGGGTCTCAGCAATGGGAGGAGATGGTACCCTTGCTCGCGTTCGAGGATCAGTTCGTTGATCGTTTTTATCGTTTGAGCTTTGTTGTTCTGCACCATCCAGAAGACATCGCAAAATACCTCCTCTGCAGTCTTTGAAAAGAGTTCATTTACAGTTCTCTCGACATCGAAGTTGTTCTGTATTAGAGTGAAGAATGCTATTGCAGTTCCGTTCTGGTGCGGATCGTAGTTGCGGTGGTCCCTTTCATACTTCAGTGAGCGCGCGAGCTCCTGGTTCAGCATTTCTGGTGTAAAGACCCCGTTCGAGAATCGGGATACATTTTCTATGATACGCTCAAGGAGGTTGTGAAAGTCCAGAGTGCGTTCCAGTCCTGCGTCTCCCGTAGAGCTTATCCTGTGTCGATCAAGGGCCAATGCCACAGCCATGTCCCTGTCTGGATGTCCGAGCGTCAGTGCTGCCATAGCAGCAAGGTCAGCCTTTCCTTCCAATACTATTGAGTTGAAGTACCATACCGCATCGCCAGTTATCTGCCACTCAGCACTATGTCCGGTTTCATGTGAGGAAATTATGGCAAGTGCCTCCTCTATACTGTATCCTCTTGGCCTGTGCTTGTCGCTTTCAGATCTGAGAAACACCTTATTGCTATCTTTATCGAAATTGCCGCCATAGCCTATCGGATAATCAATAAATCCCTTTGGGATCAGCTCGGGTTCGGTGAGTGAACGTCCAGTTACCCTTGACATGTAGCCTATCGTAGCGGAGAGCACCGTCTGGGCGTCCCTTATCTGCGCTTCTATAGGTATCTTAGTATCTCTAACCTTGGTTAACATGCATATACGCCTTGGAGTTATTCCTGAGCTATAACGCGCTTACCGTAAGTCCTCCGTAATTTGCGTTGGAGAGGAAGAAGTCGCAAGGAAGGCTTCCGTCCATGCGCTCAGTCTCGCTAGTAGGAACTGGTACCACTTTCAATCCAGATACAGCCAGCTCTATGACCAACTGCTCCACTTCCTTATGCTCTTTTGCTACAAGGACTGTGTTGTTGACCGTGAGAACGCTTGCTGCATATCCGTTCCTGTTAGGAACAGGTACTACAGATATCTTTCCCGAAAACCATGATGGAAGAGGCATGTGAGGATCAAGCAGAAGTATTGAATCAGTAACAGGAGTTGCTCCAGTCTCGAAGTGAAGCACGTTCTTAACAGGTGAGAGTAAGAAATTAACATCAGGATCTGCATGTCTCATTGCCACCATTAGATCGTGCGCGCCTTGCGCGTTAGTTCGCTCAGATAGCCCTATCACGTAAGTATTCTTGCCGATATAAACGACATCGCCAAATTCCACAGTCCCATGTTCTTTTCCCTGCCAAGGCACCACATCCCTGAAAAGCGAAGCAAGATCAGATATTGCAGGTCCGATTTCCTTCTTTCTTGAAGGGGTTGCAGGGTTTGCCATGAATACCGTGCCGTTGTGCTCAAGTGCCACGTCTCTCAGATATGTTTCGTCCTGATTCCCGTAGTTTGGAAGAACTGTGACCGTTATGCCAGCAGCTTCGAGAGCTCCTATTCTCTCTGTCTTCTGCATTCTTGCAAGTTCGATATTAGGGTTTCCGCCTCTTGTGGTAAGTCCGTCTGCAAAGTTGTCAGGAATGCCTCGAGTAAACGCATGCGTTGTCTCCTTAAGACCTGTAACCTCATTATGCATGGATATTCTTCGGGCAACAACTGTCATTAGATCATTCCATTTTTCATTGGGTCGGAATTTCTATATAAACATTATGGCACATTTGTTATAAAATGGAGCTTAAATGTCCCATTTGGAACAAAAAGCCTTAGCCGTGAATGCAGAAAGTCACGTTATGCCAATTAGAATTATGCATTTTATGCTATATAAAACGGGGCTGGATTTGACACTATTTGCACAACCCTTTGTAGATTTGCACGTTTAGTCCTTGAACTCATTGGAGACTTTCTTGTACGCGTCCCTGAAAGGCATTCCCTGCTCTACCAGCTTGTGAGCCTTCTCTGCAGCATAGATGTCCTTGGTCATGGCGCTCTTGCACTTCTCCTTGTTGACCTTCAGGTTCTTGAAGAGAAGCGTTGCCATCTTTATGCTCTGTTCCGTTGTTCTGAATCCCTTCATCAGAGGACCCTTTGTGAGCTGCATGTCTCGGTTGTACCCTGTTGGCAGATTCGCGGAGAGGCCTTTAACCTCGCTTTCGCAGGCAACGACAACATAGTATTTTGCCCGAAGAATCTCCAGTACGTCAGGGTTCTTCTTGTTAGGCATCATTGAGCTTCCTGTGGTGAAGCTGTCAGGCAGTTCGTAATAGCCGAACTCTGGCATGCTGAAGAGTATAAGGTCGGATGCAATTCTGTTCAGATCGAACATTACCTGCGTAAGGGCATGCAGTACCGTAGACTCAAACTTTCCACGGCTTAGCTGCGCGTATATTGGGTTTTTCTGTATTCTAGAGAAACCTAGCACCATTGCAGTGAATTCTCGGTCGTTCTTTATCGGACTTCCATATCCTGCGCCTGTGCCAAGCGGTGACTGGTCTATCAGGGCTAGGGCTGCCTCAAGCAGCTTTATGTTGTCCTCCGCAGAATCGATGAATGCGCCTGCCCAGAGCCTTATAGAGGAGGGCATCGCCTTTCTTGTGTGCGTGTATCCAGGAAGCTCTATCTGACCGTATTTGTTGACGAATCCGTTGAGCGTCGCGATAAATCCTTTTGAGAGATCTATGCACTCTTTCAAGTTGTCCTTGCTGTAGAGACGCAAGGCCGTGAGCACCTGGTCGTTTCTCGATCTTCCTGTATGTATCTTCTTTCCAAGGTCTCCGAGCTGCTTTGTAAGCTCGTTCTCTATGGCAGTATGGCCATCCTCCTGCTCCTTCGCTATCGGGAACTTGCCTTCTTCGCTCAACTTCTTTATTCTCTCTAATTCCTTGACAATCTTTGAGCACTCTGCATGTGTTATTACCCTAATTTTTGCAAGCATCCTTGCGTGGGCAATCGAGGCCATGCAGTCGTACTTGAGTAGATTGAGGTCCAATTTATAATCATGGCCTACGGTAAATTCCTCTACCTCTTCGTCAACAGAATAGCCCTTGTCCCAGAGCTTGCTTGTTGCCATCATATCTTACCTTTCTTCATCCACTTGTACGGGAGCCTGCCCTTGAGGGCGATGTACTGCGCCTTGAGCCTTATCGCGTTGACGTTAATGAAGCCTTTCGAGTCTATCGCATTGAAGCCTCCCTCAACGTCCATGCTAGACTGCCTCTGGTCATAGAGAGAGGTCGGCGACTCCCTGCCTATCGTATTTACGTTGCCTTTGAGCAGCGATAGTATTACCTTTCCGTCTATCGCTTCCTGGCTCTTGTCAAACGCGTTCATCAGAAAATCCATCTCTGGTGAGAACCAGAAGCCGTTGTATATCAGCTCTGAGAACTTTGGAATCAGCGTATCCCTTATGTGCATGACCTCTTTGTCCATGGCTATACCCTCAATGTCCCTGTGCGCGGCCCATAGGATGGTGGCCCCAGGAGTCTCGTAGACTCCGCGCGATTTTATGCCTATGAACCTGTTCTCGACCATGTCCACCCTCCCTATCCCATTCTCGCTCCCTATCTTGTTAAGGTGGATGAAGAGTCCCAGAGGGTCTGTCTCGGTGACCTTGTGAGTCTTATCGACTATTTTTACCGGCGTCCCGTCCTTGAAATATATCTCGACTATCGTTTCCTTTGCAGGGGCTTTTTCTATTGATGCGGTTTTTGAGAAAACATGCTCTGGAGGCCTGTAAGCCGGATCCTCGAGGACTCCGGCCTCATGGCTTATGTGCATAAGGTTTTCGTCCTCGCTGTAAGGTTTTGCCTTTGTGGCCTTTACAGGTATCCCGTATTTCTCTGCGTAAGCAATCATGTCGCTTCTGCCCTTAAAATCGGAGAGGAACTCGGGGTCTTTCCATGGCGAGATGATATTTATCTCAGGGTTGAGTGCGTAGTAGGTAAGCTCGAATCGCACCTGGTCGTTTCCCTTTCCGGTAGCACCGTGAGCCACATACTGCGCTCCTTCCTTTGATGCTATCTCCATCTGGGCCTTTGCCAGCAAGGGACGTGCTATCGAAGTTCCTAGGAGATATCTTCCCTCATATAGCGCATTGCCACGCAGCGCGGGAAAGATGAAGTCGGTCACGAATTCCCTTCTTAGGTCCTCCACATATACCTTGGATGCCCCTGCGCTTAGGGCCTTCTTCTTGACAGCCCCGAAATCATCGACCTGGCCGATATTGCCTACGAAGCAGATAACTTCGTAGCCCTTATTGACCAGCCATTTTAGTATCACAGATGTGTCGAGCCCGCCGCTATATGCCAATACAACCTTTTTCTTTGATGCCATAATCGCACTCCACCTCAAATTCGTTATAAAAGTTTATATTCCTCTTAGTCCGCCTTTTAGCGGCTCCAGCTTCTTGTAGCTTTCAGCTATCAGCAGGTATGCAGCCCTGTCAGGGGTCTGCTGTGCTTCTTGAAGCTGCACACCAAGCGCCAGCACTCCTGAAATGCCAGTCACCTTGAATCCTTGCTGCTCGAGGAGCCCTCTTCCATTGCTGTTGCCGTTTTTTATCTCAACCACCAATGTTTCCGGGTTGACAGCAAATATAGCCTCGATTATGGCATCTGACATTATGCCGTATATCCCCTTGCCCCTATGGTCTTCCCTAACAACTATGGATCTGACTTCGAAACATCCGGGCCATTGGACGACAGCCATGTGCGCTACAACTTGCGCCGTCCCATTATCGACAGCTATGAAGGAATTGCGATGTACCATCCATCTTCCCACCTGCTGCTTGTCAACTTTTAGCAACGCGCCAGATTTCTTGCTCTCCCTGTTTATTAGACTGACTACGGAATCCAGATCGGAATCCGGATGGTCGTACTTCGCCACACGGAAAGAGACGCCGATGTCTGAGCTGATGCTCGGACCGGGGAACTTAGGCTCTACCGTAGGATTTCTTAGTCGCTGCATGCAATTCGCTTATCTTATGTATGACGGCACTTCGGCAGGATTGTAAGGTGCTAGAGGTGCGTCTTCCGCCTCTTCAGGGTCTGCATCTGCCTTGGTGAAGTGTATAATCATGGTGTTCTTCTTGTTCTTAGGGAACTGGAATGTGAGTACAGGCTGGTTCTCCTCTATGAACTTGCTCAGTTCCTTAGCAACGCTAGGATCGTCGAAGTCTATTGGGAGCTCTATCTTTCCACTCTCCTCAAGCTTGAGATTCTCCTTTGCGTTCTTCTTCGTCTGCATATTTTCACCTTATTGTCCTTCAGATATATTATGCCGGACCTTGTATATTAATGATGCGGCAAGAATGATACAATATGAGTCTTCTGTGTTCCAAATGATACATTTATATATTTTGTAGTAGTTGCAATATCATGAGCATCTCAGATACAGTGAGAATATATCTGAAGAACAAGCCATATACACAGGAAGCCCTAGAGTACGGCATAGTAAACTTCAGCGCCCTTGCCAGGCTGATACAAAAGGAGCTGGGAATAAAGAACTACCAGGCGATCAAGGCCGCAATAAGAAGGTATGCCGAGCACATAGAGTCTGTTAAAGGCAGCATCGAGAACAGGGCGCTCAAGGTGCTCAAGGAGAACAGGATTGCACTGCTAGACGGAGTCCATGTAATTGTGTCTGAAGATGAGTTGGACATTCCAAACGACGCAAAAGTCAAGATAGACGAGTATTATGTTTACCTTACAAGGAAGGATGTTGTGAAGGGGTTGGGGAAGAAGGCAAGACAGAGCATTGTAAAGGTAAATGACAACTGCTCCACTCTGATAATATATTCTGGAGAGAATTTGGAGAGCGGATCCGGGGTCATAGCTTTCCTCACATCACTGCTTGCAGAACAGAACATAAACGTAGTGGAGCTTATCTCGTGCTACACCGAAACCATCATAGTGGTCAACAAGGAGGATGCGCTCAGAAGCTATGAGCTGCTTTCAGGAATAATAAAGTAGTCACATTGATTCAACGGTGCCAATGCCAAGCAGCAGGAGCATGTTCTTGGTGGTCTGCATTGTTGCAGATACGAGCGCAAGTCTAAGATTCTTCGCCTCTCCCCCTTTTATCACGGGCATCTTCTCGTAGAATCTGCCGAATAGTGCTGAAAGTTCCAGCAGGTAGTCGGTTATGACGTTTGGTCGGCATTCGCTGCATGCTTTCTCAACCACATCGGGAGCTTCCCCGAGCAGCTTTGCGAGCTCGAAATCAGCGCCTTCGGTCATCTGCTTGTAATCCGAGTCTTTGAGCTCTGTGGAAGTGTGACCTGCTTTCTCCAGTATCCTTCTTGATCTCGCATATGTGTACATGCAGTATGGTGCGCTGTTGCTCTCGAAGTTGAGGGCCTTCTCCCATGAGAATGTTACCTGCTTCTCCGGAGCTATCCTCAGGAACTCGAACTTTATTGCCCCAAGCGCAACGGCACTGGAGATCTCATCAGACTTGCTCTTGTCCGCTATCTTCTCGCTCTTCTCGACTATCTCGAGCGCCTTCTTTCTCACTTCGCCCAGGAGCGAGTCTGCAGTATAGCTTCTTCCTTCGCTGCCCATCCAGGAGCCCTCCCTTCCGCTGAGCGATCCTCCTTGTACTTCGACTGCCCCATATGATAGATGAGTTATGCTCTCAGAGACATCGTTGTGGCCCATAAGCTTGAACATCGCCTTGAGTATGAGTTGCGGGTATCTTTGCTGCGCGCCTATGATGTTTATGACCTTGTCCGCATGACCGAAAATAGCAGATATGCCTTCAATGGATGTGGTGTAGAGCTCTTTGCCGTTCGCCTGCTTGTCAATGAAGATCTTGTATTTGAAGGTATCCTCAAGCAAACCTAGCTTCCACATGTGGAAGGCAAAGTCCTTTGCAACATATGTGGCTGTGCCGTTGCTCCTCACCAATACCTTTGTATCTTCTTCGGGGTTGTCAAAGTCCTTTGAGAGCTCCTTCACCTTCTCAAGGTTTATTGTGACGCATCCTGCATACTTTCCATCCTTTGGCTTGTCAAGTATGCCTTTCTTGTCCGCAGCTGCAAGCGCCTTCTCAAGCAGCTTTTCCCTGACTATGTCGCTCTCCCAAATCAGCACATCGTGGGATATGCAGTAGTTGGATGAGGTGTCGTATTGTGCCTTGACGCACTTTTCAGAGATCTCCCTTGCGGCCTTTGCTTCCTTGCTGTTGTGATCCTCCATCTTGTGTATCAGCGCATTTACCTGTTCTGCAATGTTCTTGTCCTCTACCATCTTCTTGTTTACCAGGACATACTGCTCTCCCAGCCACTGGTCGTATTTGCCTTGGGATTCATTGCTCAGGTGCATTATGCCCCAGAGTGACTCGGCAACCTGAAGTCCCAAATCATCTATGTAATCTTCCCTCTCGACGTTGTAGCTGCTAGCTGCAAGCACATTAGATATGACGTCTCCAAGGAGCGCATTCCTCAAATGCCCGATATGCCAGGGCTTGTTCGGATTTACGCTTGGCGATTCGACTATGACCTTCTTTCCCTTTCCAGAGTTGTTCCATCCGTAGAATTCCTTCCTCTCGTTTACCGCGGAGAGGACTGTCTTTGCATATTCAGGCGCGTTTATAGAGGCGTTTATGTATCCGCCAGTTTCGCTGAATTTTGCGATTAGGCCTTTGCGCCCAGTTTCAGTTCGACTGCCTTTGCTATCTCCATTGGCGACTTCTTGAGCTGCTTTGAAAGGCTGAAGGATATGGAAGAGCTGAGATCTCCGAACTCGGGCTTTGCCTTTGTTATTGAGAGAGTTATCTGTTCCTTCGTTGCTTCTGCGCCAGGGTATGCTGCCTTCACTGTCTCGGCTAATGCATTGAGGAAGTCTTCCTTTGCTTGATGGCTCGGGCTTGTAGGCATTGACACTCATCTTTTCTTGAGATAGGAATCCAAAGCTTTACTTACCTTCTTCCCTGCTCCAGGCATGGCATAGAGGCGCGCATCGTAGAGCGTCCTGCTGCCTATCATGTTGAGCACCAGCCCCCCGCTCTCCGTTATCGGCTTCAACTTCCCCTTGCTCTTTATGTATATCTTTGTCTTCTCATCTATCAGGCTGAGCGGCCGCATCGTTGCAGGGAACAGCTCTTCTGCCATGACTCCTGCGCTCTCGGCGAATTCCGCCCTCTCGGATTCGTTCTCCTCCAATGCGGCTATGCTTGATATCGCCTTTGAAGCAGATGCCTTCTGCAGAGGTTCGGGGTTGATGTATACGCACTCCAGAGGCTCCCTTGCAAGGAAGAACTTTATCAGTTTCTTTAGGAAAGCGTCCTTTCCCTTTGCAAGGTAGCTGCCCATCGCGACCATGAAGAGGCTGTCAGTATACCTTGTTACTGCGTATTCATCGCTTTCATTTAGCAGGTCTTTCGGATTGGGCAGGTAGCCTTCTATGACCAGGTTCTCGAATATCCTCTCTGCCATGATGTTGAATGCGACCACTGCCTTGTGGTGGTAGACTGCCCTGTACATGTGGTATCTGCCAATGAGAAAGTCCTCCACAGCGATCTCGTCCCTCTCGAATATTATCCCGTTCTCCGCGTAGGATATCGTCCTTATGAGGCGGGGTATGCTTACCCTGCCGTAAGGGACTCCCGCATGGTATGAATCGCGCATCAGGTAGTCTGCCTTGTCTGCATCGAGTGCAGACGATATGAGCAAACTTCCTGCACTCTTCGATTTTCCAGTGAACACGTCTGATATCTCGGAGGGCTTGAACGTGTCGAGCTCCTCGGCGAAGAACTTCCTGAGCAGATGCGCACCGAATTCCTCGTGGCCCTTGCCACCAAGCCTCTTCACCACTTTGTCTACCGTGTGCGAGTAGGGATAATGCCCAAGGTCATGCAGCAGTGCTGCAAGCCTCAGCTTCTCGACATTCTCGTCTCCGGTGTTGATTCCTCCCCTGTTCTTCTTCGCGGCACTGATGAACTGGCCCATCATGTGCATGGTGCCTATGCAGTGCGCGAATCTTGTGTGAGTCGCTCCAGGATAGACGAAGTCGGTGGCGCCAAGCTGCTTTATCTGGCGGAGCCTTTGGAAGATTGGCGTGTCTATGACCTTCAGTTCCTGCGCAGATATGCTGATGTTCCCGTATATGCTATCGTTTATCCTCTTTGTAACATCAACTGCCATCCAATCATCTGAGTTTGTCGAATTTCTTTAGAATTGAAGGTATGTATTCCACTACGTCGCTGGAGATTATATGGCTTCCCATCTTCCGCGCAAGCTCGTCGCCAATTCTCGAATGGAGATATGCTCCTGCGACTGCAGCGTCAAACATCTCTGTTCCAGTAGCAGCATATCCTCCGATTATGCCTGAAAGCACGTCTCCTGTGCCCATGGTTGCAAGGGCTGTGCTCTTTGAACGATTAATCTTTACGCGCTTTCCGTCAGTTATTACAGTATCGTGGCCTTTGAGAAGAACATTGACACCAAGCTTCTTGGCAAGTCCGGCTGCAACAGTTATCCTCTGGCCCAGTTTCTTCGCACGGACATTCTCTCCGGAGAGGAATTCGAATTCCCTGTCCTGCGGCGTTACAACAACGTTCTTGTTCATCTTCTTCTTTGTATAGTGCAGCGCGCGTATTGCGTCGGCATCCACTACAACCTTCTTTTTCATTGCGAAACACACATCGAGGATTTTCGCCGCTGCCTTGAGCGTCCCAGGCTTCCTCCCGATCCCCATGCCCAGTGCCACGGCATCGGCCCTTTCCACCGAGTCCTTTATCCGTTTATTGAATATTATATGCTCCTTCCCCAGGTCGTTGACTATTATCGATGACGATTGGGACCTTACGGCAGGAGCAACCACCGCAGGGACATATGCAATGGCGTATCCTGCGCCGACTCTCAGCGAGGCAAGGACGTTCTGCGCAGCAAGTGAAGCGAGTGCGGGAGCTCCGTGGTACTCTTTGCTTCCGCCTATGATTACCACCAAACCCCTATCCATCTTGTTGGTGAACTTGCCTTTAGGCTGCGTTGCCCTACCTATATCCTTATTACCGGCAAACATAGCCTTGACGTTGTAATGATGCATGGAATCCGCCTCTCTGCAAACCCTTTTATATTTTACATGAGTACAATAGAGTACTATCTTTTACAAGGTTAATAATACTAATCGGTTGTCCCATGGTGAAAATTTACAAATACAACAACAAGCTGGCCATTTACCTCCCTTTTGACGTTATAAAGGAGCTCAGCCTCTCTGAGAGCGATGAGATAGACTTCTTCAAGTACAAGGGCAATGCCTTCCTCTTTGCCAAGAAGGCAGACATCGCAGACCTTTTGACAGGCACAAAGTCGCAGCCTCAGGAGAAAGCTGTCGCTCCGGCAGAGAGGCCACCTATGCAGCAGAGGGCTGATCTCTCGCAGGATGAGATTGCCGTGCTGAAGAAGCTTGATACGCTCAGATACAACCAGAGAACGCAGGCAAACGTCGAAAAGTTGCTGAACCAGGCAGAGAGGGAGATATTCAAGTCGCTTGTGAAGAAGAAGGCGATTTCACTCTTCAACGGGGTCTATGGAATAAGCAAGGACGTATACAACAGATTCCTTATGAGAAAGCGTCCGCAGGAGCAGCCTGCAAGCACAAGGCAGACGATACCGCAGAATGCGGAGGAGCGCAGGTTCGGCCTGCTGAAAGTCAGGGGCAACATCGATGACGAGAACATCAAGAAACTGGAGAAGGATGGCTTCATAGTCCTCCAGACAGAGAGCGAGGCTGCTGCGGTATCGGCAGCGCTTGAGGACAGCATAAGGCATGGCCAGGTCTTCGGAACACGCGCATTCAACAAGAAATTTTACATAATGCTCAGGGCATTCCTTGAGAAGTATTCCTCTCCTGTCATAAAGGAATTGAAGGGCGGAGAGAAGCGAGTTCCTGAACTTGCAGAAAAGACAAGGCTTGATGAGAACGGAGTTCGCGCAATACTCTATTACATGTCCGAGATAGGGGATGTTAGCGAGAAGAAGCGCGACCTCTTTAGGCTTGCCTGATCATGCGCCCGCTATGTGGTCAAGGATCATTATCACTATGGCGAAAGCCGCTACTGCCACCAGTACCATTTTAGCGTTCAGCTTCGGCCCGCGCTCCGGGGCATCGTAGAAGCTGAGTATTCCTGCCTGCTGCTGCGGCGCGTTGAGTGCCATGTTCGTCATTTACTATGTTGGCACAAAACCTATTTAAATCATGGCTTGAAGGTAGAAGCATGGCGATCGGTCTGCGCAAAGCAGAAAGGGCGAGGGTACGGGATGAAAATCTTGATCTGCTCCTTTCCGCAGCAAGGAAAGACTCGACAGCAAACGGTCTGAGGCCTCTTTTAAGGAAGGCAGCAAAAGCAGTAGGAACATTCGGACCTCTGCTTGGCGTAGCCCAGATAATGGGCGCTGCCGGTTTGTCGGATAATTTCTCGTGGAGGGAACGCACCCTAAGTTCCACAATGGATGAAAGCGGGAAGCTGCCTTCCATGCTATTCACTTCAGGTGCAGCATGGGCAGGAGTTGCAACGCTTGTAGAAGCGCATCTGCTCAGGAAGTCAGACAGCGGAGAGTTGAGCATCGTTGGCAAGGTTGGCGTTGCCGCGGCCACAGTTACAGGAGTATCGCTGATAGGCACGGGCGCGACGAGAGGCAGATTAAGGAGAGCGCATACCCCGTTTGCGGTAGCATGTTTCATATCGGGGCCTGCCATTACAATCTTCGGAGGCATTGACATGATTATTAATGGATCCAAGGTCGGAGGTGCGGCTGCATTTGCCGCTGGAGCCTTTGCAACTACGGTCGCAATAAAGAATGTCGAGTCAGGGGGCAAGTTGGCTGCCATGTCAGAGGCCAAGCACGCAGTGGCGGTAAGCGCCGGCGGAATGATGATAGGTGTTGTCAGGCTCCTCCGCACAAACGGCGCGGCGGGCAATCAGGCAGTGGAGCGCGCCGCAGCATAGTCGGATATTTAAAGCTGAATCGTTATGATATAGCCTGTTAGTGCTAAGGAAAACAGGCATATCCTGTGATAGTAATGCTTCTGAATGACTTCTCAAAGATAAAACTTCCTGAAAGAGTTGCCTCTGCGATAAACGAAGTGGACAGGAAGGTCTCGACGATTGACAGGGCATCGTTCAGGAACAGCGAGTTGTATCTTCCTTCGATGCACCTGCTCAACAGGAAAGGCAAGCTGATGCGGCCGTCACTTGTGCTTCTGGGCGCATATGTCACAGGCCAGGACGCCAGATTCTTTGCGGATCTTGCCCTCTCCGCTGAACTTCTCCATACCTCATCGCTTATACACGATGACATAATAGACAGGGATGCAAAGCGCAGGGGCGTTGATGCAGTCCATGTGAAATACGGAAATGAGGCGGCGATACTCGCCGGAGACGCGCTCATCTCAAAGGCGATAAGCGTGGCATCGCGGTACGGGCGAGACACTATAGAGAGGATCTCGCAGGCTGCGATGGACATGTGCGCCGGCGAGGCTCTCGATTATGCGTTCCAGAGAAGCGGAAAGATCCCCTCATTGAAGGAATACGAGGAGATCGCAAGGATGAAGAGCGCATCCCTGATCGCCACGTGCTGCAGCATCGCTGCATTCTACAACAAGGAAAAGGTTGCAAAGAACCTCTATGAATTTGGGATGAAGATGGGCGTTGCATTCCAGATGCGCGACGACATACTGGATTTCGCAGATTCAAAGAGCGGAAAGGGCAAAGGGACTGACAGGAAGAGGCCGAATGTAGTGATGACGCTAAAGGCAACTTCCGATCTGTCGGATAAGCTTGCACTGGAAAAGGCGGTGAAACTGCAGAACAGCTATGTTGAGAATGCAATCCGCGAGCTTGGAGCGGCGGGCAGGGGCTCGTTGCTCTCAAAATATGCAAGCGCGACAAAAGTCTAATGGCTACTTGAATCCGGTTATCAGGAATCCTACGCCTGTGGCAAGCTCCCTCGTCTTCACATCCCTGAATCCTCTCGATTTGAGCATGGAAACAGCCGACTTCTTGTCGAAGTGGCGTATGCTGTAGAGCAGCCACTTGTACGCATCTATGCCTAGGACGTAGCCTAAGGGGCGCATAAGGATTCCGAAGTATGCGTAGAAGATTGCTCTCTGGTATGCGCGGTCAGGGTTGCCCATCTCGAGTATCACGAACTTGCCGTCCTTCTTCAAGACTCTGTAGAGCTCATTGAAGAATCTGCCGAGGTCGTCGAAGTTCCTGAGGGCGAATGCGCATGTAGCCACGTCAAAAGAGGAATCAGGTAGATCCATTGAGAGAGCGTCTCCTGTTTCAAGGGATACGTTAGTCAATCCCGCCTTCTCAACCTTCTCCTTGCCTACCTGGAGCATCTCCTTGTTGAAATCCACTCCGGTTATCTCAACTTTCTTGCCCATCCTTGCCGCGTCCTGCGCAATCATCATCGCAACATCTGCAGTGCCGGTAGCGATGTCGAGCACCATGCATGATTCCTTGGCTATCATAGCCTCCTTTGCGGCTTCCTTGCGCCATCCGATGTCCACGCCAAGGCTGTAGACATGGTTTGCTCGGTCGTATTTGCCGTGATAATCAGTAAACAGCTTCTGTATGCGCTCGCTCATCGTCTGACCATTATGCACCTGCGTTGCTATACAGAACTGATCTTATAGACAGAGAGACCAGGGCTTACCTTGTACTTGAGCTTGATTCCCACAGAATCCCCATCTCCGGCCTCTTCGACATTCTCACGGTTGATCTGCATACTGATTATCTTCTGCCTTACCGCCTCTTCCTCGTCTCCTATCTCGATTACATCTCCTACCTTCAGATTCCCGTTGAGCTTTATTGCGACGACGCTTATCTTGTCGAAGAAGTCTTCCACAGTGCCTATCGCAACCTTGTTCTGCCGAGGCATGGAATTCGGGTTGGGATCAGGATTAGGGTTTCTGTTATCCCTTGCTTCCATTGTGTCAAGCACATCCATTGTGCTGTCAAGGTCGCTGTTCTTCATTGTCTCGCCAGTCTCCTTTCTCAAAGCAGGTTAAAAAAGCCTCCGGCGGGCTGCGGCCGGTCTGGAGTGGTCTCTTACCTTTGCAGAGAGCCAAACCGTCATTCAGGTGCCACCTTTTTGCGGCTATCGTAATGATATTATTTTAAGTCCCTCGACTTTTTGAAAATCCTTGATGTTGTCAGTGAGTAGCGGAGCATTGTTAGACATCGATATGGCAGCATACAACGAATCATAAGCAGTCAAATTGTCTGATGCAGCTATGCCTATTGCTGCGTGCGCCAGTTTCCTAGTCTCTATTTTCGTTACCTTATCCCAGACAAGCAGGGCCATGTCTACACGCTGACTAACATCTTCCTTGCCTATGTCCTTGAGTAGCTTATAATGCTTCCAGATGGCATTTAGGACTTCTGCCAAGGCGATATCTGGAGAGACTATAATCTCGCCTCTGCTTATAGCAGATTCTATCTCGCTTGTGGCCCTCAGGCTGCCCTCTTCCTTTATTACTAACTTAACAAGTGCGCTGGCATCTACGACCATCATGTACTCACCTAGTATTTCTATCCTCTCTTATCATAGGCGTACTATCGGCATGCATCTTTTCATGTTTCATCATCTCCTCCCGCTTCTTTAAGAAGAGCAATAACTCTTGCTGTTTTATCTGCGCTTCGAGATAGTCTCTTACTCTCTCGCTCCAGTTGATCTTGTACTTCTTCATCTGCATCTGAAGCTCTTCAGGTATCCTTATCGAAATCAGGCCGCTCATCTTATCACCAGTTATATTACACGCTGCAGATTTATAAATGTTTACTTTATGTATTATGCTTGTATATACAATTAGCTCCGGCGGGCTGCGGCTGCGCTGTAATGGTCTCTTACCTTTGCAGAGAGAAGGCACCTGTCGATTTAGTGCCCTTACTTTGGACCTTGCTAAAGAGTGCGAATTAGATTATATATTTATATAAAATAGATATATTTATATATCTATCTGTTACATTAATAACTATGGGACAAATACAAACGCAGATAATGCATTCGCCAACTTTAGATACAGTACTTATGGTAGAACGCACCTTGCAAGATGCGAAACAGGTAATCAAGGTATCCGAGTTGAAGAGACGGTTGCCGCGTAAGGTAATGCATCAGACACTGATGAGAATATTGGATTACCTTCAGGAAAGTGGAAAAATACTCATCACTACAAAAGGGGTCGTTTGGACTTACACCCCTAGAGATATAATGGGAAGGCTGAAGAAAGGAGGTTTGGAATTATGAAGGGTCCAAAGACCATAAGAGTAATTTTGCAAGACCAAGCTAGAGAGGAGTATGAAACGCTGACCATTGTTGTAAATGAACAGAAAAAGAAGGGAAAAACAAATTCGGAGGAGATTCAGCTCTTGAAGTCCATAGATAACAAAGTTGCAATATTGAAGTACAATCCGGCATATGGGCAAAGTATAGAGAAGGAACGTATCCCAAAAGCCATAAATGTGGATAATTTATTTAGAGTTGAACTGACGCACTACTGGAGAATGCTTTACACCATCAGAACTAATGAGGTTGAGATAGTAAGTTTCGTTTTGTATATAATAGATCATCCGACTTACGATAAGATCTTCAAGTACAAAGGCAGATGAATGTAGTATTAGCCCCCAGTCAGCCATTCCATAATGGTCTCTTACCTTTGCAAAGAGGAGTTCGTTAATGCAATAAGAATCTAGGCTTCTCTTAGCAAAGTTTCAAACTTTACGAATCCACCAGGTTCTCTTCGCTCTAGTTCAGTTTCATATTCTTGAACTGTAGCCGTGGCGATGAGAAATAATGTTTTGTTTCCTGCTACGTCATGCCTCGTTTCCATAACTTTGAGCCCGTGTTGATATAGAATTCCTCTGGATTGTTCACCAAGCGAATCAAATTTACCGTTTGAAACAACCAGTGCCTCTCCACGTTCACTATATGAGTTAAAAGTCAGTTTTGTATTCCTACTTATCCCGTTCAGCACATCTACTGCCAACCGAACTGTTGCACTAAATGCCTCATGCTCATCCAATCTTTGCAAAACGAGTTGTGGTGCAGTTTGTGTGTGTCCTGTCCTGCCTCTTTCAATTGTGGTCATAGTCTCACAACATAAATGTATCTTTTATCAGCTCTTACCGGTGAAGAAGAAAAGGTAATTAAGTTATTTAATCGCTTATTAAACTTGTTAAACTAACAGTTAAATTTATATATCTGTCGCTACAGAATATTTATTATGGAGGAGGCATTGGCAAAGGCAAGAAAGCTCGGCGGATCGATTATAGTAACTATACCTAAGGATATCGTTGACGAAGAGGGCATACGTAGCGGAGAAACAATTAGGATTGTAGTTGAGAAGGTTAAGAAAAGCGGCTTCGGTGCTTTTAAGGGAATAGGACCGTTCACCAAGGAGGATGAATTTGACGAGCACAAGTGGTAAAAGGTATGTAGTAGATTCTTGGGCATGGATAGAGTATTTTGATGGCACGAAAGTAGGAAAACGTGTTGATGAGATAACTCTTAATGCTGAAGCGTTTACCAGTGCTGTAACTGTAGCAGAGGTATTGTCCAAGTCAGAAAGACAGGGAAAGGATACTGCTAGGATATTTGACTTTATCGCATCGTTGTCCAAGATAATTAATATAGATGCCGATCTGGCACGTGCTGTAGGATCGTTACATGCACGGATTAAGAAGGACGTTCCGAATTTCAGCCTTGCTGATGCGTTTGCTCTTCAACTCGCAAAAAGTGTAGGCGCAAAGGTGCTTACTGGCGATCCAGATTTTGAAGGTATGAAGGATGCAGAGTTCTTAGAGTAGTTCATTGCCTCCGGCGGGCTGCGGCCGCGCTGTAATGGTCTCTTACCTTTGCAGAGAGAAGGCATAATTCAGCAGACCATTCTTCAATGGTTAAAAATGAACGCATGCTTTTTATACTTGTTTGGATATATTACTGATAAGGCGAGGGGATGAAAGTTGAACTGGAAATGGGCATATACGGATTCAAGGCAAAGGTAACCAGGAGCGAGGGTTGGTACGTTGGCGTTATCGAAGATCTGCATGTGGTTGACCAGGGAAAGACATTGAAGGTCTTGGAAGAGAGGCTTAAAGAAGGAGCAGAACTTGCATTGGAAGAGATCTTTAAGAGCCCAGACAAGGAAGCCAAGAACTATCCTAAAGCTGTTTTAGCAAAGCTTGGGATGAAGGCGCATGCCTAAACTTGTAATAAAGGACATCGTATTGGTGAAGATACTCACCAAGTATTACGGATTCTACGTTTACGGAAGGCATGGCAGTCATTCCAAATTGAGGGATACGAAAGGGCATACTGTGATAGTTTCCATTCATAACGAGGAAGTGAAGCAGGGAACGCTAAATGCAATTCTTAAGCAAGCGGGTTTAGAGAAAGAGGGCATTTTGAAATATAAGTGAGACAGGAGAGAGCCTCCGGCGGGCTGCGGCGGCGCTGTAATGGTCTCTTACTGATGTAGAGGATGGACTTTAAGACAGTACGACTCTTTCTATGCTTTTTATCTTATCGTATGCATGGTCACTACTTAGGATCTTGCTATCCCTACTTATGGCCGTAGCAGCATGATAGGCATCGAATGGACTAAGTTGGTATTCTTCAATTAGTGCTGCGGCATTCAGGCATAGGTCCTTGCTTAAGTCTATCCATTCCAGATTCTTAATGTTGAGAAGCGCGTCAACTGTTGTCAGAATGTCTGCAGCCCTCCCTTCCCGCAATAGCCAAAACACAATCTCCTGTATTACAGCCACAGATGCATATGTGCCGGCGACTTTTCCCGCTTCTATATTCTCAAGGATACTGGATGCCGCAGGCTTAAGCCTGTCCCTTTCTTTTATGACAGCTATGAACAAATCCGATTCTACTAGCATTCAGACACCACTCTTAGTGGCTGTTCCCATAGCAGTATAATTTATCTTTTGCTTTATCTTCTGCACTGAGTCTCCGGTCTTTACCTTGAGTGAGAGCAGGGTTTTGATGGCATTCTTTGTTTTAGGCAGTATTGCTATATGGTCACCCAGATCCACATAGGTAATCATGTCTCCTTCCTTTATGGAATATCTCTTACGCATTGACTTTGGTAGAGTAATCTGCCCCTGCCGTGTAACCTTGCCCTCGTAGTCCATAATTATCAATACTATTATTTGCAACAATATATTAATAAAGCTTTGTTTCTAGTATATCCATTCTGCCAGATTATATTAGGAAATATTGCAAAAAGTGAACGAGAGCCTCCGGCGGGCTGCCGTCATGACGTAGTAAGCCCTCTTTGTTCTGGCTCTGGGAGAGGTAGAGAATTTATCTCGGCAGGCCTTTGGCTTTGGAAGAGGGAGAGAAAACGAAAGATATTTAATCCAGAGTTGATATATAGTATTGACCGATATGAAAAATGAGACTGTTTTATTGCAATTGCAAAGAGAGTTCAGAGACATGAAGCAGGAAATAAAGATGCTGAAGAAGAAGCTAGGCAGTCCTATTATAGAACCAGTAATTATAGAAAGGATTAGTGAAGCGGATTTGACACCTGCAGAAAGAAGGCATCTGCGTAAAGTTGATGTAGAAGTAAAGACGGGAAAGGTGGGAAATTTTATGTCATTAGAAGAATTTGGAAAGGAAATAGCAAAAAGAAAGCTTCATCCTTTGGAGTAACTTATTCCTCCACGCGTTTCTACTTCAACTATCACAATTAGGTCTTGTTCTTTGTATACTTTGAATATCAGTCTATAATCCCCCATTCTCATTCTGTAAATTCCTTCGCCGAGTTTCTTGAGGTCCGCATGTATCATAGGATATTGTTCCAAGAGCTTTGCTGCTGTGTATACTTTTTCACTGACATAAACAGGCATTTTGCTTAAGCGCTTAGTTACTTTGCGGTCTATAGTAACTTCCATAGGATGATATTGGAAAGTAGACCTTTTAAACCATAACGTTAGGACTAGTGATTATCTCACCTAATACGCCCCTTTTGTTATGGCTCTGGGAGAGGTAGAGAATCTATCTCGGCAGGCCTTTGGCTTTAGTGAATGAAGAGCATTGCAACGTGACTCTATCTGAGGAAGCCCCCTACCATGGTATCCGCATCGGTGTGGGTAAGCCTTGCCCACTCCTTTTTTCCTATCTTACTCCATGCTATCCCATTCTTCTCCTTTTGAGACGGATACTCGCTTCTGAGATAGGTACTTACCATATAATAAGCGAGGGAATAACCAAACCGTTGTGGAATAGGTTTGCCATTATCATCAAACTTCGCATCAACTGCTCCTGCAACTGCAGGCATGAACATTTTTTTCATAGGTGGCAGCATCCCATTTTAACCCAGTTAACCAGTCCTTGTGAATATCCCAGAGATTCTTAAGTTCCCTGTCGCTTGGTCTATCACTCCCTTCGCTACCTATTCTTCCATTTATTGCAATTTCAAATGCCTGTGCCAGACCCTCTGCCGCTAATGCGTTTGCCAGGGTGGAAGGCAACCTACCCTTATCATTTGTAGAGATGCCACGAACAGCATGGTTGAACTCGTGTGGCGTCATGCCTCTAATAGCCTCTTCCATTCGAGTATTATTCCTGACCCTTAGAGCTATCAGATCACTACGCAAGGTGAATCCCCTATGTTTCCCTCCAATATAACAAAGGTTATATCCTTCGTTGGGTCGAGCATCTTTACGCTTTCCTTCATTGCACGTTCTGCCATAGCAGTTGGGTCTTCTAAACCATTTTGATAAACAACAGGATATGTATGACTTCCAAGTCTAAAACTTGTTTTAGTAAAATCGGTTACATCAACCAGTCCTTGCGGATCAAAGCGTTTTAGAGCCATACTGACATCTGCGGCGTGAACTGTCTCTGGCTGGCGCCTAGTATTTTGTAGCGCATCGACAAGATCGTTTATTTGTCTAGTTTGTTGAGTCGGCTGCTCTCCGCGTACTCTTTCCGCTGCTGCCGTGAAAATTCTAGCCGTAGCGTTTTGATTATGCAATGCATAGACCCTCACTACGTAATTCGTATCTCCAACAGCTTTGAGAAGAACATCTTCTGAAGCAGCCTCACGAAAAGCCGCAGCCTGCCTGATGTAAGAGTTTTTCTCATTTTTTAAGATATCGATAGGCATTTCTTCAGTTACCTTGTCTTCTGAATAGCCCACATTTGCCATATAATTGACTACAGCTTTTATCATATATATTGCTTTCTGAGGGTTTTCTTA
>CAYQOG010000005.1:0-37500 GCA_964419095.1 Microcaldota archaeon
TTCATCCGCATACCTGAAGGTAAGGGATTTCAAAGCCCATTAGAAAACATTAAAATAGGTAAAGAGTCTGCCTCTTGAACTTACCACTATTTTGGGAACGGAATCTTTTTTATATTGCGAAGCGAGATTGCCTCTGCCAATCCCGTGAAAGGCATGGGAAGCATCATCGCTATGTCTGCTGCAGGGCGCAGCTTAAGTTTCGGCCTTGTGGTTATGAAGGCACGGCCGATGCAGAAGAGTAAATAACCTGGAATGCGCCAGGGATAATATCTCATAAGGAAGATGTAAACTCCCCTGACCGTTGAATAAGCAATCTCCTGCTTCGTGAATGTCCTCTTTATCTTCTGGTTGCCGTACGTGCTTAGCTCTCCGATGTGCGTTATCGTTGCATTGGGAGTGTAGTAGTTCGTATATCCTGCCTTTATCACGCGCAGACTGAGATCGGCGTCGTCGCCGCCATAGAATGGCAGGTATATCTCGTCCAGGAGTCCTATCTTGTCGAAAGCTTCCCGCGTAATTATCATCGCCGGACCCCCTATTATCTCAACATTGCGAGGCGTATCTGCGTCGCTCTCAACTTTCAGCGTGCCAAGCGGGCCTATGTGAGCTCCACAGTAGTCAATGCCTCCGGTTGGCTTGAGTATCTTGCAGTTTATTGTGCCGCGCTTGTTGTCTTCCTCTGCAACTGAAATCATCTTGGCGAGCCAGTCAGGGTCGTTGAAGTCAAGGTCGTCATTAAGCAGGGTGATGTATTTGACTTCGGGATACTTCTTGTAGGCGAGCTCTATGCCCCTGTTGTTCCCATAGACCCATCCCTTGTTCTCCACGCTCATCAGGTCCACTTCACCGTAATTCTTTTTCACGTATGAAATGGAGTCGTCCTGGCTCTCCGCATCGACAACTATGACCTTTAGATTCGGATATCTTGTCTTCATCAGCGAGGAAAGACATGTTTCTAGTATAGGCTTACCATTCGCCGTCATTGCGATGCCGTTCCAGTTGAGTATTATGCCAACTACAAGCGGCTCGCTCTTTGCTCCGGTATCGTTTGTCATTTCTTAACCCTATCGATGCGCTCTGCCTGAAGCATGCCTACGTACATAGGCACATGACCGCCAGTAGTGGATTTGAATCCCAACGGTACCGTATTCGTCACACAGAAACCTGCGTTCTCCAGTCTTTTCCTGAGGTCTATGTAACCGTGATGATACTCAAGCATCATCTGGCTGAACTTGCGGAGCACGTCATCAGATGCGCCAATTATTATGCCGTATTCGCAGCCCTCGCAGTCCATCTTTAGAATTCCATCCTTGATCGAGTATTTTTTGACTAAATTAGCCAGTGTTGAGACGTGTATAAATGTACCATGTGCGGCTTCTTTCATGATCGTGCCAGGGTATGAGGTGTTCATCTTTAACGTAGTTTCCTGTGGTCCGCACCCGCCGTTCACGAGGGTTATGCGTTCTTGGAGCTTGTTCAATTTAATGTTTGTCTTGGCTTGATCGTACAAATACGAATATGGATCCAATGCATAGATGTGCTTCGCGCCGCTTAAGGCTAACACGATTGCAGTATCGCCGACATTTGCCCCGATGTCAAGTACCTGCTTTCCAGAAACGTTAAGCCACTTGAATTGCTGTTCGAGATAGTTCTCTGATATATAACATAAGAGATTGTTGAATTTCTCTTTAGAGTTGTAATAGAACGTTACTTCTTTGCCCTTGAATTTAAGCTTGATGTGGTTCTTTGAGACGCGAACCCTGTTCTCTGGTCTTTTTGATCGCAATAGCTCAAATCTGGCGGCTTCTATTACGATGTCGTTGAGATCGTGTGGGTTTTTTATCAAGACGGTCTTTCCGTTTCTCAGCCTGAGAAGAAAACTGGACTTCATCTTCAAGTTAAAGAATGCCGCATCGTACCAGTTGATTGCGATTTTGCGCATAAAGAGCAAAGCGTCAGCTTTACGCTTAACCTCACTTACGTACGTCGAGATCTCGTCAATTTTATTTATGTTATTTGTTTCCACTTTGGTTCACCTTAACAAACATCTCCTTGACTTGACTTAATACTACCTTCCTGTCGAACTTTCTTACAACTATCTCGCGATTTTTATTTTTTGCCCGGCCAAAGCCTTTACTTTTCTTCATTTTGGCGACTTTCATTAGGGCTTTGACATAACTTTGGATATCGTCCTTGTTTCCCTTGTAAGCCATTGCGCCATCGTTTATAAGCTCATCGATAACCGGATTGTAGTCATCAACAATTATGGCAAGGCCATTTGAGAGCCCCTCAAGCATGGCTACTGAAAAGGCTTCCAGGATCTCTGGGACAACCATGACGTCGCACCTTGACAGGATCTTTGCCTTTTCTTCGTCAGTTATAGGACCAGTGCATGTAACATTATCCATCTTCTTTGCATATTCAAGGAGTTCTTCAGGCTGATATCTGCCGATGAAGTAGAACTCGAACTCGTTGGCCTTGCCATCTGTGGCTATTTGCTTTATCATATCAAGGATCATTCCAGAGCTGTGGGGTATTCCGCCTACATGGACGACCTTCAACTTCTTTCCAGAAGGCTTCCTGATATGAAACTTTTCAGTGTCTATCCAATTCGGGACATAGAATATCTTTTTCTTCGGAATCCCCAATTTTAAGAGATATCGTTCCTGCCTGTGGTTTATTGCCTGGTAAAAGATATTTTCCCGTAGTTCCTTTCTTCTCAAGACAAAATTTTGAAAGAAAAGGTTTACAGTGTTCTCCAAAAGCTCATTCTGTGAGACGCGATCCTGTTTGAATATGTACATGCCCCAGCAACCTATCACATACTTCTGCCCTTTCGGCTTCAGTAGTATATTTGGCAAGTAATCATAGAGCATCATCGGGAAGAAGGTTATGCCATCTTTTGGCAGTTGCGTGTATAGGTTTGTCGTATGGCCGAATCCATAGCGCAGGATGTGGTCTTTTATTCTTTTTTTAGGAACCATGCTGTAGTATTTCTCTACTTCCTTGTAGTCCTCGCGTATTGGAGGATTGCCACCGACAATTTTGTCGGGCAGCAGTAGGGTAGTATCAACTCGGTGCTCAAGCAGGTATTTGGCCCACCCATACGCATGCCTTGGGGTGCTTAAGTAGCCATATTTGATCTCGGTGGATGTGATTATGTTTACTTTCAAGATACCGTCACCAATTGCTATCAACTTAGAGATATAGGAATCCACGCAGGAGAGCGATGTGCGCAACTTCTCTTTTCTCCCTGCTGTTCATTTTGGATCATTTATGGCGTGATACTGGTTTCTCAGGAACTTGACCGCTTTTGCCTGTGTGCGATATGCAATAAATTCCAGAATCGGAGTTGCAGATGCGCATTTCCTGCATAGAACATCGCCGTCCATCTGCCATCTGTTATTCTGAACTCTGCGGTAGGCATTGCCCAATATTATTTGTCCATAGCTTTGGGTGAGCAGGTTGCCCATGATCGATGATACCCCGAAGTCCATGCAGCATAAAACAACATCTGCGTTAGGGAGCATGACGAATTGTGGTCGCTCCAACTTACCACAACCGAAGAACCCTTTTAGATGCCTTTCGGGTGTAGGGGAGTTTTGATTCTTTACGAGTCCTGCGCGTTCGTTGTTCGCCTTGTCGAAATCGCCATTCATTATGACTGTCTCGTTAATATGGAGGGTTGTTAGGGCAAGGGCGAGCACATTCTTGTATTGCTCGGTCATGAGTATTCTTGCGTTGCCTTTGTTGTCTGGCAAATGAGCAGTAACATAGGAGATTGGAAGCTTTGCAAGCCTGCGGACATCATCTTCCTTCATGCCTACAAATGTTGTATTAATCCAGACCTTGTACCCCTGTGAAGTTGCTGATTCTATCATGTTTGTGCAGTCACTGTTGAGGAAAGGCTCAGTAAAGCCGGAGAATACTATGGCAACGTTTTTGGGCACGGTGGATATTGCGGCGTTGAAGTCTTCAAGGCTCATCCTGCGCTTGCCGTGGTATCCCTTCTTGAAAGCGTACTGTGGGCAGTATGTGCAGTCAACTGAGCAGCCGAAGGAGGTAGTAATTTCTAGGACTGGCCCGTCATCTCCCAAGCAAATACTTTTAGTCATGTAAAATACCTATTTTCCTTATCTGAACTGCGCATAGTAGAGCCCTTCAACTACGACTATAACTCTGTAATAATTATTCCACGGCTACCTTTATATGTCTTTTGAATTGGCTGCAGCCTCTTTTGGTATAGGTCATGCCAATGTTGATATTATGGCCAAAGTGGTCAGATTTTTACCTTTCCAGAGCGCAAATCGGCATCTGTCTGCTGGTAGTCTTTGTAGCTGTCGATAGCTTTGTGATAGGAATCTCTGAACGTCGCTCCTGCAAGCTTTCTCTGTTTTATGAGCTTAGGGAATATGTCGTACTCAAGGCTGCCCACTTTTGGCAGCATCTTGAGCAATGCTGCATCTATCAGGGCTATGCCCGCATTGATCCAATAACCCTTGATTATGGGCTTCTCCTCAAAGTATGTTACCATGTTCTTGCGCACCTGGACCACGCCAGCGTGGCTTCTATACGGCTTCAGGGCGATGCAGCACAGTGATTTCCCATGGAGACTCAGTTTCTTGACATTTATATCGGTCACGTTGTCGCCGTTCACCAGCAGGAATTGCCTGTCATCCTTGAGCATGTCTGCCGCATTCCTGAGAGCTCCAGCGCTGCCCAGCGGCTTCTTCTCGATGGAGAACTCAAACCTGTCCGAATAGCCTATTGACTTTACGTAATTGATTATCTTGGCTGCTTTGTAGCCTCCGAGGATCACGAATTCGCGTATGCCGTATGACTCAAGCCACTCTATTTCCCACTGAAGTATCGGCTTGCCTCCAACGTTGACAAGCGTTTTTGGGATGTTCCTGGTGAGAGGCATGAGCCTCTTGCCGAATCCTCCTGCAAGTATCAATGCGCGCATTCCATCACGATAGTCTTGGACTTATTAGGACGGGGAGAATCTGCTTGAACAGTGTGTTACTTGTCATGCTATCCGCCTTGCTCTTACCATCATCTCTTGGTACTTTTTAATACCCTCTGGATCAGTCTCGATATTCTTGAAAGTCATGTGAACTCTCCGGCCCAACCATTCCCTCATTGCTTTCGGCAGGATTGCAGTAGCTATCACGCTTACTGGCTTCCTTGCCTTTGAGCCTATGTCCCCAACCTCAACTGCACCCCAGAGATTCATAACTTCAAGTCCGTTGCTCTTGAGAAGCCTGGCGAGTTCTGGATAGGATAGCTCATTTATATGGAATGGGTTGTCGTGCTTACTGTGGAGCTTGTTAGGTGTCGACAGGAAGAGGATGCCTTCAGGCTTGAGGCATGCAGCAAGCATACTTATGAATCTCGCAGGGTCTTTTAGATGCTCAATGGTCTCCAGGGAGACTATCACGTCAAACTGCCGTCCTTCTATAGTGTCAATGTTTAGGTCCTTAACCTTGAAATTTATATTACTGTGTCCCTTGGTCATCTCCTTCGCATAGTCTATGGCTTCCTTGGAATAATCGCAACCATACGCGCTCGCTGCCTTCTCAGCAAGGACGATTGTACCGAATCCATTGCCGCAGGAGATGTCTGCCACCCGGTCGGTAGACTTGATTTGATTGACTATGAAGTTGTAGTTTGTCATCCTGCCTCTGTCGAAGTCGCTTGGTCTCTCAATTGTAAATGTTATGGCACTTTCAATCATGTTGTATACCCCTTTACCTTTAGCTTCTTCCAGACCTTGACCTCATTTCCAATAAGCATTGAGATGCCATCCTTGACGTTTATGAATTTGTATCCTTTGAGAGCTTTTAGGAGCTTTCTTGTATCTGCTTTCAGATAAAAGATATAAGATGAGAGATAGGGGTTTTTTATATAGAGTATTTTCTTAGGTGCCATGAATTTCGCTACGCTGATAAGAGCGGTTGCTACGCCTGTGCCGACATTGTAGACTCCTGTTGCATTTGGATTCTCCATGAGCATGAATGTTATCTTTATCGCGTCGTCGATATGGACGAAATCCTTCTTCTGGGTTCCATCGCCGAACAGAGTTATGGTGCTGTTCTTCCTCATTGAGAGGATGAATTGTGTTATCGGTGAAGAGCGGAGCTTCACTTCCTCTCCTGGGCCGTAGACGTTAAAGTATCTTACTCCTACCGCCTTCAATCCGGTTGCATCCATGTAAGAGTCTGCTATTGCCTCGTCTATGAATTTTGACTTCCCATAGTGGTTCCTCAGCGTCTTTATGTCTATAACTGCATCCTCACCGTACATCTTGGCTTTGTGCGATGAGTATACTGCAGAGCTCGAGGCGTAAGCAAGCTTCTTGCACTTATTCTTCTTTGCAACCTCGATGACTTTGAGGAAACCCATCACATTGGTTCCGTAGTCCCTGTGCAGGTTGTACTGGAAGTCCGCTATGGAAGTAGCGGCAGCGAGATGGAAGATGTAATCGCAGCCCTTTGCTGCCCTTTCCACTGCTGGCTTATCGTTTATGTCTCCTTTTATGAAGACCATCCTATCATCGTGCTTGCCGAAAGGTTTCATGTCAAGCCCAACTACCTTGTACCCTCTCTCCAACGCGTGGGAAACTGCATGTCTGCCTATGAATCCGGAACATCCCGTTATCAGTATCTTTTTCATAATTATGCGCCCTTTAAATCAAACTTTACTGCTTTCTTAGATTTAGACGACTCGTATATACAGTATGCGAGCTTGACCGCCGCCCATCCGTCGTATCCGGTGCCCATCGGTGCCTTCTTTGCCTTAACAGCTGAACTGAAATCCTCCCACTCTTCCCTGAAGGATTTTTCATCATCTCCGAAGTCTATGACCTCTTCGCTGAAAGGTTTTGACAAATCCTTCTTCCCCATTATCAGCCGCTCATGCCCGTAGGATCCTCCAAGTCCTTCTATCTTGACATATCCATCGCTCCCGAAGACCTCGAGCGAGAAGATGTTCCTCCACTCACTCCAGCTTACATGGAGAGTGCAGACATGACCTGCGTTTGCCCTGAGCAGCGCGAATGCGTTATCCTCTGCGGGCTTCACATTCCATGCGAGGGTGTCGGTATATCCCATGACCTCTGATATTTCCCCTCCAAACCATCTGAAGAGGTCGAGTACATGCTGTCCCTGGTCCATAAGCTCGCCTCCTCCAGATATGCTTACATCGATACGCCAGTCTTTCTCAAAATCCTGCCTGCTTGTGTTGCCGTATCTTGCTCTCATGAATATGATTTTGCCTATTTTCCCAGATTCTACATGCTTCTTTGCCTGGGCAATTGCAGGGTGATATCTAAGATTGAAACCGCATTTTAGGATAGATTTGCTTGCCTTCAGCGCATCAAGTATTCCCTTGGCCTCATCAGGATTCCTTGCAAGGGGCTTCTCCACAAGGACATGCTTGCCAGCCTTGAGTGCGGCCTTTGCTATTTCAGCGTGCGTGTCGTTTGGGGTGCATATCATCAAGGCGTCAACTTTCTTGTCGTTTATAGCGTCATTCCAGTCTGAAGAAGCCTTGCAGCCAAACGTTGAAACGAATTCCTCTGTCAATGGGAGGTACTTGTCAACTACGAGTGTTATCTCATCGCCAGTCTCCGTGATTGATTTAGCGCGCCTGTGACCCTGCCTTCCTGCACCTATTATAGCGACTTTCATTTTGATACCTTGATCATTTTTTTGGCTTCTGGAGCTTGAACCTCTCGAACATGTCTGGGGCTATGCGTCGCATGGTATATATTTCGGTCGTAGCCAATTCGTCTTTCCTGCCCTCAAAATCCTTCCAATCATCGTGCATGGCGCTTATAAGCTTGCCAGTTATCCCGTCTGAAGCGCTGGATGAGAGGAAGACGGCGAGGCTTGCGGGCAGTTCCAATGGCGTTCCTCCCGTCTTCAGGACCTTCTCGTACTTCTCTGCGCTCTTGTCTTTTATCCGCTTAGTTTGAGTGAAGATTTCCTCTGTCATCTTGGTGTTTATGCTTCCCGGGGCGATGGCATTCACATCTATGTTATACGGCTTTAGTTCTTCGGCTAGCGTTTCTGTGAATCTTATTATCGCAGATTTTGATGATGCATATGCTGAGAAGTTCGGGAGCGGCTTTTCTCCAGAGCCTGCCGTGTTTATGATTTTTCCATGCTTTTTCTTCATCAGTATTGGCAGAACCATGCGCGTACACATGAATGTGCCTATAATATTCGTGTTTATGTTGTTTATCCACTCTCGGATGTCTATTTTCTCAGTAGCGCCGATAGGACCTATGACTCCTGCGTTGTTTATTAGTATGTCAACAGCGCCGAATTTGGAAACTGCAAGGTCAACCATGCCTCTCACGTCCTTTTCATTTGAAATGCTGCCCGTGAATGTTGCAATTCTGCTCCCCGGCAAGCCCGTTTCTTTTGCAACACTCTTAAGCTCCCTTCCTGTTCTTGACATAAGCACCAGTTTTGCACCTTCCTTCGCGAGTGCAATGGCTATGGCTCTTCCGAGTCCCCTCCCGCTTCCAGTAATTATTGCAACCTTATCCTTTAATGAGACCTGCGCTCTCCTTTTTACTTCTGTTTTATGGGCGAACTCCTGCTTCTCTGGGGTTTTTGCGCTCTTGCCTCTGCCTGACCCGAAATATGAGAAGCCGAGTTTTGCCATTGCGCCGGCATCAAGCAGGTTAATGGCATCTATGACAATGGGCTTTGACATTTTTCCCCTAAGCTTCGCAAAGTCAAGCTCCCTGAACTCGGGCCATGCGGTAAGCGTAAGCAAGGCATCAGATGATTCTGCTACAAGGTCAGCGTTGTTGCACCTGGTGAAGTCGACATTTATATCGCTCTTCTTGTATTTGGCCTTAGGGTCATACGCCTTAACTGACGCCCCTTTCTGCACCAGCTCCCTTATTATCTTTATCGCCACGGAATGCCGTATGGCGCTTGTGTTTGGCTTATAGGTCAGTCCCAGCACACCTATGCGCAGCCCTTTGATGCTGCCGAATTGGGATTCCAATTTCTGGATTACCATGTGGTTCTGGTCGTTGTTGACTGCCATTACTGCATCTAGCAGCGTAGTCTTGACTCCCTTCTCCCTGCCAATCTTTTGAAGCACTATGACGTCACGGGCAACGGTACCGCCTGAAAAGCCGAGTCCAGCACGCACCTG
This sequence comes from Microcaldota archaeon, assembly GCA_964419095.1. GTDB lineage: Archaea > Micrarchaeota > Micrarchaeia > Micrarchaeales > CABMGC01 > JAKAVK01. The sequence goes on from CAYQOG010000005.1 coordinate 9,181, forward strand.
CGCCTTTGCTCCGACTCGCGGGTCCAAGCGCAAGGCATCGGCCACGCGCAGCTCGTCCACTCCAAGCTCGTCGCAGATGTTGCCCAGCTCATTTCCATAGCTCACCTCGGTTGCCATAAACGAGTTGATTGCAAGCTTGATCACTTCTGCAGTCTTCAAGTCGACTTTAACTTTATTCGATTCGACAAACCAGTAAAATTGCTCGGCCTTTGCCGCATCCTTTTCGTTATCGGCGCCAATCACCAGCAGATCAGGGGATTTGTACCCGGATATGGCCTTGCCTAATTGGAGGTTTTCGGGTACGCACGCTATCCCGAAGTCTAGTCCAGGGCTCTTCTTGCGGATGAGCTCCCTGATCATCGCGCAACTGCCTACCGGTACTTGGCTGCTTATGATCAGCAGGCAGTTGTTCTGAAGGTAGGGAATACTTTTCTCGATGGATTGGATTATCGGCTGCAGGTCTGAGGAATTGTCCTCTTTTAGTGGAGTGTCTATGGCGATTATCACGAACTCGGACTTGGCCAGGCCTGCCTTAAAGTCAGTAGTGAATGAGAGCGTGCCTTTCTTTACGCTCTCGGCTATGAGCTCCGCAAGGCCGGGCTCATATAAAGGGGGAACGTTCTTCTTCAGGTTTGAAATCGTTTCTTGATTCGCATCTATGCCTGTTACGATATAGCCTAGCGAGGAGAGACACGCTGCATTGATTGCTCCCAGATGCCATTGTCCTATTACCGAAACCCTCCCCTTTGTTTTAGCATTGTCCATGTTATCTACTCAACTGTAGCTTTAGATCCTTGCGCTGTCGCTATTGCTCTCTTCAGAATTATAAAGGCCTAGTGAACTCAAAAAGACGCTCACAGGGGAAATGCGCGCGATCGGTCATATAAGTAATTTCTGGCTTTGGTATATAAACCTTTCTATTGTCTTGCCAAGAATGAACATCTATATTTATATACCAAGAGAGCAGATAAGGAAGCTGTAGAAGATGTGCGATGGATATGACCGTTAAGCCTAAGCGATTTAAAATAAAACTATTCGGAGATGGAGCTGACCTGCAGACGATGCAGGACCTCTACACTAAAGGGATAGTGAGCGGATTCACGACCAATCCAACGCTCATGAGAAATGCGCAGGTTACTAATTATGAGGCTTTTGCAAGATCAGCCTTGCAGATGATTCCCGATGCCCCTATTTCGTTTGAAGTATTTTCAGACGACCTGGGCACAATGGAGAAGGAAGCGCGAAAGATAGCGAGCTGGGGGAATAATGTCTATGTAAAGATACCAGTGACAAATACCAAAGGGGAAAGTGCTGCGTCGTTGATCAAGAAGCTCTCGAATGACGGACTCAAACTGAATATAACTGCGATTTTGACCCTCGAGCAGGTCGAAACAGTATCGAAGGCACTTTCACGTTCTACGCCAAGCATTGTATCGGTGTTTGCAGGCAGAATCGCGGACACAGGCAGGGACCCTGTCGGGACAATGAACGCCGCGAAGAAGATACTCGAACCGAACGCTAATGCGGAGCTGCTATGGGCAAGCTGCAGGGAGTTGCTGAATATAGTGCAGGCCGACGCATGTGGATGCCATATCATAACGGTAACCAACGACATTCTGAAAAAACTGGGCAATGTGGACAAGGATCTCAGTGACGTGTCACTGGACACTGTAAAAATGTTCTATAACGATGCAAAATCAGTAGGATACAACATATGAAAGGTTATTTTGATAGATGATTAAATGGATCCCGTAGACTCTTTTGAGACGATAATTTCGAGGACACCCTTTAGGTTGCCAATGGGGGGAGGTGGGAGCGACTTGCCTGCATATTATAAGGAATATGGGGGCTTCTTCCTCAGTGCTGCGATAAACAAGTACATGAGCATAGCCATACACCGCCGTTTCGGGAAGGGCTTGCGCGTTGCATACTCCAAGACAGAGATAGTCAATGACGCCACGGAAGTCGAGCATCCAATGGTAAGGGAGGCGTTGAAGAAGACAGGCGTAAAGCAGGGAATTGAGATCATGTCATTCGCAGACATACCTGCTTCTACGGGATTGGGGTCGAGTGGCAGCTTCGCGGTGGGATTGCTGAAGGGGCTGTATGCAGTAAAGCGCGAATACCGTTCTCCAGCAGAACTTGCTGAAGAGGCGTGCCACATTTCAATCAATATACTAAAGGAATCTTCGGGAAAACAGGACGAGTATGTTGCCAGCTTGGGAGGCATAAAGGCATATACGATAAGCAAGTCAGGCACGGTGGAATCAAAGGACCTGAACATCTCACCGAGCACGATTGCGGACCTTGAGAGCAATATAATGCTCTTCTATACAGGGCTGACAAGGAGCTCCAGTTCCGTAGAGGCCAAGAAGCAGGAGAACATAAAGTCAGGCTCGGCCGTTGAGCAGATGCATAGGATAAAGCAGATAGGCATGGAGAGCAAGAAGGCGCTTGAGAAGGGAGACTTGAACAGGTTCGGCGAACTCCTGCATGAGCACTGGCTTGAGAAGAGGAAGCTCACTGACAACATAACCAATTCGAGCATAGACAGGTACGTTGACGTGGCTAGGGAGAACGGAGCACTGGGCGAGAAGATTCTCGGGGCAGGAGGGGGAGGATTCCTGATGGTCTATGCGGAGAACAACCACAAGAGGATAAGGCTCGCAATGGAAAGGCTCGGGCTTCCGGAGTATAGGATACGATTCGACTTTGAAGGAAGCAAGATCGTGTACAACATATAAGCAAGCTTTGTGAGTGTCTCATGCAAAACATAGTAACAAGAACGCCGCTTAGAATAGCATTCACGGGTCGCGGTTCCGATATGCCTGACTTCTACACAAGGAGCCCTGGTGCAGCGGTAAACGCGACTATTGACAAGTACATGTACATCTTTGTGCACAAATCCTTTGACGAGACCTACAGGCTACGATATTCCAAGGAGGAGGAAGCAAGGCGCATAGATGACATAGGGCATGGCACCGCGCGTGAGGCGCTGCGCCTCTTGGGCATAAAGCCCGGCATAGAGATAGTCAGCCTGAGCGACATACCGACAAAGGGGGCAGGGCTTGGATCGAGCAGCGCCTATCTGGTCGGACTGCTTCATGCTCTGCATGCGTGGAAAGGCCAGATGGTCTCCAAGGAACAGCTTGCCAGGGAGGCGGTACTCATAGAGAAGGACATACTGAAGGAGCCTTCAGGCTTGCAGGATCCATATGCAGTTGCGCACGGCGGATTCAATCTCTACGAGTATATGTCTGAGGAAAGGGTGAAGGTCAATCCTGTCATAATGAAGACGGAGGACCTTGACGCGCTGCAGGACAATCTCATGCTCCTTTACACCGGCATACAGAGGAAATCAAACGCGATACTTGAATCAGGAAGGAAGGTCGGCAGTTTTGAGACTGTTGCAATTGGCAGGGACATGGCCTACAAGTACTATGATGATTTGATCTCGGGCAACTGGAAGGGGACAGGTCATGTAATCGGAGACAGATCGTGGCTCAAATCAAATAAAAACCAGAATTCGGAGAACTCTGAGATAGAGATGATGTGCAAGCGCATAGTGGAACTGGGAGGCGAGGTGAAGAGCATTGGAGGCGGTGGAGGTGCATTCCTCCTTATCTTCGCAAACAGGCAGAAGCAGGAGGCGATAAAGCAGGAGCTCAGGCTTCCTGAGTTGAAGTTCAACTTCGATTTCAATGGCAGCTCATTGATTCTATTCAATTAGTGATGATATGAAAAACGAAACTGACGCACGCGTGGTTGAAGTAAGAAAGTATTTGGATGCGGGAGCAGAGGCCAGGATTAAAGTCGATCCTAAGCAGGTAGTTGAAGTTGCGGACGAGATGGCGAACAGGCTGCTCGCTGGCGGGCAGTTGATAACAATGGGAAATGGAGGCGCTGCGGCAGACGCGCAGCATTTTGCTGCTGAGTTGGTAGGGATGTTCGAGGTCAAGGACAGGAGACCTATACCTGCAATTGCGCTCACCACAAACAGTTCATCAGTCACGGCAATAGCAAACGACTTTGGCTTCGAAAATGTCTTCCTAAGGCAGACACGCGCCTTTGTAAGAAAAGGTGACGTTGTCTTCATACTCTCTGCTTTTGGAAATTCACAGAATAGCGTGGTTGCTGCAGAGGCTGCAAAGAAGATGGGCGCCTATGTTGTAGGTCTTGCTGGTGGAGACGGAGGCAAACTGAAGGCTTTTGCGGACAAGATGATAATAGTAGACGCAAAAAGGACCTCGATAATACAGGAGGTGCATGTTGCAGTATACCATCTTCTCTCCAAATTGATAGAGGATAAATTGTAGCACCGATTGTCAAATAAACAAGTCGCGTGAGAACTTGGCTTGTTGATGGTTATCGAGATAGATAGTATTAAATACTTTATATGGAATTAGCTACTATTACGGTGGTATTCTGGCAAAAAATAGCGTAGTAGTGACAGGTGGCGCAGGTTTCATAGGAAGCAATCTTGTTGAGGCTTTATCAAGGGATTACAAAGTATATGCGATTGACAATCTGCATACAGGATCCACAAGTAATCTAAAGTGGGTCAACAAGAATGTAAAGTTCCTTAAGGGAGATGCGAAGAGCATAGGCAAGCTGGTAAAGGATACGCCTGTAGCGATATTCCACCTTGGATTCTATTCATCCTCGCCAATGTACAGGAAGAATCCCTATCTTGTTTCTGAAATAATATCAGGAATGATTGCGGTACTGGAATTCGCCAAGAAGACAGAGGCAAAGGTTGTATTCTCATCGACATCTTCCATATACAACACACTGCCTACGCCAAACAAAGAGGACATGACACCAGTTGTTGCCGATTACTATACGGAAGGCAGATACGCATGTGAGAGGATCTCCGAGCTCTATAACAAACTTTTTGGTGTTGATGTAGCTGCTATGCGATTCTTCTCGGTCTACGGATGGCACGAAGAGGCCAAGGCAGGCTATGCAAACCTGGTAAGCCAGTTCCTATGGTGCTTCAAGCAGAACAAGAGGCCTGTGATATACGGCGATGGAACGCAGACGAGGGATTTCGTCTTCGTCTCTGATGTAGTAGACGCGCTGATCAAGGCCTCAAAGAGGAATGAGGGCTATAATGTCTACAACGTTGGAACAGGCAAGAACTACTCGCTAAATTATGTGATAAGCAAGCTTCAGGCTTACACAGGCAAGAAGATAAAGCCAAAGTACGTCAAACTTCCCGAGGAAAGACGCAAGAATTACATAACGAAGCAGCTTGCTGATGTATCCAAGGCGCAGAGGATGTTGGGTTTCAAGGCCCAAGTATCAGTTGACCAGGGAATAAAGATGCTGCTTAAGGGCAGGAAAAGTTGACCCCTTCAGTATTAGGAGAGTAGAGCATGGACTTGGAGAGATTCTTCGTTAAGCACGATATGCTCTATGCAGCCATACACAAGAACTCTACCGTATTCGGTATTCTTCATTCCATTTATGGTTGTGATGTCTCTCGTGATCAGATTAATTTCCATGTGAAGCACAAGGAAGGCAGCCACAATTGGAAGACAGCGAAGATGCGCGGTTTTAGGATGCGACTTGATGCCGGCAGTGAGCAGGACCTAACGTATTTGTATATGTCCAGTAGAGGGCTTCTGTACGAGCCAAAGACGAGTGACCTTATAATGGGTAACATTGTTGATTCAGTACGAAAGAATAAGGCCTTCATATTTGTTGATGTGGGAGCTAGCTATGGATGGTTCACGCTACTTGCAGCTTCTCTGATGAAGAAGTTGTCAGCGCAGGGATTGGTTATTTCTTTTGAGCCCTCCCCTTCTAACTTTGACCGCCTTGCAGACAATGTTAAACTCAATAGGCTTAGAAAGGTGGAGATGCACCGGTTAGCGTTGGGGGGCAAAAGAACCAAAGCCGCGCTCAACATATCTGGCAAGAGCGATGGCGAAAACTCGCTCCTGAAGATAGATGACGTAAAGAACAGCGTGTCTGTGCAGGTCGATACGCTGGACAACGTTCTTAAGGGGCGCAGAGCCAGCCTGATAAAGATGGATGTGGAAGGTATTGAGGAAGAGGTACTGATAGGTGCCAGGAAAACGCTGAGTAATAATGATGTTAGGTTGGTTATTGAGTACAATCATGCGACACTCTATCGCAATAAGATGGATTATGACTCGATATTCAGGCGTCTGACTTCAATGGGATTTACAATAAAGGAAATAAACGATAGGCATAATGCCATGTATGAATCGCAGGTAAAGTCCCATAAGGACCTGCATTCTCTAGTCACTAATCTTTATTGCTATAGAGAATGAGTGCGACTTACCAAAACAGCTTTAAGAGGAGTAGTCCCATCATAAAAGTAGACTGTATCTTAGGTAATCCAAATGAAATCTGCATCCACCAGTACGAAAACGTTGGATCTGGGGGTCAAGAGTGCAGGCATAGCCTCGTTTGTTAGCCTGGCGAGAGTTATCTATGTCATAGCCGGAGGGCTGATGCTGATAATAGTCGCAAGGGTGATAGGGCCTGGTCAATACGGAACGTATACGCTTGCGGTGGCTATCACAGGATTAGGTGTGTCATTCGGCAGCGTCAACATCGGTCCCTACTTCAATAAGTATATACCGAAATTAATTGCAGAGAAGCACTCTCATAGGATAGGGATCCTTGTTGGTGACGGAGTGGCCTTCCTGCTTTTGCTTTCGCTCTGCATAATGGTCGCTGGCGATGTTTTCGCTTACCCGATTGCGCAATCTCTGTTTGGTTCAACCTCTTTCGTTTATATCGTATACATTGCCATGCTGGGCATAGTTGGGGCGATAATATACCCGATCCTCACGACAATACTGGTAGGTTTAGGTACGGGCAAGGAGGTTGCAATAGCCACAGCTTCGGCCATGGTAATACAGGCGATAATAAGCATTACGCTGGTCCTTCTGGGCTTTGGGTTTGTAGGAGTGCTGGTGGCGTACGTTGCAAGCCTATTCCTTGCTACCCTGATATGCCTGTATATGATACATAGGCATGCCTCCATACACTTTGTCGCATCAGGATTCAGGAACAGAATTTGGCACATCCTGAAGTTCTCACTTCCACTGGCGGGGACGTCCATAATCGTCGGCCTGATCAACAATTTCGTCGTGGTCTTCATGGCGCTTCTCCTGATATCTACAGCTGCGATAGGGCAGTATGGAATCGCCTTGAAGATAAGCAATATTTTTGACATAGCAATTGGGTCCGTAAGTGCTGTGTTGGTGCCTATGTTCGCTACTGCGCTGTACAACAAGTATGGCCTGTCAAAGATATCAGAACTCTATCATAACTCTGTATATTACAGCTTTGTCTTCACTGTGCCGCTGATCGTATATGCAGCAGTGCTCTCAAAGGACATAATCACAACCGTGTTCACCGCATCTTATAACTTATCAATTATCTACATGCCGCCGATAGCGCTTGGAACGTTCATCTCGTTGCTCTGGACCAACGCCTCTTACTTGCTAATAAGTCTGGGTAAAGTAAGGCGCGTGCTGAAGTTCGCTTTGATTGGAGGTTTGGTTGAGCTTGCATCTCTAATCGTTCTCGGCATTCTTTTTGGGATACTGGGGATGATAATCGCGGCTTTCTACATAGGGAATATAGTTATGGTCTGGCTGTATTTCAGGGAGTTGGGGCAGTTCAAGGTAAGTATAAAGATTAGACCCATTCTGAAGGTGGTGCTCTCCAATTTAATTTTCGGGTTAATACTCGTGCCGCTCCTCTTCCTGCAGATACGACCGCTCTATGTATTGCTCGTAGGCGTGGCCTTAGGCCTGCTGGTGTATCCAATCCTGCTAGTGAAGACAGGGGCGTTTTCGAAGGACAACATTGACGTGATAAACCGCATCAGTAAGGAAGTGCCCATCGGCGGAAGCGTTCTTAGGATACTGCTGAGGTACAGCGAGTTGTTCCTGTGATGCGCTCTGAAATCAGCGCAGGGATCTAGTGGTCCTGATTACTCCTTCGGAAATAGGAGTGAACTTAAATTTGCCTATCGCGGAAAGCAGCAGCTTGGTATCGGCCTGTGTGAACCGCTGGTAGCTTGACAGAGGGTTTGGCACGAACTTTTTGTTCTTTGGATTTACCATGTTGGCTATTGAGACATAATCCGTTGCCTTTCCGGTACCCACGTTGTAAACCGGTTTCCTACCCTTCCTTAGCAGCTCAAGCGAGATCTTGGCAACATCGTCTATGTAGACTATGTCCCTCGCCTGGCTTCCGTCTCCATATATCGAGATCGGCTTCTTGTACCTGCTCATCTTTATGAACCGTGTTATCACGCTTGCATAATCGCCCTTCTGGTTCTCTCCTGGACCGTAGACGTTGAAATATCTCAATCCAGTGATTTGCATCTTGCACGTATCAGCATAGGAATCTGCAATCATCTCGTTGATAAGCTTCGTCTTGGCGTAATGGTTCCTCTGCTTCTTCATGTCTATTATCGATTCTTCGGAGAAGCCTGTGTCGCCAGTGTATACTGCAGCACTTGAGGCATAGAGGAACTTCTTGCAGCGGGCTTCCTTAGCAGCCTCTATGACGTTCATGAAGCCCTCAACGTTGGTCGTATAGCACCTCTCCAGATCCTTGTCGAATTCGACATTCGATGTTATTGCAGCAAGATGTATAACGTAATCCGCTCCTTTTACAGCTTTCTTCACAGCGCCAAGGTCAGTTATGCTGCCTTTGACGGACCTGATGCCGTCCTTGGAGTCAACAAGGTCAAGACCAGTTACCTCGTAACCTTGCCTTACCGCCTCACGCGCCGTAGCCGCGCCTATGAATCCTGATGACCCGGTTATCAACAGCTTCCCTTTCTTTTCCGACATGAATACGCACATTGCAGATGCTTATAACTGGCCTGGTAGATACTTAATAAGTTATCTTTTGTTATTATAATCTAATTCGAATAGGCGAGCGGGCATGGAAGGGATACCAAGAGGGCATGGGAGGACATGGTTCATAGACCTTGACGGAACGGTGTTTGAGCACAACAAGTACCTTAAGCATCCAGGCAAGCTTGATGTGCCGCTGCCCCATGCAAAGGAATTCCTTAAGTGCATACCGAAGCATGATACAATAATCTTCACAACGGGAAGGGTAGAGGGGCAGCGCAAAACCATAATTGCGAGCCTGAAGAAGGCGCACTTGAGATTTGACCAGATAGTGACGGGGCTCCCAAACGGGGCAAGGATACTGATAAACGATGAAAAGCTGGTGCACAACAAGAAAACGGCTTTAGCTATAACCGTATCAAGGAACGGAAGGACAGGGTCGGTGCACCAGACCCTGTCGAAGAAGCTCTATGCGGCGATTGAAAAAGACGACCAGCTCGACAATTTCAGGAACCGTCCCAAAGGCTGAATTAGGATTTATTGTAGGACTTGAGGGCCTCTGCGACTTTTGTAGCTATCTCTATTCCTGCAGACATAACTGCAGTGTCTGTTGACGCAGAAATATGCGGAGTTATTATCAGGTTCTTGTGCTTCTTTGCGTATGCGCGCAGCACATTGCTTTCCTCCATTGGCTCCTTCGGGAATACATCCACGGCTGCGCCTGCAATGATGCCTTTGCTTAATGCATCTGCCAGCGCATGCTGGTCGATAATCTCGCCTCGCGCCGTGTTGACCAGGATTGCATTCTTCTTCATCATGGCGAATTCCTTCGCGCCGATCATTCCGCGCGTCTCGTCAAGCAGGGCGCTGTGGATCGTTATCACATCCGCCTCCTTTAGTATCGTGTCCAGTGAAACCATCTTTATCTCTTCAGACTTGACGTAGGGGTCGTAGGCTATGATATGCATGCCCAATGCCTTTGCATACTCCGCAACCTGCTTCCCTATCCTTCCGAGGCCTATGACTCCAAGGGTCCTTCCGTTGAGCTGCATGCCGATGTACTTGTACCTCTTCCACTCCCCGCGCGAGAGGGCCGCATGCGCCCAGGGGATCTTCCTGGAGAGGCTGAGCATCAGCGCAAGCGCATGCTCCGCTGTAGGAATGGTGTGCGTGCCATGGAGGTTGATTATGCTTATTCCGTGGCTCTTGGCGTAGCTTTCGTCGATATGGTCCATGCCAGTTGTTGTGGAGCCTATCACTTTGAGGCGCTTTGCCTTTGAGAGTAGCTCCGAGTCAAGGCGCGTTTCTATCCTGACTATAATGGCATCGAATTCGGGTATCCTCTTCTCGAGCGCATCTCTTGTAAGCCTCTTGGCAACGACTCTGCCCTGCTTTGCGAGTATCTCCCTTGCCTCCGCACCGAAGTATTCCGGTTCGGTTATCAGTATTTTCATTGCCATAACCAATCACGATATGATAATTGACTTGACATTGGCAAATTCCAGGAGCCCGTATCTGGAAAGCTCCCTCCCTATGCCGCTCTTTTTCACTCCCCCAAATGGGAGCCTTGGGTCGGACCTTGCGGCTGCGTTTACGCTGACAAGGCCTGACTCGATCTGCCTGGCTACCCTCTCCCCGCGTTCGAGATCCTTGGTCCAGACACTGCCGCCAAGACCGTATTCGCTCGCGTTTGCAACTTTTATGGCCTCCTTTTCATCCTTGACTATGAATATGGGGCTTACAGGCCCGAATACCTCCTCCTTTGCCACCTTCATGCTCTTCTTTATACCGGAGAGGACAGTGGGAGGGTAAAAATAGCCGTTGCCTTTTGGAATCTCAGCCATATACTCCACTTTTGCGCCCTTTGAAATGGCGTCATTGACCTGCTCCCGGAGCTTTTCGGCCTGATGCCTGTTTGCAAGAGGGCCTATCTGTGTCGATGTGTTCATCGGATCCCCAACGACCAGCGTTTTTGCAAGGGCCACGTACCTCTCGATGAACTCGTTTGCAACCGACTTAACCACTATGAAGCGTTTTGCGGATGTGCAGCTCTGCCCTGCAGAGTGATGCCTGCTTTCCTTGGCTTTCTGGCTTGCAACAACCAGATCGGCATCCTCCAGCACTATGAATGGATCTGAGCCTCCAAGCTCCAGTACGATTTTCTTGATATTTTTCCCTGCGATCTTTGCAACATTTTTTGCAGTGTCAGTGCCTCCCGTAAATGAAACCGCGTCTATAAACCTGCTTCCTATTATCCTGGACACGGTTTTGTGGTCTGTGATTATGGTCCTGAAGACATTTTCGGGGAATCCGGCCTCCTTGAATGCCTCTTCAATCGCAAGGGCGCACATAGGCACAGAATTAGAGTGCCTCAGCACGCAGACATTGCCAAGGGTCACTGAAGGTATGGCGCATCTGAGAGCCTGCCAGAACGGGAAGTTCCATGGCATCAATTCAAAGACACTGCCTATCGGCTCAAATGCGACATAGCTCTTCTTTGCCTCGGTTGTGACATTCTCTTCAGCAAGCCATTTCTTGGAATTGTCGGCATAGACATCGCACATGAATGCGCATTTCTCTATCTCGGACGGCGATTCCCTTATGGGGCGGCCCATTTCCATGGTTATCAGCCTTGCGTAGTGCTCTTTTTTTGCCTTTAGCACTTCGCCGAATTTTCTGACATGAACTATCCTCTCCTCAAGGCTCACGTTTCTCCAGTCCTCGAAGGCGTACTTGACTGATTTGCATACGTTTAGGGCTTCTTTTGGAGTAAGTGTCTCAAATTCCCGGTTTACTTGACCGTTGGCAGGGTTTATCGATTGTATCTTCATATGTAGTCAATTATTTGTCTATTAACGATTATTTAAGCATTTAGGAGCTTGCCAGCGTGCCTAAGCAAGGGATGAGGAATTGACGTCCTTATATATGAGAACGACGTAATATACTATGTGGGTAATGGGGCTCTAATCCTAGAAAACAACTTTCGCCGCTTTATCCATATACAGTGCGACCAGATTAGGCTTCAACAGAAAGACAGTGCTTCGGTTATGTTAGGCGACAAAATGACGACAATAACAATCCAGAATCTCAAAAAGGAGAGCAAAGGCATAACAGAACTTGTTACAGCTATCCGGGACAGGCTTGACAGCGGGCACTACGACTTCCTGTCATGGAAGGGCAGGTCGGAGCTTCTCGAGAGAGTAGACGGATACTCACGGTATGCTAATGAACCTTACAGATCCTCTACAGTGATGGATGTAAGGGATGCTAAGCAGAAGAAGATGGTAACCGAGCTCCGCGCAATCTTGAACAGCACATACTAGTGCTGCGGACTTATTGTAATAATAACCTTTTACGCGATAGTTTTTCGCAAGGTGAGACGTTACGGATCTGCTTAGCAGGTTTCTAAGAGGGCACAGAACTACCAGGGTAATGATAGGGGAGGATGTGGTAGAAATCTACGACTGGGAGTATGAACGTGTAGTCAAGTTCAATGGCGTGGTTTACTCAAGGCTCAACAAGGATTCACTTTATACTCACGAATACTGGGACTTCTTCGTGCCGCTTGGCTTCGTATGGCCTAATCCCAGACTGCTTATGATAGGCCTTGGCGGAGGCACAGTAGCTTACCAGCTCAACAAGCTTAGAGGTAACTCCGTAATCATGGAGGCAGTGGATGTCAACAAGGAGATGGTGGACGTGATGAGGGACTTCCTGAAGGAGGATGTGAAGCTCCACACTGCAATAGGAGATGGGGCCGAATACGTGAAAGGGATGCATGGCCAGTACAACATAATCATACTAGACGCATACATAAACGATTTGATACCAAAACAATTCCTGGTCAACGAGTTTGTCTCTTCAGTAAATACCGCACTTACTGATGATGGCGTATTTGCCATCAACTTCATAAAGTCATCAAACGGTTATACGAATTTTGACAATTATGTTGATCTTCTGAAGAGTTTCTTCAAGGTATACAGGATAAGCGTCGGGTTCTTCACGTCTAATACCATTCTCGTGTGCTCGAAGAAATATGACAAAGAGGCAATGTTCGAACGAATTCGATCCGCATTTCAGGAGAACAAAGAGAATGAATTCATGCTTAACGGCTATGAACAGATGGTGGAATTATGAGGTTGCCGGTATAGCGCGTAATCTGACCGTTGAATGATGTGATATCCGAACTGGAGTATTAATGTCTTACTTTTCGAAGACAATAGCCTTGCTGTATGAATCTTTAAAGTCTGAATCCTGAGTTACGAAGATTTCGTCGTTAGCTTCGGCGGTAGCAACTATGAACATATCAGCTGTGCTCAACTCACTACCATCTTTTCTAAGTTTTTTATGCAGGTTGCTTGCTTTCCTTGCTGCCTTAAGGTCAAGATAATGTATGGTAATCCTATCAAAGAGAGACTCTAGTGCCTCTTCCTCGCTTCCTTTCACACCGTCAAGCAATTCATAGCAGCTGATGGACGATACACTTATACCTCTTTCATCAGCAGATTTTTTAATAATCTCAGCGGCCTCGTCTTTGCCTCTTAGATAGTCAATCATAATGTTCGTATCATACATTGTCGTTGTATCAACCTCAGGCATATCCTTTGTCAAAAAAATGCTTTCTTGATTCCTTTATTGACTTTTTCATTTGCTGCGCCTTTGCCTCGCTCATCTTCCATGTCCCAAAAAGGTCGGAAATATCCTTGCTTTTCTTCTCGGTAAGTTCCAGAATAACCTTTGTGAAGGATTTTTTGCTCTCTTTAAGTCTCGATAGTCTCTCGTAAGCTTCTTCAGATATTGCTATCTGTCGTGTCATAATATCAATATCTATATATTGATATAGATATATTAATCTTTGTGTTGCCATGGATTGAGAAATTGGATAGTCTTGAAATTTTCGTACACTTATTCTAGCCTTTTTATTATGTGACAATCGGTTTGGGGGCTCGCAGACAAACTCGATCTTAACTAACCGCTTTCTTCACTAACGCTACGATCTTCGTCTCCTCTGCAGGGGTAAGCTTCTTCACCGCGAAGGTGACCGGCCATATCAATCCTTCGTCGAGATTCGCCTTGTCGCTGAAGCCCAGTGTGGCGTACCTGACCTTGAACTTATACGCTGGCTGGAAGAAACAGACGACCTTCTCGCCCTTCGCATACGCAGGCATACCATACCAGGTTTTCGGTGAGAGGTCCGGCGCGCTGACTTTGATTAGGGCATGCAGGCGCTTGGCCATGGCGCGGTCCGGTTCGGGCATCTCGGCTATCTTCGTGAGCACAGCACTTTCGCCGTCAGCCTTGTCTGCGTTCCGCTCGTTGAGTGTTTCCTTCATCGCGGCTATTTCCTCGTCCGTCAGTCCCTTGGTCTTCTTGCCGGACCTATTGGTTGTCTTTTTTATCATTTTGTCTCCCTCCCTGTATGCTATTACTTCTCAGACAAATATTATAAGGACGTTTATCGTTCGGTTAGATATTTATGAGATAAGTTATGGCAGGAATTTCGCCCTCCTTATCAATTTTTCTGAAGACATGAGGAAAAAGAGTGCGATTATGGCCACTGGCTGCAATCGCAATGTCTGCGTATATTCCTGTCCCGAACGGAAATATGAAAGGCACCAGATAAGCCGGAGCCATGCTGGCCCATGGCTGGGCATTCTTATACTTGGCTACTTGTTTAGATTTGTCATTCGCCTCGTTAATCCGTTTTCTTACTTCTCCATTAACCAGACAGTTTTAATCTCATTGAAACTTTCATAAACACTTATTCTAGGGTGGTTCTTAACAGGTGTGGAGTGCGTGCAAATTATAAATTTGTCTAGAGCTATCATTTATGACATTGTATGGTTTTCCTGCATATATAAATTAAATAGTGATGATGTTTGATCCTTCTAATTTATTTTACATTTTTGCTAATAATAGGGATTGTGGCAGGATTTGTAGGCTCACTTAGTGGATTAGGCGGGGGTGTTGTTGTTGTTCCTGCACTTACAATACTGCTTGGGGTGCCGATAGAGTATGCTGCCGGAGCAAGTCTTGTATCAACGATAGCTACATCCAGTGGTGCTGCTAGCAGATACATAAAGGACGGGTTGTCAAATATAAAAATAGGAATGTCTCTTGAAATAGCAACAACTCTTGGAGCTATTGGCGGGTCTCTTATTGCCGCATACATTTATTCGGTGGGCCTTTTCCAAATCATTTTCATTATATTTGGTATTGTTCTACTTATATCAATCGTGCCTACCTTTATCGAATACAAGAAAAAGAGGAGAAACAGGATGAACATTGACTGGACTACCAAGACTTTCCAGCTTGAAGGGAAGTATTATGATAAGGCCAGAGGGAGGACGATAAGGTATTCTGGCTTCAGGTGGTGGTTTGGGGAAGCAGTAATGGGTGTTGCAGGCATCACATCAGGACTTTTAGGGATAGGCTCTGGGGTGCTGAAAGTCATAGCCATGGATTGGGAAATGAAACTGCCGATGAAGGTAACTACATCAACAAGCAACTTCATGATAGGCGTAACTGCGGCTGCCGGCGGTGCGATATATTGGGCTCTAGGATACATACAACCATTTCTACTTGCACCAGTAGTGCTTGGGGTACTTGCCGGGTCATATTATGGGGCAAATGTGCTGAATAAAACAAAAGGTCCTAGAGTAAGGGAACTCTTTCTGGTAATACTTGCAATAGCAGGAGTTGAGATGATTCTGCGTGGTTTTGGTGTCGCATGATGAAGCTTGAGAAGGCAATAGGGATTACGCTGAGAAGTGGGGTGGCATTGTCGGTTATATTTATTCTTACAGGCCTCTTTTTTCTTCTTTTCAATAACGGCGGCGGCTTTTCACTTGATCTGACGGCAGGAACAGCTCCGGCATTAAATTCATCAAGTTTCAGTTTTGCACAGATACTTTCAGGCTTGTTTCAGCTTGATGGAACAAGTTTTATCCTTATGGGCTTCGTAATTCTGATAGCGACCCCTATCGCAAGAGTATTTCTCTCAATATTCGGATTCTTCTTTGAAAGAAACTGGCTCTACGTAGTGATAACGATAACTGTATTCATCAACCTGATGGTAGCAATATTTGTTATACCGGGCCTTATTACGCACTAGACAATGGGATTCCGGTTTCAAGCATCTAGTTTGATCGGATTTAGACTCCGGTTATCAGGAAAAATGTTCCGCTTGCAATCGCAATTAGACCTAGTGCTCCAGTAAGATATACTATGTTCGACTTCCCCGCAACTTTAATCAGATAGTCTATCAGGATTAGGCTCACTATTGTAGAAGTTATGATCGCCATGGCTAAACCAGTTATGCCTATTCCAGCAAGCGCAGCATTTATGTTAGTGTGGCTGGCAATAAGGGTTAGTCCGAATGCTGCTACAGCTGCGAATATCCCTATAAGGAATGAGAGTCGGAAAGCCTCATCTGGCTCAACGTTCATTAGAAGCATAGTACTTACGGTAATGCCCGACCTGCTGACTCCTGGAAGCGCAGCTATCCCTTGTGTCAAACCTATAATTATGTAGTCTTTGAATTTCAGATCTGAAAATTTCCTTGTATTATTGCCCAGTTTCTGCTTCATCTTCGAGTGCCTTATAAGGAGTGCGTCTCCTATAAGCACAAGGCCGATTATCAGCATGGGTATCACCACAGATACTCCTGTTATTGAATCTGCGATAAAGTAGAGTGGCGCTCCGATTATGCCGGTTGCTATTGTTGCGGTGAGCACGTAGATAAAAAGACCCCTGTTTGAGTCTTTGAGGCCTGAAAGGAGTGTTTTAATCAAGGACGCAATTTCTTTCCTGAAATATATCACAGCGGCAAGCACGGTGCCTATCTCCATGAAGAGCCCGAAAGTGTAGGCCTGTTGGTACGTAAGGTGGAGCAGGTATTCAGACGTGATTAATACCTGCGTCTTGCTGCTTATCGGCAGCCATTCGGATATTCCCTGCACAATGCCTATTACTATGGAATATAGCAATTGAATTAGAGTCAGCATAACACACAACCTTTTAGAAAGAGCATATATAAAACATTTCGCTTATTCACGAGCCCAAAGTGCCATAAAGGCTTCCTAAAATTCTTTTAGAAAATTTAATGGCATACTAGTTATGTAATTACCTGATGCATAGGAAGGCATTTTGTCGGGGAAGCGGTTTTATAAAATAGAATCAAAGGCGTTTAATGATGTGATAATTTGCCTTTATTCAGATTATTGAAATAACTATGGTTTAAGCTTTTTTATAGCGGCTATTGCTATTGGATCTAAAACAACATACTTGTCATCCTGTACTTTTTCTATAATTCCAAGTTTTACTAATGTTTGTAATAATGAATTTAGTACTGTATCCGATATCCCACCAACATTCGTGTTTACATACTCTTTTATTACTCCCCAGGTGTTAAGCCCTTCAACGATTGCTTTGAGTATGCAAATGTATCTTTTCCTCGAACGCGATATTACAGCTTCGATCTCTTTCAATGTAAGTTGTGAACCTTCCTTGAATACGTGTTCGATGGCTTCTTTGTGTGCCATTTTATCCTTTATCCGGTAGTAGCCATAGTAAGTAAGCCAGCCGATAATGCCATCTAGATTCTTTATAACATCTCCCAATTCATCCTTGCTTATATCTTTGCCTACTTCCTTGAAACCCTGCTTCAAGAATGCAATAGCTTCGTCTTTTGCAAGCCTATTTAGATATATTTCATTTCTGAACCTCCCGTATAATGGGGATTCCACATTTTCGTATCTTAGAAATTCTTTTAGCATGCCAGCTTCACTGCCCGTCAATATGAATGTTATATTGGAAAGATTGTCCACACCCCACGCAATTACGCCATCGTATCTTACTTTCCCCCCGAATCTCAGATACTGTGCTTCGTCAAGTGCAATAATGAACAGCAATTTCCTTGATTTGCACCATTCGTTTATTTCTTTTAACAGATCAGTCAACCGTGCATCTTCATACAAGTTGATATCTGCGTCCATTCCAACTTTTTCAGTAAATTTGGCGAATTCTTTGGCAATTGCGCTGTAAAGCGCTTTCACTGGTATGGATCCGCTTGTGTAGTATATATCTTTCATATCCAGAAGTATGTATGGGAAGTCTCGTTCGTTCAAGAATGCATGTATTAGACTCGTCTTTCCCGCCCTTCTAAGTCCGTAAATTATTATCAGTCGCTCCCCATTCTCTAACGATGAAGATAGCGAATCCAACTCCTTTTTCCTATCGTATAAGTCTTTGATATTCTCCTTCGGATTTAGGTCAAATAACACTAATACACCTATTAGTTACTAATACTGGCATTAGTAAATTATATAAACCTTTAGAACCAGAACGCGTCCGAACTTACCGTTACCGGCTATAATCCTTATGAAGTCCTCTTTATGATGTGGTAGCCGAACTGCGTCTTGACTATACCTGAAACTTGCCCTTTGTCAAGCGCGAATGCAGCCTTCTCGAACTCCCTCACCATTACTCCATGCCCGAAGACGCCTAGGTCACCTCCCCTCTTTCCCGATCCGTCTATTGAGTATTGCTGAGCGAGGTTGGCGAACTTCTCTCCCTTGCCCAGCTTCTCAAGTATCTCCTTGGCCTGAGCCTCATTTGTCACCAGAATGTGCGCACATCTTATCTTGTCTGCCATGCAAATCACTAGATAGTTCGGGTATAAGTTATTTAAGTTTATAATCAGAACCTGTTTAGGAAGAGATTATGATAGAGGTCAGCAAGCTCGTCAAGCGCTATGGCGATGGCACAAAGGCTTTGGACATAGCGAAGCTTAGGCTCGACAAGAGGATAACCAGCATACTCGGCAGGAACGGCGCAGGCAAGACCACTTTTATGAGGATCCTCTCAACACAGCTCCTTCCTACATCAGGCACAATCCTGGTAGATGGGGCAGATGTGGTAAAGGAAACAGATCTGGTGAGGGAAAAGATATGCAGCATACCGCAGGAGGTGGCGCCATGGGACATAGCCAGCGCGGAGGAGCACTTCATGATGTACCTGAGCGCGAGAAGCTTGCCGGCAGGAGAGATCAAATCGCTTGCTGAAAAGCATCTCAAGGAGATGGGACTGTGGGAAGTGAAGGACAAATCGATGAGTGGCCTGTCTGGAGGAATGAAGAGGAAGGCCTTCGTAGCCATGGCGCTTGCATCGAATGCGGAGCTGGTATTCCTCGACGAGCCTACAACAGGACTGGACCCGATATCAAGGCTCGAGGTATGGTCCGCTTTGAGGAGGATGAAAGGTACGATAGTCATAACTACGCATTATATGGAGGAGGCAAAGGAGCTTTCGGATGAAGTTGTATTGATAGACAAGGGAAAGCCGGTGGCGCAGGGAAGCGTTGAGTACCTTCTCAGGCGTTTCGCAGGGAAGGTCAGGGTCGAGGGGCCGAAGGGGAAGTACAAGGTCGGAGGGACTCACATAACATACATGACTTCCACTGCCGCAAAGAAGCTTGTCGGCAAAGGATACGAGATAAAACAGCCAAGTCTTGAGGATCTTTTCATAATAAACGGAGGTGGAGCAATTGAACTTTAATTTCGTATTACAATTTGCAAAATTTGACGGGCTTTCGTGGATTAAGAGAGCCCCTTGGACAGTCGTAGGATACTCTGCAATGCCTCTGGCTCTTCTTTTCCTGATCTACATACTGTCAGGAGGTAAGCTCGTTGGGTACGCGGTCGCAGGAGGGCTAGTGGCAACGATATCTACTACATCGATCATGATAGCGGGCAGTTCTGCAGTATTCAGGATACAGCTCAGGCTGCAGGAACTCCTCGTTGCAACAAGGATCGACCGGATGGAGTACATGCTCGGCTTTGCGATTGCAAACCTGATATTCTGCATACCGGGGCTGGTGATATATGCGGGATTGGGAATATACTTCGGCTTTTTCACGCCTCTTACCGTCCTGGTGACTATGGCAGTGCTCTTCATGCTGACAATAGCGATAATAGCCATAGCCTTCTTCATGGGCAGCATATTCAGGAATATAAACAGCGTCTGGACTACTGCCAGCATGCTGGGAGTCATTCTGACCATGCTTCCGCCCACGTATTACCCGTATACGCTGCTTCCCACTCCGGTGCTCTATGTGCTTTCACTATCTCCGGTAACTCCTGCCGCTGTGCTTTTGCAGGGGTATTACGGGCTTGCGCCAGTGAATAACTACATGTTCATAATCCTTGGAGTGGAGACTATCGCATATTTCTATATCGCCAAGAGATTCACAAGATGGCGCGAGAACTAGTCTTCCCTCCACTTCGCCTTCTTCACTGCAAGGTACGTGAAGAAAATAGCCACGACTATTATCACAATCCAGTCTATTAGCATGGTAGTGCTGCTGAATGTTGTGAGGCCTACTATGTTCTGCATTATCTCTGCCGCGTAGGTCGCGGGGGAGAGATACGCAAGGTATTGCCAGGGAGCGGGTATGTATGTTATCGGGTAGTAGACGGGCGGCAGAGCTGAGAGAATTGTTGAGACTATGCCTGCGAATGCCCAGCTCTGAACCACGTCGGATGTGAGAGTGGAGAGGACGAATCCGAGCGCCACTGCAAAAGTGAACATTATGCCTATTACAGCCGCCATGCCGATGACGCCCAGGATGGTCGTGTGAATGTAGATTGCGGCGAGGACCACCAGCACCGCAAGCGCCGGAAGCGAGTATACTATCTCTGATAGGGACATGCCGGCAAGGTAGATGACCGCGCTTGTCGGAGAGCTTATGACCATGTCCTGGAGCTTGAAGTCGTTCTTGAGGTGCGAAAGGTCCTGCTGCATGCTCGTCCCTGCAGAGATCATGGTCATTATCAGCGCCCCGGCTATCGCCACGGGGAGCAGCGTTCCGTGGCTTACGAATGTTATGACTACGAGCAGGGAGAATGGCGCAAGGACAGTGCTAATGAGAACTATCGGGTAGTTTATCATCGCGTATATAGCGTTGACAAGTATCGATGCATAAAGCTGGCTACCAGTGCTCCTCTTCCTCATAATTTTCCTCCTCTATGGGCTTCTTGACTATGTAGTAGAAAATGTCGTCTAGAGTCATGGGGTTCATTGAGAATCTGACTCCCTTGCCGATAAGCTTCCGTGATATCTCGTTCGCCTCCTTTTCTGTTGTCATAATCTGCTTGCGGCCGTCTATTCCTGTTACTATCTCGCCTTTCCCTGGCTTCTCTATCTGCGCATCGGACAGTATCTTCACGCAATAAGGGTACTTGACCTTGCTCCTAAGCTGCTCAAGAGTGCCCAGGGCCTTGAGCTTCCCATCCTCAAGAATCCCTATCTTGTCCGCAAGGTTCTCAGCCTCCTCAAGATAGTGGGTCGTAAGGAAGATGAAATGGCCCTTCTTCAGCTCCCTGAGGGTGGACCATAATTCGTTTCTCGAGATCGGGTCCAGGCCTGTCGTGGGCTCGTCGAGGAATAGCACCTTTGCCTCTGATGCCATGACCATGGCAACGAGCACCTTCCTCTTTGTCCCTCCCGAGAGGAGCCTGTTCTGCTGGTCAAGGTATTTCTCTATGTGCAGCTTCTTTGCGGCATCGGCAGCCTTCTTGTTTGCCTCTGAATGCGTGAACCCCCTCCACATGAGATATGCGATTATGAACTGCCTGGCGGTGAGCCACCCCACCGCCCTGGCCTCCTGCGGCACGCATGCTATTATTTCCCTTAGCTCGCCTTCCTGCCTTACCACGTCAAGGTCGTTGATGGTCGCCTTGCCAGAGGTAGGCAACAGTTGCGTTGAAAGTATCCGCACAAGTGTGGTCTTGCCTGCGCCGTTCCTGCCGATCAGCGCGAATATGCCGCTGGCAGGTATGCTGAAGCTGACGTTCTTCAGCGCGTACTTGCCTTTCTCGTATCGCTTCGAGATGGCCTTGCACACGAGCTGCTTCATTTCTTAGCACCCTTGCCCATCGAGTTGTAGCCCATTATGGAGATGATGAACAACAGCACCGTTATTATGTGGACGAGAGTGCAGTAGATGCAGATGTTACCTATTATGTATTCAAGGTATATCAGGTAGGCTACAAAAGCGACTCCTATGCCATTATAGATTACAAAAAGGTCGTTGTTCCTTATGAGCAGTATCAGTGCGGCTTCAATGATGAAGAATACAAGGCCCCAAACTGCAAATGGGATGCCCAGAAGTATAGAATAGGGAGAGTTGAGGACGTTGCCGCAGTTTATTATGCCGTTCTCGGGGCAAGCTGCGGGGGTATTCGTGTAGTGGTCGTATGTGAGGTATGCGGCATCGAGCAGGCCTATGAGCGTTAGGACCAGTGCGATCTTTGCTAGTCTATCCATGAGCACTCCTCATGAGGACTTGAGCTTGGTCACGTATGGCTGGCCGCATACGCTCTGCGGCTGGTTCCCGTCAGCGGCGCAGATCTGCGCGGTCATCAGGTTTGCAGTGGATACTATAGCCTGCGACTGCAGCGATGACGGGTTGTTTACGTATGCTCCGACCTGCGTCCAATTGAGCCCTCCAAGTATAAGTTGCGGGTTATAGCTTGCGCCAACCTGGACGCTCTTGTTTGCTATGTCTATGAAGGGTATAGACCCCCCGGTATCGTATGTGCCGACAAGGTTGTTTTCTGAGACGTTCGGCGTCTGGAGCGTTGGATATGTCCCGTTTACCCTGTTGTTTGACGTAGTTTCAACAGGAACGAAGACTATGTAAGGGCTTGAATAAGTGGAGTTGTAGAAAGTGAATGTGGGCGTATCAGGATAAGTGTCCGTGTGACTTGATGTCATGTACCTGAGGTTCGTGAAGTTACCGAATCTCAGCAGCGTGACCACCATCGCCCATCTCTCCGCTGCGCAGTATGGGCAGTATTCAGCGCCTATGTAGAGGAATTCGGGCTTGCCGTTGATCGTGAGGGGCGTTGCATTGAGCTTCGTATTGGTTATTGGGGCTATTACACGATTGTTTATCGCCTGAGTCACATTGACCGCGTTGCTAACGTTATTTGATATCCTCAATTGGGAAATGAGCGCGGCTGAAACAGGTTGATTGTCCTGCGGCGCTATTATGCTGGTTGTTGTTGAGCCCATATTCGAGTATAGAATCAGGCCTGCAAGCACTATTATTATCACTGTTGCTACTACCGCGTAAAGGTACTTCTTCTCCATTAGGAATCCTCCGAGGAAGAGTGGTGCCTTAATTTATATAAAGCTACCTAGAAACCGAGGTTCCGGTCAGATTTGAATGGTTTCTTCCCCGCGCAGAGCCTCAAGCATCGTCACTGCTGCTATCCTCATCGCGGCACCCCTGGCCGACTTTGCTCCGGATGTTCCCTTGAACATGTGCGCGTACGAATTGAGAGTTTCCATGATCTCCTGGCGCTCCTTTGGATACGCCATTGCCCGCCTCTCGAGGTTCTGTATCGAGCCCCCCATCCTTTTGATGGAGGAGGTACCCCGCTCAGCTATAGCCATTTGATTTCCCATCATGCTTACACCCCTAATAGGTTATTCTTTTTTCTGATATTTAAAGCTTTAGTGGAAGCATTCTTTCCGTTAAAACGAGCTACATGCTTAGTGTTCCCTGGTTGCTGCGGCCGGAGAATCTTTCGCCCGTCAGCCTCCTGTTTATCTCGCTTATGGTATTGAACATCTTGAGTTCCCTCTGCCTCGATATATGCAGGTATATCTGATCCTTCGTTCCGTTTGCCACGAGCATGTAGATGTCACCTGATGCGAACCTGGCAGTTCTTCCCCTCCTCTGTATGTTGCGTATCTCATTGGGTATCGATTCGTAGAAAAGGACTATGTCCACTCCTGGTATGTCCATTCCTTCCTCCCCTATAGAGCTTGCGACCAGGACAGTGAATTTTCCGTCGCGGAATTCCTGTATGGTCTGCTTCTGCTGCTCCTGCGTGTTTCCTTCGGACTTTCCCACGAACTGCTTTGCCCTGAAGTCGTTGTTGTTGAGATACTCGACTAGCATCTTTATCGTGGAGCGGTATTGCGCGAAGAGCATTACCTTTTTGCTCCTGAAGTCCTTGAGTATATCAAGGACTGTGAGGACTTTCGGGTGCTCCTCGCCATTCTTCAGAGCCTCCTTTGCCATGTTCCTTGCGACAAGGAGGTTTCCGCTCTTTAGAAGAGATTGCAGTGTCCTGCTCTTCTCTTCCTTCTCATAGAGCGATTCGATGTATCTTGAGAAGGGGTAGATGCCCTCTACCATAAGCAGGTCATATGCATGCGTCAGGTTCAGCAGCTTTGAGTAGCTGAACATCGCAGCGTATTTGTAATTGTTAGTTGTCATTCTGCCGATCTGGTTGCCTAGCTCGATGAGCCTTCCTTTCGGTATGTTATCGAAGCCGTTGAAGCGGAATAACCCGAGTTTATGCAGACCGTTGAGCGCCTCGTTTATCTCCGGTTTGAGGATTTCCGCGATCTGCTTGATCCTGGGGCTCAAGTCTACGTTGACTATGTGGATGTTCTTGGGCATGACATACTTTGCGACGTCGCTGTCAGTGGATATCCTCACTTCGATGTGCTTTATTCCGAGGGTCTTCACTATCGCGTTTATCTTCTCCCTCTTCCCTCCAGGGGAAGCGGTAAGCCCGACCATGGTTACATCGCGAACGGCGCACTCGTTTGCTATGTATGTGTATGCATACTTTCCAACGGCCCTATGGCACTCGTCAAACACTACCGAACCAAATTCGTCAAGGGCGAGCAGCTCGCTCTTCATGTCGTTCGCTACTGTCTGTGGCGTTGCAACTATGACTTTTGCTGCTGCTTCTGCGTCTTTTCGCTTGGACTTGCCTATCGCCCCCGTTAGCAGGAGTATCTGAGCTCCCTTGACATTGAGCATTTTTGACAAGGAAACGTAATGCTGTTCCGCAAGCGGCTTTGTCGGGGCGAGGAATATGGCTTTCTTGCCTTCTGCAAGGGCAGACGCCATCACGCCTACGCCTATCACGGTCTTTCCCAGACCGGTGGGTATCACCACAAGTGTGTTGCCGTTCCTTGCTATTGAACTTATTATGTTGAACTGGTACTCGCGGAACTCCAGGCTTTCCAGATTCATGAACTTGGAGGATTCGCCAAGACCGTGCCACCTCTCATCAATAGCCATAAATACCATTAAGGATATTCTCTTAACAATTATAAATAAGCTTAGAGTTAATTATGCTACTCTGCCGCAGTAGCTTAACCCGGGAAAGCGTCCCGCTGAAGACGGGAAGACTGTCGGTTCAAATCCGACCTGCGGCATTCTAACCAAAAGTTTTATATATCAGTTATACACCAATTATATAGTGATTATATGTATACAACCATACAGTTGGAAAAGGACACACGGGAGAGACTCAACAAGCTGAGAATTTATAAGAGAGCTACTTATGATGAGATAATAAATGCCTTAATAGACCTTATACCTGAAGGTGATGATGAAGGAAAGTATACTTTGGAGTTCAGAGCCTCTCTTCTGCGTGGGCTGCTTGATATAAGGCATGGGAGAACATTCCGTTCTGATGATGTACGTGCAAAATTAGGGTTGTAATGTGGCTTACAGCCTTGAATATTCGGCAGAGGCCATGATGCAGTTAGAGAAGTTGGACAAGTCAATGGTGAAAAGGATCCTGCATAAGATTGATGCTTCACTAAACAATCCACATACCTTTTTCAAGCAGTTAACTGGTCGCCCGGAACACAAATTGAGGGTTGGGAATTATCGGGTAATTGCAGATATAGATGAACAATCAAAGAAAGTGTTGATTAGAACTGTAGGGCATAGAAAAAACATATACGAAAAAATTTAGCTATAGTGCAGATCCAGACTTATGGTGCTCTTTTCTACTATATAAAAATTTCTCCAATCTCAGAGATTGACACGCTGGCACTCTATAGCGCAGTTTGGGCGGTTCCATATCATGTCCCCGCTGGCAATGCCGTCGCTGTGGCAGTGGTACTGGGCGTATCCTTCGCAGTAGAGCGCAGGCCCTCCTGTTAGCTTCTTGCCGCAAGCGGCGCATTTATAGTCAACCATGCTCTCATGCCTATCTGGATAGAAAAATAATATTATATGACCAAATGCGTCGGTTAATATGAATCTTTGGTGCGATTAATTGCATCATGAGGAAACTTGTCATTTCAGGAAGGTTCAGGAAAGGACTTGGCAAAGGAAGGTACTTCCTGCGCCAGAAGGGATACAAAGACCAGTTCGTCATGAAACTTGGGATAAACCCTTACCATGGCACATTGAACGTGAATGTTTCTGGGGCGAGCGCAAGGAAACTTGCTGCTGTGAGGAGAAATAAGGGGATCCTTGTTAGGGGATTCATAAAGGACGGAAGGAGCTTTGGGGAGGTGATGTGCTACAAGGCAGAGATGTGCGGGGTCAGGTGCGCATTAGTGGTTCCTAAACGCTCTAAGCACAAGAATGTAGCTGAAATAATATCATCTAAGAAGCTGACAAAGGCGCTTGGCATCAGGCAGGGGGATCTTGTATCGGTAACGTTATGGGCTTAGCTGCTCGTATACCCTGAGCACGGCCTCTACGCTCTGCCTTGAGTACGCCACTATCCTCTTCTTTGCCTGCTCTGCGGTCACTCCAGGGCCGATTATACCTAGTCCTATCGGTTTCCTGTGCTTGAGCGAAAGCTCTATTATAGCGCGCGCCAACTGGTTCGCTATCAATTCATCGTGATTTGTCTCTCCCTTGATTATCGCGCCTAGCGTTGCTACGCCGTCGACGTCCCTCCTCTCCAGCATCTTCTGTATGACTATGGGCATGTCGAACGCTCCTGGCACAGTGGCCTCTGCCACCACCCTGACCCCCAGCCTCTTTGCATGGCTCCTGGCCTCCTTGAGCATCTTGTCGGTTATCGCTTCGTTGAACTTTGACCTTACTATAGCTATGGATATCATTTCCCCACCTTAAGTGGACCTGCGTCGTCCTTGCCCTGCCGCCTTCCTGTGCCTGCCCTCTGCTGCATCGTCTTCTGGTTGAAGAGCAGCCAGAGCGCGTTCTGCGCATGCTTCCTTGCCCTGTCCTCGCATATCCCTGCCAGCTCCTTCTCGGTTTTCGCTTCCTTCATGTGCACGAATACCTCGAGAATGTGCCTGCCCTCTGCTATCTGCACTGCCTGCATGCCCAGCGACGCCTCATGCGCGCATTGCAGGTCTATCGGGGCCCTGCCGACCATTCCGCAGGCTATGACTATGTCGCAGCCCTTGCTGAACAGCTTTTTGCACGCAACAGGGAGATCCTTTATGCCTGGCACCGTGTACCTTTCGATCCTGACCTTCGGCTTGCTCGCCTTGAGCACCTTCAGGACTGCAGGCGCGTAATCGAATCTGGAGAATGTGGTATCTGCAAAGCCTACCTTCATTTCAGCCACTATCGTTTATAGAATTATAACTGTTAATTGTCCTTCTCGGTTTATAACGTTTTCTGAGCAGGTTATGGGTTATGGCCCTGAGACTCCCCTACTCGCGCGACGTGCGGCAGATTGCGGCTCTATGCCGATGTGAGGCAGTATTGCGGAAAGGTCCTTCTCCTTTATCGCCACATTGGCTTTTTCCAGGACCTTCTGCTTCTGGCAGTTGAACGCTATCGCAAGCCCGACCCTCTGGAATACAGTGGTATCGTTTATGTCATCGCCCACGTAGATGCATTCCTTGAGTGTGGCCTGGTTGATCTGGGCTATGTACTTCACGAACTTGAGCTTGTCCTTGTAGTCCGTGGCTAGCAGTTTCCAATCCCTGAGCATGCCCTTGTCGTCGAAATCGAGGTCGCAGTGCGCAAGCACGTAGTCTATCCCGAGCTTCTTCTGCGCCTTCTGAGCTATAGCGCCGAAACTGCCGCTTACTATGCCTGTGACTATCTTCTTGCTGCGCAGCTCCTTGAATGTCTCCTCTGCCCCGGGCATGAAGACGCGGGAGTCGATGACCTTGTTGAAGCCCTTCTCGGTCAGGCCGGCGGCCTTGAGCACGCATAGCGCCGCCTCGCTCCAGTCGAGATAGGATTTGAAGCCCCTCTTTACGTATATGTCCCTGAGCCTCTCATGAAGGTCGTATATGCCGAGCTCGTCGAATACGGAGTCCCATGAGCTCGATGCGACTATGTCGTCTCGGCTGCTTATGGTGGGCTTCTCGAATATGACTCCGTCCATGTCAAAAATAGCTACCTTGTAAGGACTTGGCATGGCTTTTAATGGTGCGTTTCACTTTATAATGTTTTGCAGCAAAGCACTAATTGGAGGTTATTTGCATGCCGCTAGACCAGCTGCTCGAGATGTGGATTGCCGTTGCGGCCATAGTCGTTGTCATAGCCGTGGGCCTGGGAATGCGGAACAGAGGCAACAGGACCTTCTAATCCAATTCATTAAAATACTTAAGGTGCCAATGTTTCTTGCTAACTTTGCGAGTGTAGTCTAGCCTGGTAGGACTTTGCCTTGCCAAGGCAAGAACCCGGGTCCAAATC